>JBCDAQ010000046.1:0-23375 GCA_039185285.1 Pseudomonadota bacterium
GATTGATTTCGTACAGGATAACCACTCGTATTCCGCCGATACAGGCACGCTGCGCGGCCTGCATTTTCAAGCGCCCCCCTCAGCTCAGACCAAACTGGTACGTGTGGCGCGCGGAAGCGTTCTAGATGTTGCCGTCGATATCCGCCGAGGCTCCCCAACTTTTGGCCAATGGGTGGCTGAGGAACTGTCCGCGGAGAACGGGGCACAGCTCTTGGTCCCGCGCGGGTTCCTGCACGCGTTTATCACGCTCGAGCCACATACCGAGGTTCTCTATAAAGTCGATGCGTTTTATGATCCGAATGCGGATGGCGCCGTGCGGTTTGACAGTCCTGAACTCGGGATAGACTGGGGCATGGAGCCGGACAAAATCATTCTGAGCGATAAAGACGCCGCCGCCCCGGCATTTGCCGATTTCACCAGCCCTTTTGAGTATAGCGCATGAAGATTCTGATCACGGGGGGATGCGGCTTCATCGGTTCGGCGGTTGTGCGCCAGGCCATCGCAGATGGGCATTCGGTCATCAATCTCGACAAGATGACCTATGCAGCTAACGCCGAAAATGTTGCCGCAGTCGCGAAGTCGAAAAAATACGCCTTCGTCCAGGCTTGCGTGACCGATGCGGCCGCCCTGCGCGAGACTTTCGTGACCCACCGGCCAGATGCGGTGATGCATCTCGCAGCGGAGAGCCATGTTGACCGCTCTATTGACGGGCCGGGCGACTTTATGGCGACCAATGTCATGGGCACCTTTCAGCTTCTTGAAGCAGCGCGTGGATACTGGGGCAAGCTGGGCAAAGCCCGCAAAGCGCGGTTCCGCTTCCATCATATTTCGACCGATGAGGTTTATGGCACGTTGGGCGCCGACGGGCTCTTTACCGAAGATACGCCCTATGCTCCGACCTCGCCCTATTCGGCATCAAAAGCATCGTCCGATCATCTGGTCCGCGCCTGGGGTGAAACCTATGGAATGCCGGTTGTCGTCACCAATTGTTCGAACAATTACGGCCCCTACCACTTCCCGGAAAAGCTGATCCCGGTCGTGATCCTCAAAGCGCTGGCGGGTGAGCCGATCCCCGTCTATGGCAAGGGCGAGAATGTCCGCGACTGGCTCTATGTCGAGGATCACGCGACTGCGCTGCTAAAAGTCCTGACCGAGGGGCATCTGGGCGAGACCTACAATATCGGCGGCAATAACGAGGCACAGAACATCGAGATCGTTCGCATGATCTGCCGCGTGTTGGATGAGCGCCGGCCCGCGGGCGCACCGCATGAGGATCTAATCAGCTTCGTTACCGACCGCCCAGGCCACGATTTCCGCTATGCGATCGATGCTAGCAAGATCAGCGAGGACCTGGGGTGGACACCTTCGGTCACACTCGAAGAAGGGCTGATAAAGACGGTCGATTGGTTCCTCTCGAACGAAGACTGGTGGCGGCCTTTGCAGAACCGGCCAGGCGTCGGCAAACGTCTCGGTAAAAAGGACGGCTAGTTTGGCGGGCCCAGCGATCAAGAACGCCGTCGTGCTTTATGGCGCTTTGCGTTCTGGGACGACCCTGTTTCGCCTGCTGCTCGACGGGCATCCCAATATCAACTGCCCAGGGGAGCGGGATTTCCTGTTGGATCATCTCACACGAGAGGACGACGCACTGAAATTGAACCGCTCAGCCTTAAGCATCGATCGGATTTTCCAGGAAAGCGGTCTTTCCCTCCCCGAGAGCGATGACGGCAATAGCGCTGTTCGCGGAATGATCGATGAGGAAGGTCGGACGGGCGAAACACTTGTTTTGATCATCCACCGTGACCTCCAGAACCTCTTGGAGATTATGCCCGATATCCCTGTCATTCATCTGGTGCGCGACCCGCGCGATGTTGCACGTTCATCCATTGGAATGGGATGGGTTGGAAACACCTGGTACGGGGTCAATCACTGGATCAAGACCGAGAAGCAATGGGACAAAATCGCGGATCAGGTATCGCCCGATCAGGTCTACGACCTTCGGTACGAAGATCTGTTGTTGGAACCTGAACGCCGTCTCGGAGAGGTCTGCCACTTCTTGGGGCATGACTATGATGCTGAGATGATGCGTTACCCGGAAAGATCGACATACGCATCGATCAACCCAAATCTCAGCTACCAGTGGAAGAAGAAACTATCCGAAAAAGATCTGGCAATGCTTGAATTCAAACTCGGACCTTTGCTCCAAGCGAAGGGGTATGAGCCAAGCGGGATCCCCCCGCAACCGCCCTCAAGCCTTCGACGATTTCAGCTTTGGATCCAAACCAAACGCGCGTTTTGGAGCGCATCATTCAAGCGATACGGATTTATTGATCTGATCGTCTTGCGTCTGGCGAGACGCCTCGGGATGACAGGCCTCGCCCGCAGTACCAAGGCACGGATTAGCGCGAAGACCGCTAGAAACCTCAAAAGTCGTAAGTCGTAAATGGCCCCTCCTAAGCTCTCAATTCTTTGTTTTGGACGCACCGGCCAGGTCGCCCGCGAACTCACCCGCTGTGCCGGGACTGACATCAACCTCATCTCGCTCGATCGAGAGGCGGCGGACCTCAAAGATCCCGCAGCTTGCGCTGCTCAAATCGACGCAACCGATGCGGATATCGTCATCAACGCTGCGGCCTACACCGCCGTTGATAAGGCGGAGGATGAGCCGGACCTCGCCTACACAATTAATTCCGACGCACCCGGTGCGATGGCCCAAGCCGCTGCGGCCCGTCGGCTGCCCTTCCTGCATATCTCGACCGACTACGTATTTGATGGCAGAGGTTCAAACGCGTGGAGCGAAGGGGATGAGACCGCCCCGCTCGGCACTTATGGGCGCTCGAAACTTGCTGGTGAACAGGCTGTCATCCAAGCCGGAGGCCAGCATCTGATCCTGCGTACCGCGTGGGTCCACGCCGCCCATGGCAACAACTTTATGCGCACGATGTTGCGCGTCGGCGCCGCCCGAGACAAGCTCACAGTTGTGGATGATCAGTTCGGCGGTCCGACAGCCGCCGGCGATATCGCCCAGACGCTTTTCACCATCGCAGGTGCCTTCCACCAGGGCCGCGGTACTACGGGGATCTATCACTACTGCGGCCAACCGGCCGTCTCCTGGTGCGATTTCGCCCGCGAAATCTTTGCACAGGCTGGCATGTCGACCGAGGTCGCTCCAATCCCCTCGAGCGACTGGCCAACACCTGCACCGCGCCCAGCCAACTCCGTCCTCGATTGCGCTAAAATCATGCGCGACTATGGCATTGAGCAGCCCGATTGGCGTCAATCACTGACAAAGATCCTGGCAGAACAAGAGACATCGCAATGACCAATCGCAAAGGCATCATCCTGGCAGGGGGCTCAGGCACCCGGCTTTATCCGATCACCAAGGCTGTCTCAAAGCAGCTGATGCCGATCTACGATAAGCCGATGATCTACTACCCACTCTCAGTCCTGATGCTGACGGGTATTCGCGAGATCGCTATGATCACGACCCCGCAGGACCAAGAGCAATTCCAGCGCCTGCTCGGCGATGGTTCGGAGTTCGGGATCGAGATCACTTGGATCGTGCAGCCCTCACCGGACGGGCTCGCGCAGGCGTATCTATTGGCTGAGGAATTCCTCGCAGGGCAACCCTCGGCTATGATCCTGGGCGACAACATCTATTACGGTCATGGCCTGCCCGATCTGCTGAGCTCTGCTGATCAGGCCGACGGGAGCACGGTTTTCGGCTACCGCGTCGCCGACCCAGAACGCTATGGTGTCGTCGCGTTCGACGCCAATGGCCGTGCGGTATCGGTCGAGGAAAAGCCAGCAAAGCCAAAGTCCAACTACGCTGTCACCGGTCTCTACTTCTTCGACGCCCGGGCTCCGGAACTGGCCCGCAAGATTACTCCCTCACCCCGTGGCGAGCTCGAGATTACATCGCTCATTGAGCAGTATCTCGACGAAGGGGCTTTGCGTGTCGAGTTGATGGGTCGTGGCTTCGCATGGCTCGACACCGGGACCCATGACAGCCTGATCGAAGCTGGCGAGTTCGTCAGCACCATCGAAAAACGCCAGGGTCTCAAGGCCGGTTGCCCTGAAGAAGTCGCCTTCCGCATGGGCTTTATCACGGCGGATCAGCTGCGTGCCCTGGCCCAGCCGATGATGAAGACCGAATACGGCAAACACCTCGCCCGAATGGCCGATGACGAGGCTTGAAACCTGACTCACGCGAATGTCACAAGACGTTTTTTGAAGCGCGCACACCTTTCCCACATATCTGGCTCAGGACTCACGCATGCCTGAATTGGGAGAGGTTGGATGATCTCGAATATTGCCTTCACGAAGACGATTTCCCGCGCCCTTACAGGGGCCACTTTAGCACTTGGATTAGCGGCCGGCGCCGCCACTGCCGCACCCGATGCGGAACTCTGGGATCGTTGGACCCCGCATGACCCGGTCTCGAGCAAAACCGTCGATCACTCGGCCTGGGATAAACTCACCCGCGCGCATGTATCCGGCGGCGGCAAGACCGTGGCACTGGTGAATTATGGCGGCATCGCCAGCGAGCGTCCGGTTCTGGACGGCTATCTGCAACTGCTTTCGAACACCAATGTGGCTGAGCTTGATCGACCAGAGCAGTTTGCGTTCTGGGCCAATCTTTACAACGCCCTGACGGTCAAGGTTATTCTCGACCACTACCCGCAGAAAACGATCCGCGACATCGACATCTCGCCTGGTTTCTTCTCGGACGGACCTTGGGGCGCGAAACTGATCACGGTTGAGGGGGTCGAGCTTAGCCTCGATGATATCGAACACCGGATCATGCGCCCGATCTGGCAAGACCCGCGCGTACATTATGCCGTGAACTGCGCTTCGATCGGCTGTCCGGATCTGCACAAGGGCGCGTTTACCGCGGCCAATCTCGACGCACAGCTGGATGCGGCGGCGAGAGCGTTCGTGAACCACCCCCGCGGTGCTCAGGTTTCCCGCGGCAATCTATACGTCTCGTCGATCTACGAGTGGTTCAAAGATGATTTCGGCGGACGTGATGCCGGTGTGATCGCCCACCTGAAGCAATACGCAGAACCACGCTTGGCCAATGAGCTGGCACGGGTTCGCCGGATCTCGGATGACGCCTATGATTGGTCGATCAATGACACCGCCCGCCCGCGGCCTGCAGCCAACAGCTTCGCCAGGCGCAACAGCGGCGGCGGAGGCTTCTCGGGTGGCGGTAGCTGATCTCAGCCCTCCTCTTCTGAAGAAAAACGGGTGGCACTCGGCGGAGCGCCACCTTCTCCAATTTGGCGGTTTCCTTATTGCCTCGATGGCGGCGCTGATTCCTCTCTCGAGAGTTAGCCCTGGACCAGAACTGGCAGTTGCTACCATGCTCGTCCTTTTGGTGGCGAGCGTCGCCTGGCTTCGCCTGGTCAGCACGATTGACCGCCGGACCAGTGCACAAGACGTCCTTTTGATCCTGGCCATCGGTGCGCTGATGCGCCTTGTGCTGCTTGCCTCCGACCCGATCCTCGAGCGTGACTTCTTGCGCTATCTCTGGGATGGCGCCGCGGTTAGCGCCGGGCTAAACCCCTATCTGACATCACCAGAGGCCGTGCTGAGCGGCGAAGCGGGCCCGCTTTGGTCGGATCTCGCCGCGCGCTCTTCCGGCCTTGCAGAGGCGATCACTTACAAGCATCTCAGCACTGTCTATCCAGCCATCGCACAGCTTGGCTTTGCCATCGCCCATTGGGTCGACCCCTGGGGGCTCACTGGTCTGAGGCTCGTGCTTCTGACCGGTGAGTTGGCGGGGCTTTGGCTCTTGATCCGCCTTCTCGATGCGCTTGGCCGCAACCGAGCCTGGATCGCGGTTTACTGGTGCAATCCCTTGATTGCCAAGGAGCTCACGAACTCAGCCCATATGGAGGCTTTGCTGCTCCCCTGGCTGATTGGCGCGGTCCTGCTCGCCGTCCAGAACCGCCAGATCGCCGCTAGTGCCGGATTAGCACTTGCAGCCGCCGTGAAGGTCTGGCCCCTGGTCCTCGCGCCGATCCTCTTTGCGGGCGCGTCCTGGCGGCGATGGATGGGCGCTTATGCGCTGCTGGCCCTGCTCACCGTGATCCTCTTCGCCCCGATCCTTATCAGCCGATTAGACCAAGGGTCCGGCTTCGTTGCTTATGCCAGCGGGTGGGAACGAAATGCCGCGCTCTTCCCGCTCCTAACGAATGTCGCGGACTGGATCGTGACTCAAATGGGTATCTATTTGATCGATCCCGGCCGGATTGCGCGCCTGGCCGTGGCCGCGATCGTTGCAGGGGCAGCACTTCTCCTCGCGCGTCCGGGGCCCGAGCGGATTGTCCGAGGAGTCGTCGTCGTCAGTGCGCTGCTCGTCCTGCTCGGCCCCACAGGCTATCCCTGGTACTATGCTTGGCTCTTGCCGTTTCTTTGCCTCACGCCGAACCGCGGGCTCCTGCTACTCGGCGCGCTGCTGCCGCTCTACTACCTGCGATTTGCGATGGTCGACTGGGGCATTGGTCATCACTTCGACGCGTGGATCGTCTGGATTGAATTTCTTCCCCCACTCGCCCTCATCACCTGGGACATGACGCGCCGAGCCAGATGAAGAACGGGCAGACGATCACAACAATCACCCCTGCACGGAACGAAGCCGGCGCGATCGCCAAGGTCATCGCAGCCGTCCCAGATATCGTTGATGAGATCATCATCGTCGACAACGGGTCGCGAGATACCACGGCCGAGCTCGCGGCCCAAGCGGGTGCGACCGTCGTTTCTGAGCCGATCGCGGGCTATGGTCGCGCCTGTCTTGCCGGGATCGCCGCGGCCGGAACATCGGACATTCTGATATTTCTAGACGGCGACATGGCTGATGACCCCGCCAAAATCCCGGATCTCATCGCCCCGATCCTCGCGAATGAGGCGGATCTCGTGATCGGATCGCGTCCTTTAGGCGGTGCCGAGCCAGGGGCGCTCACGCCAGTTCAGCGCTTTGGCAACTGGCTCGCTTGCCGTTTGATCCGGCTTTTTTGGGACCATCGTTACACTGATCTAGGGCCTTTTCGAGCCATCCGTCGAGAGGCGCTTGAAGCCCTCCGAATGGCCGATCGGGACTTTGGCTGGACGGTAGAGATGCAAGTCAAAGCTGTTCTTTACGGCTTGAAAGTCGCTGAGATCCCGGTGCCCTATCGGGTTCGTATCGGGCAATCCAAGATCTCAGGTACGGTAAAGGGAACCATCCTCGCGGGCACGAAAATCCTCTGGGTCATCTTCCGGAGCGCCGTGATCGAGAAGCGTCGTTGACGGCCCGCACGCGCCGTGTCAGGACTTGCCCATGTCCGAAGCAGATCAGCTTATCCATTCCTGGCAACACGACATTCTGACCGCTTTTGCCGGCGCCGGGATTGCCCATGTCTCCTACATTCCGGATGGTGGGCATAAGGGGCTGATCCAACTCTGCGAGCGGTCGAACGATATCGGCACCACCGTGCTGACGACCGAGGAAGAAGGAATCCCACTCTCTGCTGGGCTCTGGCTAGGTGGTGTGAAATCTGCGCTCCTCATGCAATCTTCCGGCGTTGGCAATTGCATCAACATGCTGACCCTGGCCGAGAATTGCCGATTTCCCCTCGTCATGCTGATCACCATGAGGGGCGAGTGGGGTGAGTTCGTCCCCTGGCAGATCCCAATGGGCAAGCGGGTTGAACCGGTGCTCGATACCATGGGCGTCGACACCTATCGCTGTGAACGGGCCGAGGATGTCGGGCCGACGACTGAGGCCGCCATTGCCCATGCCTACCAATCCGACCGGGCAGTCGGCGTGATCCTCGCCCAGCGCCTGATTGGCGCTAAGAACTGGAGCGGCAAATGACCGAGATCGCCCGCCGCTCGGCTGTCGCCGAACTGCTCCGCGACCGGGGCGAGATGCTGGTGGTCACGGGCCTCGGCTCACCCACCTATGATGCATTTGCGGCAGGCGATGACGACCGGAACTTCTATTTCTGGGGCGCGATGGGAGGTGCGACGATGGCAGGTCTTGGCCTCGCCCTGGCGCAACCCGATCGGCCTGTGATGATCCTGACCGGCGATGGCGAGATGCTGATGGGGCTCGGCAGCTTCTCCACCATCGCACAGCACCATCCGGCGAACCTCTCGATTGTGATCCTGGACAACGAGCACTACTCGGAGACGGGGCAGCAAAAGACCGCGACCGGCCAAGGCACGGATCTCGCCGCTGTTGCTGCGGCCTGCGGCATTACCGACACACGAGTGATTACAGAAGAAAGTGAGTTGGCGGGGCTTCGCGACGCGATCCATTCGGGCAAAGGCCCAATGGTCGCGGTGGTTAAGATCGAGAACGCCCCCCAACCGCGCGCGATCCCGATCCGCGATGGGGTCGCGTTAAAGCACCGCTTTCGGCGCGCATTGGTCGGATCAATCTAGCCCGGGGGGCAACTTCGCGTCCGCTCCGCGAACGCATCACCCGCCCACCCGGGCCTTGCCCGACGCGCGGTCTTTTGCATGACGCACGAAGTTTCAAGGAGTGCCCGTGCTGCGCCAGCAGCACTCGAGGATAGGCGTATGCGGGCTTGTCCGCATTCCGTTTGGTTCGCCTTGTGCCTAGAGCTTGGGGAAAAAACGTCCCTTGGGTGACAAGGTGAAGATCTCACACCCTTCCTCGGTCACACCGATCGAATGCTCAAACTGCGCGCTTAGAGATTTGTCGCGCGTGACCGCTGTCCAATTATCGGCCAGTGTTTTCGTCTGCGGGCTTCCAAGATTGATCATCGGCTCAATCGTAAAGAACATGCCAGGCTTCAGCACCGCACCATCGCCGCGCCGCCCGTAATGCAACACATTCGGCGCATCGTGGAACACGCGCCCCAGCCCATGGCCGCAGAAATCGCGGACCACGCCACAGCGCTCGCCCTCGGCATAGTTCTGGATCGCATATCCGATATCCCCAAACCGAGCACCCGGTTTCACCTCGGCGATCCCGCGCATCAGGCTCTCATGGGTGATCTCGATCAACCGCGCGGCTTTCCTGGGCGCTTTGCCCGCGACGAACATCCGGCTGGTATCGCCATACCAGCCATCGATTATCACGGTCACATCGATGTTCAGGATATCCCCATCGCGTAGTCTTTTCGGCCCCGGGATCCCGTGACAGACCACATGGTTGACGGAGATACAGCTCGCGTGCTGATACCCGCGATAGCCGATTGTGGCTGAGGTCGCGCCATGATCCACGACAAAGGCATGGATCCGCGCATCGATATCCTCGGTCCGCGCGCCCACCATCACATGCTCGCCAATCATATCAAGGCATTCCGCCGCCAGTTGCCCAGCGCGGCGCATGCCCTCGAAATCCTCCGGCGCATAGAGCCGGATGCCCTCAGCCGTCCGTTGCTCGGTCGAGTGTTGTTTCATCAGTCCTACCTTTGACCCGGGCGCGGAGTTTCCATGATCGTCACCGGGTGATCAAGTACGATCTCGGTCGTCGAGATCCGGCAGGTCCAGGCAATCGCCTCGACACCCGCCGCCTTGGCCCCGATAAAGGCCGAAAGGTAGCCGGGGTCAAGGTCTCCCGCGAAATCCAGCCGGTCGCAATCGGTGCGCTGGATGCAATAGAGCATCACCGCTCGGTGCCCATTGGCGTCCTCAGCCGCCAGATCGCCTAGATGCTTGGCGCCCCGCGTGGTTACCGTATCCGGAAACTCAGCGAGGCCCTGCTCGCGCATCATATGGACATTCTTGACCTCGACAAAGGTCTTGCTTCCGCCTGAGGTGAGCAGAAAATCCACCCGGCTGTTCTTGCCGTACTTCACCTCCGCCCGGACATCGCCCTCCAGGCCCGGGATCATCCCCGCCGCCAGCGCCTCGCCCACCACGCGGTTCGGCACCGAGGTATCAATGCCCGCGAAATGCCCATCGCTGAGCTCAATCAGCTTCCACGAGAACTTCAGCTTACGCTTGGGGTCATCATTCGGCTCGACCCAGACCCGGGCGCCCGGATCCGCCACACCCAGCATGGCGCCTGGATTGGCGCAATGGGCGGTGACTTCACGCCCATCTTCCAACTCGATATCCGCGAGGAATCGCTTATATCGGCGGATCAGGCGGCCGTGGATCAGGGGCGTCTCGAACTTCATGGGCCGCTAACTAGGCCAGGCATCTCAAGGGAGCAAGCATGACGAGACCAACCGCAGCGATGCTGGTGATCGGGGATGAGATCCTCTCGGGCCGAACCAAGGAGGCCAATGCCGCCCATCTCGCCGAGGTACTGACCGAGATCGGCATCTCGCTCCGCGAGATTCGCGTGGTCGCCGATGATGAGGACGCGATCATCGAGGCGGTCAACACGCTCCGCGCTCGGGTCACTTATGTCTTCACCTCCGGCGGTATCGGGCCGACCCATGATGACATCACCGCTGATTGCATCGCCAAGGCCTTTGGCGCGCCTATCGGCATCCGCGACGACGCTCACGCGATCCTGGAAGCGTTCTATCCCGCAGGTGACCTTAACGAGGCGCGCCTGCGCATGGCCCGCATCCCGGACGGGGCGGACCTGATCGACAACCCCCTCTCCCAGGCGCCCGGCTTCATCCTCGGCAATGTCCATGTGATGGCCGGCGTGCCCGCAATCTTCAAGGTCATGCTCGAAGGGTTGCGACCCGGGCTCAAGGGTGGCGCCCCGGTGCTCAGCCACAGCTTCCGTGTCGCAATTCCCGAGGGCGATATGGCCAGCATGCTGGCCGAGACCGCCGCGGCCCACCCAAAAGTCTCCATCGGCTGCTACCCGTTCTTTCGCGGCGGCATGGGCGCGACGGTCATCCTCCGTAGCGACGACAAGACTGCTCTGGTCCGCGCCGCCGAAGCAATTCGCCCGCAGTTTGAGGCCATGACCGACAATATCTCGCAGACGACCCCAAACTGACACGTCGCCGTCCGCAGCCCACCCTCCCTTGCCCGGTGGCACACCGGGCAGCGCCCGACCCTGCTCCAGGGCTTACGCGGCCCCACGGGGGCCACGGTCCCTTCCGCAGCCACGGGAGGGCGCATGGCGACTCCGTAACAAGCTCACAGGGCTTCGGTGCTTTAAACCGGAACGGTAAGCACAAGCACCCCAACGCCCTCCCAGGCTCGGGCGCTGCCCTGGTTGCCTAGCTCAAATGCTCCTTCAGGAAATCCACCGCCACCCGGACCTTCGCGGGCAGGAAGGCCCGGCTCGGATAGATCAGCCAAGCCGCTGTGTCGAACGTGGTCGCCGTCACCTCATGCTCGGGGAAAAGGTCCACAGCGCGGGAGAAGCCGATATCCTCCGCCACCACCCAATCCGCCAACAGCGCCGGGCCCAAGCCTGCCAGCATCGCCTCACGCAAGGCCAGTGGCGAGGAGAACAAGAGCCTCCCATGCACCGGAACCGAGGTCATTGGCCCCTCCGCCCGGCGAAAGTTCCAGTGGGAGCGATAGCCGAGCAGCGACTGGCGCAACACCTCACGCTCGGCCAGCGCCTCGGGCTCGATGCTACCGATCTCGCTGGCGCTCCAGCTATCCACCATCACCCGGTACCGGGTCGGGTGGAGCTTGGTGCAGATCACATCCCGGTCGATCACCGGCGCCAGCCGGATCGCCAGATCGATCCGCTCCGCTACCAGGTCCAGATTGGCATCCGTCTGGATCAGCTCCAGCGTGATTTCAGGATAGGCCCGACGGAACGCCTCCAGTACCGGGATGATCCGCCGCTGGCCATAGGCGACCGAGGTCGACAGCCTGAGCACCCCCTTCGGCACCAGTCTCAGCGCCAGCGCCGCCTCACCCGCCATGTCCAATTCGTCCAGGATCACCGAGACGCGATCGCGATAAAGCTCGCCCGCCTCGGTCAACGCCATCCGCCGCGTTGTCCGCTCGAACAGCCGCACGCCGAGTTCCGTTTCCAAAGCCGAGATCGCGCGGGAGACGGAATAAGGCTCCACACCCCGGACCCTGGCGGCCTCCGAGAAGCTGCCATGACGGGTGACGGCCAAAAAAGTATGAAGCGTTTCTAAATCCATTTGTGCATTAAATGCATAAATCATCTGCATAAATCGATCTTTAATGCACTGCGTTTCTCTGCCAGAACCAACCCCAGTTAAACGGACAAGGAAACCGATATGGACCATCTCAACGGCAAATCCGTCTTGATCACCGGCGCCAGCCGGGGCATTGGCGCGGCCACCGTCCGACTTTTTGCCGAGGCGGGCGCCAAGGTCGCCCTCGCTGCCCGCTCGGCCCAGGACTGCGAGGAAATCGCGGCTGAGGTAACCGCAAAAGGCGGCTCAGCCATTGCGTTCGCCTGCGATGTCTCCGACCCTGCAGCCGTCAACGCGGCGATTGAGCAGACGGTTAAGTCATTCGGTTCATTGGATATTCTGATCAACAATGCAGGCGTGATCGAACCGGTCGCCCGGCTCGATGAAAGCGACCCCGCCGCCTGGTGCCATGTCATCGATATCAACCTCAAAGGCGTCTACTACGGTATGCAGGCGGCGCTGAAACCCATGCTCGCGCAAGGCGGCGGGACAATCATCACCATCAGCTCTGGTGCGGCCCACGGGCCGATGGAGGGGTGGAGCCACTACTGCACCTCCAAGGCTGGCGCCCATATGCTAACCCGTTGCCTTCACAAGGAATTCTCCGAAAGTGGCATTCGCGCAATGGGCCTTTCCCCCGGCACGGTGGCGACCCAGATGCAGAAGGAAATCAAGGCCTCCGGCGTCAATCCTGTCAGCCAACTCGACTGGGAGGTCCACATCCCCGCGGATTGGCCCGCAAAAGCGCTCGCCTGGATGTGCTCAGACTACGCCGAGGCGTTCAACGGCGAGGAAATCAGCCTCAGAAAAGAGGATATCCGCGCCCGCGTCGGGCTGGCATAATCTACCCGAACAACTCGGAGAATCCCATGTGCGCCTCAGCCCCAGGAACCGCCCAACCCACTGTTTTCATCGACAATGAGCGCGCCCGCGTGACCGAGTGGCGGTTTCCGAAGAAAGGCGACAACACCGGGTGGCATCGCCATGCATACGACTATGTGGTGGTGCCGCTGTTCGACGGTGTGCTGGAAATCGACACCGGCGAAGGCGAGCGGGTGATCGCCGAGATGAAGAACGGGGTGCCGTACTACCGAAACCTCGGCGTGGAACATGACGTGATCAACGGAAACGACTTCGAATGCGCCTTCGTCGAGATTGAATTTCTCGAAGACCCAAAACCTTAGCACCCAGGGACGCGCCTAGAACCAAGCGGAATGCGCTGACGCGCATGCGTCCATACAGCTGAAGGAGAAAACACCGCAGGCAAACCTGCAGTGTTTTGGCCTTCAGCTGGCGCAGATCCTCACAGCAAGGCGCCCTCTCACAAACAGTCAGGCTAGGCGCCGGCGGCCCTTCTGCGTCGTCGACGCAGGCGCGGCGGCACGCCGCGTGCCCGCGTCAGCGGGTCAGGGTCGCTGCGACAGGATTTGAGCTCAGTGCGCGGCTTCCCAGTTTGCACCCTGCCCTGCATCGACCACGAGCGGCACGTCCAGCCTCAAGGCGGGGTCACAGGCGCCTTCCATCACCGCACGGACAACGCCGATGGTTTCATCGACCTCGGCTTGTGGTGTCTCGAAGAGCAGCTCGTCATGGACTTGAAGCATCATTTTTTCTTTCAAACCCGCAGCTTGCAGGGCGTCGGGGATCCGAATCATGGCGCGGCGGATCACGTCTGCAGCAGTGCCCTGGATCGGCGCGTTGATTGCCGCGCGCTCGGAGAAGCCCCGCCCTGGACCCTTTTGGTTGATCCCAGGCGTATGGATCCGCCGCCCGAACAGCGTCTCGACATAGCCCTTCTCACGAGCATGGGACTTGGTGTCTTCCATATAGGCGCGGATGCCGGGGAACCGTTCGAAATAGGCGTCGATGAAAGTCTTCGCCTCGGCCTGTGGGATGCGCAACTGGTTGCCGAGGCCAAAGGCTGAGATCCCATAGATCACCCCGAAATTGATCGCCTTCGCCCGGCGGCGCACCATAGGGTCCATTCGCTCGACGGGGATACCAAAGACTTGGCTCGCCGTCATCGCGTGGATGTCCTGGCCCTCATGGAAAGCCTGTTTCAACGCATCGATATCGGCGATTTGCGCGAGGATCCTGAGCTCGATCTGGCTGTAGTCGAGGCTGAGGATGACGTTGCCTTCTTCAGCGATGAAGGCTGTGCGGATCGCGCGCCCCTCCTCGGTTCGCACAGGGATGTTCTGCAGGTTCGGATCGGTTGAGGCGAGCCGTCCGGTAGATGTCGCAGCGAGGCTGAAGGAGGTATGGACCCGCCCCGTCTCAGCGTTGATATGGGTCTGCAGCGCGTCGGTGTAAGTTGACTTCAGCTTAGAAAGTTGTCGCCAGTCCAACACTTTAGCGGGCAAGTCATGGAGCGCGGCCAGCCCTTCCAGCACATCCGCGCCGGTGGCCCAGGCGCCGGTCTTGGTCTTCTTGCCGCCCTCAAGCCCCATCTCATCGAACAGGATCTCGCCCAATTGCTTGGGTGAGCCGACAGCGAACTTACGACCGGCGAGCTCGTAGATCTCGTCCTCGTACTCGGCCATTTTCTGGGCGAACCGGTTGGACATATTGGAGAGCACACCGGCATCGACCTTGATCCCCGCCATCTCCATATCGACTAACACCGGGACCAGCGGTCGCTCGAGCGTGTGGTAGACAGTCGAGACTTTCTCTGCTGCCAGCCGCGGGCGCAAGCTGTGCCACAGCCGGAAGGTGATGTCAGCATCTTCGGCCGCATAGGTGGCGGCCTTCTCCAGATCCACCTTATCGAAGGTGATCTGCGATTTGCCCGACCCAATCAACTCCTTGATCGACAAGGCTTTATGCCCGAGATGACGCTCGGATAGCTCATCCATCCCATGCCCGCCCTTGCCGCTGTCGAGCGCATAGGAAATCAGCATCGTGTCGTCGATTGGCGCAACCGGCGTCTTATGGCGGGCCAGCACTTTCAGGTCGTATTTCAGGTTCTGGCCGATCTTGAGGACCGCGGGATCCGCAAGCACAGGCCGCAGGATCTCCAGCGCCTGATCGGTGGTTATCTGATCAGCCAACCGCTCGCCGCCACCCAAGAGGTCGCCTTCCCCCGCCACATGGGCAACGGGCACATAGGCCGCATTGCCGGGGGCGAGCGCCAGGGCGAAACCGACGATCTCGGCTTTCATCTCGTCCAGCGATGTCGTCTCGAGATCAATGCAGAGGAGGCCAGTATCCATGACCCCTTCGAGCCAATTGGCGAGCACCTGCGGGTCGCGAATGATGGCATAATCGTCCGTCTTGATCTCCGGCATCTCGCGCCGGGCACCCGGTGCCGTGCTGCCGGCTGGAAGCGGCTCCGGTGCGGGCGCCTCGATGATTGGGGCTTCGGCGCCCAGAGCCTCAGACACCCGATTGGTCAGCGTCCGAAACTCCATCGAGGCGAGGAAGGCGAGCAGCGGTTCGGGATCGGTAGCGGTCAGCGAGAAGTCGTCCAGCGGAGCTTCGACCGGCACGTCCTGGGCCAGCGAGACGAGGTCGCGGGAGACGCGGATCTGGTCGGCCTTCTCGATCAGGGTTTGTCGGCGTTTGGGTTGCTTGATCTCTTCGGCCCGGGCGAGCAACTCATCCAAGTTCCCGTATTCATTGATCAATTGCGCAGCCGTCTTCACGCCGATCCCCGGCGCACCAGGCACGTTATCGACGGAATCGCCTGCCAAGGCCTGCACGTCGATCACGCGATCGGGGGCGACGCCGAACTTGTCCATAACCTCATCCGGCCCGATCGCCTTGTTCTTCATCGGGTCGAGCATCGAGACGCCCGGGCGGACCAATTGCATCAGATCCTTATCCGAGCTGACAATGGTGACATCCGCGCCGCCCTCGACCGCTTGAACAGCATAGGTCGCGATCAGGTCATCGGCCTCGTAGCCTTCCATCTCGATGGATGGCAGGCCAAAGGCGCGGGTCGCGTCGCGGATAAGCGGGAACTGGGGACGCAGATCCTCAGGCGGTGGCGGGCGATTGGCTTTGTAGTCGGCATAGAGGTCGTTGCGGAAGCTCTTGGACGAATAGTCGAAGATCACCGCCAGGTGGGTCGGCCCTTTGGTGCCAAAGCCCGAAACCATCTTGTGGAGCATGTTGCAGAACCCCTGCACAGCACCCACCGGCAGGCCATCGGATTTGCGCGTCAACGGCGGCAGCGCGTGGTAGGCCCGGAAGATATAGCCAGAGCCGTCGATCAGATAGAGATGGTCGCCTTTCGAGAGCCCCAATGGTCCGGTCCTTCTGTGAGTGCTGGGGCATTCAAGAGGATGGCGCGTGTAATTGCCAGCCGAAAACGCGGATCAGCTGAGCCAGATCTGGGCAAGCTGGATCGTGACCGGGAGAAAGAGAAAGGCGAGGCCCGTCTGGATTGTCGTGATCGCGGCCATGAGCGGGGCATCTCCGCCGAGTTGCCGGGCCAGCGTGTAGGCCGCCGAGGCGGTCGGAGAGGCGCCGAAGAGAAGGGCGATGAAAGTCTCAAGAGGGGTCAGATCCATCCATTGCGCCAGGAAGAACACTGTGAGCGGAAAGACCACGAACTTGCCGATCGAGGCCAGAACCAGTGGCAGGATGCGGGTCTGCATCGCACGGAGCCTGAGATTGGCACCGACGCACATCAGAACGATGGGCAGAGCCGCGGCACCAATCAGCCCGGCAGTGTCGTGCAACACGGGGACTTCTCCGATGCCGGAGAGATTGACCGCTAGGCCCGCGCCGACCGAGAGAATCAGCGGGTTGCGGCCAAGGTCCTTCACGATCGCACCAAAGAGCCCGCCGTGCTCACGGCTTTGGTTCATGATCACCATGGTCGGTACGATGGTGAGGTTGGTCACCGGGATCAGCATGGCAGTCGCCAGCGCTGCAAGCGCCAATCCCTCGGCGCCAAAAAGCGCCTCGGCGACCGAGAGCGCGATGAAGGCGTTGTGCCGGGATGCGCCTTGGATGATCGAGGTACCCGCCGGATTGCCGACCCCTGAGAAACGCGCGGCGAGCAGGCCGAACAGGAAGGCCAGCGCAAACCCACCAAGGATCACAACTGCATAGGATGTTGCCAGGTCCAGCGAGATCTCGATGGTCGAGGTCTTGTAGAACAGGAGCGACGGCATCAGGACCCAGTAGACCAGCTTGTCGTTCAGGTTCCAGAACTCGGTATTCGGGATGCCGCCGCGCCTCAATACATGGCCCAAGACGATCAGAAGGAAGATCGGGGCGATGGCGACGAGGAAGGCGGTGATTTCCATCGTTCGCTATTCCGGCACACCAGCGCCGCGTAACCCGCCAAAGAAGTGGTCGGCGCAGCGCTGGTCAGTGATCGGCAGGGCCTCCTCGAGGAACCGCATCGTCGCGTCCGGTTTGACTTCGAGCATCCGGGCGATCGCCGCCTTTGCCTCCTCGGCACGACCAAGGTAGTGGAGCGCGCTCACCTCCGCGACATGGGCAAAGATCGCGGGGTTTCGCTTGCGCTGGGCGCTTTGGGCGCAGGCAATCGCTTCCTCGTACCGCTCGAGCATGACAAGCGCGATGCCTTTGGACGCGAGATACGCCCAGATGAGGGGATCACGGGGCGAAAGGCGCATCGCTTCGTCGGCGCGAGCGATCGCCTCGCCCGGGCACCCGGAATGCCAGAGCGCATGGCCCTTGCCGAAATGGGCGGTGGCGAAGCTGGGGTTCAGCGAAAGCGCCTGATCATAGGCATCGATTGCAGCCTCGTGGCGTCCAAGGATCGTGTTGATCCGGCCAAGCGCGACATAGCCAAAGGGATCGTTGGCATCGAGATTGATCGCCACCTGCGACTCGCGAAGTCCCTCGGCTAGGCGTTCGTCGCGGTCGTTCCCGGTCATCAGGACGTAGACATATTGCGCAAACCCGATCCCGGCATGCGCCTGGGAGAAGGTCGGGTCCAGCGCAATGGCCTTACGCATGAAGCCCAGGCCCAGTTCGAGTTGCTCAGGCAAATACTGGTGGATGTGCCAGAGCGCGCGTTGATAGTTCTCCCAGACATCGAGGCTGTCAGGCGTCTTGCGAAGGGCGCGCTGTTGCTCGGTGCTGATCAGTTCCGGCTCGATGGCGTTGACGATGGCGTGGACCACTTCGTCCTGTACGTCGAAGATGTCGTCGATGCTGCGATCGTAGCGCTCGGCCCAGAGATGGGCGTCGTCGAGCGTGTCGATCAACTGCGCCGTGATCCGGACCCGGTTGCCGGCACGGCGGACGCTGCCCTCCAGCATGTAGCGCACGCCGAGGGTCTCGCCGATCTGGCTCGCGCTGAGTTGCTGGCCCTTGAAGGCGAAGGAGGAGTTGCGGGAGATCACGAAAAGCGTACGGAACTTGGAAAGCTCGGTGATCACGTCCTCGCTGATCCCGTCGCTGAAAAACTCCTGCTCCGGGTCGTTCGACATGTTGTTGAAAGGCAGAACCGCAATGGAAGGTTTGTCAGGCAGTGCGAGCGGTTTTGGCGATGATGCCGCCGTCGCATCGGAGGACCATTTCCAGGCCCTTAACGGCGTATCAAGCCCTTTGACCTGATGCCGCCCGGAATCAATGAACTGTCCGGCCAGCCGCTTTCCCAGGCTTTGGTGGACAATCTCGCTGATGCAGATGCCACCTGGATCTGAGAGGCCCTCGAGCCGTGCGGCGATGTTCACGCCCTCGCCATAGATATCCGCCTCATCGAGGATCACATCGCCCAGGTTGATCCCGACCCGCAGGCGAATGGACCCGGCAGCCTCGGCAAGTGTGCGTTGGATGGCCAGGGCACAATCGACCGCGTTGGAAACGGAGGGAAACTCCACCAGGACGCCATCGCCCATCAGTTTAACGATGCGTCCTTCGTGCTGTTCTGTGGTTGGATCGAAAAGCTCGTGCCGATGGGCCTTCAACGCGGCAAGCGTGCCCTCTTCATCCTCAGCCATGAGGCGGGAGTAACCGACGACATCGGCTGATAAGATTGCGGCGAGACGACGGCTCAAGACTGCTTCCTCTTTGGGCGCAAGTCTACTCGAGCCAATTCGACAAAGCTATCTGGACGTTGCTGTAAGCGGCCGGGAGCTCAATGACCGCTCGCGCCTGATTTGAGGATGAATTTCTTGTCACAGTAAGGGCATTCAACATAGCCGTTCGGGCCAATTGTCAGCCAAACCAGCGGGTGACCAAGCGCACCACCACCGCCATCGCAAGAGATACGGGTTTTGGTGACTTCTTCAGTCTCTGGGGCTTCGATCGACATGAATGCGCCTCTCGTGGCTGGGATCTGCCGCACCATCATATTCAGCCTAAGGCCACTCGCAAGCGAGGATACGTCGCGGTGATCAAAAAAGCGCTTTGCGGAAATAGATGCGGTCGAATCCGTCTTCAAAGCGCCTATCTGTCTGCTCAAACCCAAGACGGCGATAAAAATTGTGGTTCGCGGTCATCTTGGCATTCGCATAGAGCTCGATGCGTTTGAAGCCCTGCTCGCGTGCCATTCGTTCGCAATGGTTGATCAGGTCGCGGCCTAGCCCGTGGCCGCGGGCCTCAGGATGGATCGCGACATTCTCGAGGAACATCAGACCACTGCGGGGGTAGAAAACAATGAACCCATCGATTGATTGGCGTTCGATCACCCAGATATGGCCTTTCGCGATCTGTGCCGCAAAATCTGCGACCATCGGTGCGGGTTTGCGCCCGATCGCGGCGACATAAGGCTCGTAAGCCGCCTCCACGATCGAGCGGACCGCGTCAACATCCTCTGGCGTTGCCTTTCTGATCCGACCCGACATGAGCAGAACCGTATCGCAGCGGCTGGTTGGTTGAAACCATTGGTTGAGGAGGGTTTGCGGTCTCATCGTGTCACTTGCTCCTGCTCACGTCCCACTGGTTGATCGTGCTTTCGGTTGAACCCTTCGAATCGCTGCTCTGCAGATGATGCGGTCCGATGTCCCAGGTCCTGAAATGGGGGCCACCGCTCACGTCATCCAACTTCTCATCCGAGATTTCGCTTGGGTTGTTCGCTGTCTCTTTGGTCATTTTACTTCCTCTGTCTTGTTGCCGCGCACCATGCGCTGTCAGGGAGGAAATTAGGCGGGTTCTGTATCGCTAGGATGTCGGCGACTGTATCAATCGTATCTGCTACGCTCTTTGAACTCGGCGCAGTCGCATGATAGACCCTGGCGTTCCGAAGGAGCTCACCATGCCACCATTCGAGACATTGCTGGCCTTTGCTGCGGCGACCCTCGTCTTTGCCTATATGCCTGGGCCGGCACTGCTCTACACAGCAGCGCAGACGATTGCTCGGGGGCGAAGCGCCGGGCTGATGGCGGCGCTAGGCATCCATGTGGGTTGCTATCTGCATGTGATCGCGGCGGCGGCGGGGCTTTCCTACCTCTTCAAAGCGGTGCCAACGCTCTATTTGGCGCTCAAGATCGCCGGAGCGCTTTATCTGATCTGGCTCGGTCTCAACTTGATCTTCAAACGTGACGAAACTGCATCTGAGGTCGATGTGATACCACATCGCTCAAACCGGAAAGCGTTTGTCGAGAGCGTGATGGTGGAGGTGCTGAACCCAAAGGTCGCGCTTTTCTTCATCGCCTTCCTACCTCAGTTTATCGATCCGACTGCCAGTCTACCTGTTTGGGCGCAGTTCCTGATCCTCGGGACCATCGTGAACTTCGCCTTTACCTCGGCGGATTTGGTCTGCGTTCTCATGGCTGGCGCCGTGATGAAGCGGCTGCGCAGCTCGGCTGGTGCTGCGCGGTTGATGCGGCGTGCAGGCGGAGGGCTCCTGATCGCCTTGGGCACGCATATGGCCCTACAGCGGAGTTGACGCCTTGCCCGAGAACGCAATCGAAGTCGTTGGTCTGAACAAAACCTATCCAGGCCACCGCAAGAACCCGCCAAAGGAGGCGCTGAGGGATCTGCATCTTGGCATTCCCACCGGCTCTATCTTTGGGCTCTTGGGGCCAAACGGTGCAGGCAAGTCGACCTTTATAAACATCCTAGCCGGGTTGGTGGTGAAGAGCTCCGGCTCCGTCAGGATATGGGGGTTCGATCAGGACGTGAACCCGCGCCAGTCCCGCGCTGCTATCGGCGTCGTTCCGCAGGAGCTGAACTTCGATGCCTTCTTTACGCCCTACCAGGCGTTGGAGGTGCAGGCGGGTCTGTATGCCGTGCCAAAGTCCGAGCGCCGTTCGATGGAGATCCTAGAGCGGGTTGGGCTGGCGGATAAGGCGCATGCTTACCCGCGTACGCTCTCAGGCGGGATGCGGCGACGGTTACTGGTGGCAAAAGCTCTGGTGCATCGCCCGTCGGTTCTGGTTTTGGATGAACCGACCGCTGGCGTGGATATCGAGTTGCGCCAAATGCTCTGGGCCTATGTGCGCGAGTTGAATGAGGCCGGAACGACAGTGATTCTCACGACTCACTACCTCGAAGAGGCTGAGGAAATGTGCGACACGATCGGTATCATCAATCATGGGCAATTGGTGGCCTGCGATGCGACGGCGGGCTTGATCGGGCGATTGGATGCGAAGACCTTACTGGTGCGTTGCGGTCAGAACCTCGAGAGCGCCCCAGGGATCGAGGGGGCTGAAGTAGCCTTGCGCGAACCCAACCTTCTGGCTCTAACCTACTCTCGCAGTCATGTGAGCGCGCCAGAATTGATCGCGCGGGTGCAAAGCTTGGGTCTACCGCTTACGGACATCTCGACCGAAGAGCCTCATCTAGAAGAAGTGTTTCTTCGTCTTACGAGTTCCGGTGCCGAAGTTTAAGTTAGCCGACAGCCTTTAAGATCGATTTAGTTAGCACGTCGATCTCTTCTGCGGCGCGGGTGGTTTTGGCCGTTTCGCTTACACCAGAGCCACGGATGAAGGCATCGGTGAACGCTGCACGTTGGCCAACGCGGGCCTCGAGGATCGGAGCCCCAGTCTCAGCAAGCGCTTCGGCCGCTTGATCCGCCGCCTTGCCGCGAGGCGGGCAGCGGTTGAGGACGATAACATGGTCGCAGCCCGATTTGTTCAACATCGCGAGCGTTGCCTCGGACGCCCAGACATCCGGCATGGAGGGCTGGCAGGGCACAACGGCGAAATCCGCCTCGCGCATGGCAATCTTTCCCAGCATGTCGGCGCTACCAGGCGCATCTACCAGCACAAAATCCGACGCTTTCGCGGCTTTGGAGATGTCGGACGCCGCACGCCACTCGGAGGTCTCGGTCAGATCCAGACCACCGCCATCACCCATTTTTTGCATCCTCTTGTCAAACCAGCTCGACAGCGTTCGCTGCGGGTCAAGATCGATCAACGTCACCGTTTTTCCCTGCCCCGCAAGTTGAACGGCAATCTGAGTTAACAGCGTCGTCTTTCCGGCGCCGCCCTTTTGCTGGGCAAACAAGATGGTCTTGGACATTCAATCCTCCGTCATGTTGCGCCGCAGCATAGCGATGCGCTTTCCGCCTCTCAAGCGGGTTTTAGGCTTCTATTTGGCAGAAGTTGCCTCGGCAGAGTGGAAAATTGCTGCAAATCTCGTGCTGCAGAGCAACACAATCGCGTGGAATCCCGGCTGGTGGTTTGCCATTCACGATCATTATGCCACCTGATTACGTCATTAGTAGCGATGGAGAACGGTTTGGATCGCTTTGAAGACATGCGCTGCTTCTTGCAGGTCGTGGAAGCGCAGAGCGTCACCCGCGCAGCCGAGGTTCTGGGCCTTGCGCCGTCGGCGGTCTCGCGCCGCTTGAAGGAGCTGGAGCGCCGTTTGGGCGCGACGCTGATGACGCGTACAACCCGCCGGATGAGCCTGACCGAGGCCGGTCAGATCTTCGCGGCCCGAGCCGAACGGATACTCGGCGACTTGGAGGAGGCGGAGTCCGAGGTGTCGGATGCTGCCCATCTCCTAAACGGCACTTTGCGGGTGGCCTGTCCGCTCAGCTTTGGGATCAGCTATCTGAGCCCGATCGTAATCGAATTCATGAAAGCGCATCCAAATCTTTTGGTCGAGTTGGACCTATCGGACCGGCAAGTGGATCTTGTGGGCGAGGGTTTGGACCTCGCAGTTCGGATCGGCACACTTGAGGACAGCTCATTAATGGCTCGGAAAGTCGCCGATGTGCCAATGGTTCTGGTCGCCTCGCCGAGCTTCCTTGATCAACATGGCAGGCCATCTCATCCAAGCGACGTCGCAGACTGGCCGGGCATTTTCTACGTGGGAAGCACACGAATGGAAACCTGGCCCTATACGGACGCAAATGGCAGTGAGGGCAGTGTCTCCTTGCCAGTACGGATGCGGGCAAACAACGGAACAGCGATATCCGACGCGGCAGCCTCAGGC
>JBCDAQ010000047.1:0-23047 GCA_039185285.1 Pseudomonadota bacterium
GTCGGTTTTCCCGATCGTCGCCCTGCTGTTGGTACAGGTTGTTCAGCCCGACTATTATGACTCGGTCTCAGATCACGCCCTCTTTCTACCCGGCGCGATCGTCACCTTCATTCTACTCGTGGTGAACATTTTCTTCATGCGCGCACTGGTCAACATCAAGGTCTGACAATGAGCGAAGGTTATCTCTATCAAGCGACGATCGAAGCCCCCGAAGAAGGCTCGGCCGGACCGCTGACGGCGCAAACCGAGGCGCCGAGCCTGTTCGAGAGGTTCGAGACATCTCTGATCGATAGTTATGGGCCGGCGGCTCCTCTCTACGCGCTTGTTGCTCTAGGCGTCCTGATTATTATCATCACACTGCCGATCCTATTGAAGAAGAAGAAGGATCCGCTCGATAGATTTAGCTTTAAAGACGCACGTCGAAATGACGATCTTCTTACCCTCCGCGTCGATGGCGACGATGGAAAGCTCTCGGGCCTAGGCGACTATCTTGAGCCAACGGATGAGAAAGAGCTGAGCGAGACGCGTAAAATGCTCCGGACTGCTGGGTACAAGGATGCCTCGGCCGTTCGGGTGTATTTCTTCACGCGCGCTGGCCTCGGCATGTTTCTTATGCTCATCGCGGTCTTTGTTTTTCTGATCAGACCAGAAGAGCCAGATCCAGTGATTGCCTTGGTTTTCTGTGCGATCTTTGGGCTCGCGGGATACTTCCTGCCGATCTACTGGGTGAAAAGGCAGATCGAAGTCAGGCGGGAGGCGATTGAGAACGCATTCCCCGATGCGATGGACATGATGCTTGTCTGCATTGAAGGCGGCCAGTCTTTGGACCAAGCGATGGCGCGGGTTGGGATTGAGATGAAGCTGTCCGCATCACCTCTGGCAGAAGAGTTAGGCGTCGTGACCGATGAGTTTCGCGCAGGTAAGGATCGCACCGCAGTGCTGCGAGACTTTGCTTCCCGATGCGCCGTCAACGATATCAGTTCCTTCGTGACCGTTCTGATCCAAAGTCAGTCTTTTGGTACATCGGTGAGCCAAGCTTTGAGGGTTTACGCCGCAGAGATGCGTGACAAACGGTTGATGCGTGCTGAAGAGAAAGCGAACGTCCTTCCGACAAAGCTCACTCTGGGCACGATGATGTTTACGGTGCCGCCGCTCATCCTAATTCTGGTCGGACCGTCATTCATCCAGATTATTCGGTCGCTTTCAGGCTTGAATGGCTAGCTGGTTGCCAGCCATGCCGCGGACCGTTGGGGGCAGCGCAAGACTGATTGGGGTGACTTTGATGTTATCCGTCTGCGCATCAGCCTGCATGAAGCCGCCTTTAGAGGCGCACTCGATAGCTAAGTCCTTACCGTCTGCAGAAGCGCATCTTGCACAGGGCCAGAAGGATCTGAAGCAAGCTGACTACGCGAGTGCGAAGTACCACTTCCTGTCCGTGATCAACCAAAACGGTCCGCAAGACGAAGCACTTGTCGGTCTCGGGATGATCGAGGAGGCGCAAAATCACCTTTTTGAAGCGGAGCGTTTTTTCAGAAAGGCAATCGCGATTTCCGATACATCGGTTAGCGCGTATAACAATCTTGGTGTTGTTCTGTTTAGACAGGAGAATTATCACGAGGCACGCGAAGCCTTCAGGCTCGCATTTGCTCTCTCGTCGGGCTCGAACGAGACAGCGGTTCACAATCTGAATCTTGCGGACCTTGCCGTTGCGCAAGCCGATCATGAACAGTTTGGAACGCCGATTGAGCATCAGTTGCTTCGAATGGGGTCGAACGAGTATCTTCTGCAATCACGAGAAGCCGTAACGGCACCAGACGAGCAGGAGTCTGAAGGATGATGAACATAGTGCACATAGTGCCAAAACTCTTGGCGATGGTGGTAGTGGCAGTCGTCGCTGCTTGTGGATCAGAACCACTGAGAAGCAGCCCGAACCCACTTAAAGATACGGTTATTGATGACGCTGGTTTGAACGATCTCCTTCTAACGTCGGGAGACCCAGAGTTTAGTATCGAGTACTTCGAGACTGCAGTGGCTCGCGAACCAGAACGGGGGGATTTCCGCCGGGGTCTGGCGATTTCTTACAGCCGAGCAAAAAGGTATCCCGAGGCGGGTCGCGTCTACGAAGAACTAATCGCACTCGACCAAGCGCAGCCAACCGATGTTTTGGAGTATGGGTTCATCGCCGTTCGTCTCGGAGATTGGGAGGGCGCCAAGGCCGCAGAATCTGGCTTGTCAGGCGGCTTCAACAACTCGCGGCGCCATCTGCTCGCGGCCATGATCGCTGACAGTGAGGAAGATTGGGCGAGCGCGGACGCGGCTTACACACGGGCAGAGACACTTGCTCTGAAACCTGATCATGTTTTGAACAACTGGGGCGTTAGCTATATGGCGCGCGGTGATCTGACATCGGCTGAGAGTGCTTTCAAGCGTTCCGTTTCCTATAACTCACGTCTTTTCAGTGCTAAGAACAACCTTGCGATCGTTCGTGGAATGGGCGGTGATTTCACCCTTCCGCTTGTTCCTTTAACGGATCAGGAACGTGCCATGATCCTCAACAACCTTGGTGTGATCGCAACCCGTCAGGGAGAATTAAAGATCGCTCGAGGTCTATTTGCGGCAGCGGTCGATGCCCATCCGCAGCATTATCAAGGCGCAGCCGACAAGCTCGCCGCGCTGGATGGTAAGGTCGAGAACTAATGTTTGACACAGCAGCACTGATCGCGGCGACCGCCGCGTTGATCCCCTTGATGGTGATTATTGCCTGGCATGATCTAAAGTACCTCAAGATCCCGAATTGGACTGTAGTCGCGATTTTTGGAGCGTTCTTGGTTACTGGGATATGGGGATTGCCGCTTGAGACTTATCTATGGCGAATTGGATATGCCGTATTGGTTCTCGCTGCTGGCTTTCTGCTTTTCATGTTCGGCCGAGGAAAGATCGGCGGCGGCGATATGAAGTTGATCGCGGCGCTCGTGCCCTTCCTGACGCCCAGCGATATTCCCAGTATTCTCTTCCTATTCGGCATCCTGTCGCTCTTCGGGATCCTCGTTCACCGTTTCATCTATGCCAGGCGTCGTGGCGAAGATATCGGTTGGGAAGCATTGGATCAGAAGATCTATTTCCCCGTAGGCCTTCTTATCGGTGTCGTGATGTGTGTGTACTTGGTGCGCCAAATTGGTGAGCGATTCCTGGTCATCTAGCCCGTGGACCAAGTGCGCCAGTCGTTCAGATCTTGGAACAAGGGTGGGTGATCGGTGATCACACCGGTTAGCCCGTTCTCCCGAAAGGGAACCATCAATCCAGGCTCATTGATCGTATAAACCCTTAGGTCCAGGCCTCGCCCGCAAACCTCCTCTAACAGTTCCGCGTTCAAATTCCGGTAATTCAGATGAACTGCGCAGGCATCCAATGCATCTGTCGTATCCGCCCAATCGCCGGGCGGATCGTCCCACAAAGCGGCGATCGGTTGGTCTGGGCAAAGGCCTCGAAAAATCGCGAGCGTTTCATGATCAAAGCTGGAAACGAGGATCCGCTCACGAGACCAGGCGTAGGCCTCCAGCGCACTGGCGGTCTGCCTCGCCAACACATCGGCCGCTCCATCGTTCAGCTTCATTTCTAGATTGGCATAGAGTTCCAGCTCATCGATGAGCATCAAGGTCGCCGATAGCGTTGGGATTGGCTCCCCCAAATACTGATCGCCAAACCCTTTCGACGCGTCGATCCGAGTGAGGTCGGCTTCGCCCAAACCCAAGATTGGTCCAGAATGACTCGTGCATCTCTCCAAAGTTGCATCATGATGGATGACGGGCAGATCATCGCCCAAGAGAGTCACATCGAACTCGATCCAATGGACACTCTGAGCACGTGCTGCGCGAAAGGCAGCAAGTGTGTTCTCGGGCGCGACGCGGCTGGCACCGCGATGCGCGATCAGTCTACCGGGATCGGTCGTTCGAGGTGGTGTCATAGCCTTGATCCATTGATTGATCCGAAATCTTGAAGTTCCTGCCTGGATCATGTCATCAACCGAAGCAATGGATGCAACACTCACATCGATGTTGATATGCTGCGCGCCCTGATCTTTGCGACAGGCGTCTGTCTTTCTGTTGGCGCTATCTACTTTGGCGGCCTTTACGGCGCGCAGGCATATGAACGCCTCATGGTCGATCGGGTTCGCCATGGATTGGAGATCAACGAGATTGACTGGGTTCGACTTAAGTCGGATGGGCTGCGTATCGAACTTCATGGCCGAGCGCCTAGTCTCGAAGCACAGGCGCTGGCGCTGCAAACGGCCTTGGCCGTGGCGCCGAACACTCGGATTGTAGACTACAGCTCAGCCGTCCTTACACCACCTCCTAGGCGAGAGCCGATCCTTGTGGAAGTACATCGTGGACCCGATGGGCTCACCGTCATGGGTCGTTTTCATGGAGACGCGATGAAGATGCGATTCGTCGATACGCTGACCCGATATCTTCCGTCGCAACCGATCCACGACTTAAGTGGGGATACAGCTGCTCGACCAGGCCCAGAATGGGGCCAGGAGTTAGAGCTTGCAGCGATCGCGATTTCCTCGCTTAGCAATGCTTTGGTGCAGATCCAGCCTGGGCAGATTAGGATCGACGGTGTTGTTCCGGATCAAGCAGCGCGTTCGGCGTTCAGCGAAGAGCTGTTGGTTCTTGCAGGCGCAGAGATTGCCTTGGATCTCACCATTCGAGTCCCGCCCGTCGCGATCGTCCCGTTCGAGTTCTCGGTTACGAAAACCTTTGGTGGTCTTCGCGTGGATAGCTGTGCGGCCCGCAGTGTCGATGAACGTGATCGGATCACGCAATTGCTGACGCGATATGGAGCGGTAGACTACAGCGGCATCTGTATTCAGGGCCTGGGCGGGCCTCGTCAAGGGAACTGGGCTGACGCCATCGCAGCTGGGTTGAGCAGTCTCGATAAGTTGCCGGCTGGTAGGCTCAGGGTTTCTTACTTGCAGTTAACGCTCGAGGCGGCGCAGCCTTCGGACGCGTCCGAACTTGATGCCGCTCTGATGGAGCTAAACGAAACCTTGCCTGGGCCTTTCACCGTAAGTGCAAGGTATTGGGATTCGGGCAGGACTGTCGCGGTGCCGCGCTCGGGGTACTGGGTCGAGATCGATCTTCAGGAGAATCAACTCTCTCTGACTGGGCGGATGCCAGGCAAGGAGGAGAGTAATGCTCTGCTCCTGTTCGCGCGTGCGCTCTTGCCTCAAGCTAAGATAGAAGACGATCTTTCGGTTAGTGATACGGGGCCTCCGCTCGACTGGCTTCTTTCCCTTCAGACGGCGATCGAAGGTCTGTCTGGGTTGCAGGAGGGCTCTGCGCAGATTTCTGCAGGCCGTATGAGCCTCCAAGGTGCGGCTTCTGACCCTGCGCTCATCGGTGCGTTGCATCGCGATCTTCAGAGTATTCTGCCGGAGCATCAAATCCAGACGGCGATCACAATTGATCTGCCAACCCTCATCGATCAGATTCCTCTTTCCGAGGCTGCCTGTTTGAGCAAACTAAATGAACTGATCGCGAAACGTCCGATTGTCTTTGAAGCAGGACAGGCTGAGATCAGTGATGCGAGCCGTCCTGTCCTAACCGAACTCAGTGCTCTTTTCGAACGATGCGAACTGAGCCGTGTTCAGGTGACAGGGTTCACAGATAGCCAAGGAAGGGAGGAAATGAACCAGCGTTTGAGTCAGGTTCGGGCAAATGCTGTGGTGGACGCGTTGATTGCTCTTGGGACGCCATACAACAGGCTAAACGCGCTGGGCATGGGAGAAGCATCACCAATTGCCAGCAACGACACGCCCGAGGGTCGTGCTCTTAACAGGAGGATCGAGTTTCATGCGATTGACTAGCTCTCCATGCTGACGTCGTCGCAGCTCGCGATCGCGATTTCCGCCATCCTCGCTGGGGCGGTCGTTGTTGGCTGGATCCTACACTGGCTCTGGGCACGTGCGATTAACCCGGCCGGCGGCGCTGCTGGCCGAATCTCTGAAATGGTTGAGAGCCTTCACCAAAGCGACAAAGCGCGTCATGAAGCTGAAGAAGCGCGCATCGTGGCTGAAACGGAACTTGCCACGCAGCAAGATGCTTTTCAGACAGAATTGGCAACGATGCAGACACGCCTCAACGGCGCTATAGAAGGCCGGGAGGCAGCGCTTACTCATGAGCTACAGCAAGCACGTGACGAAGCTACCGCCGCGATGACGGGGTTAGGCAACGCACGCCGCCGCATTGCTGATTTAGAGGCGCGTCTTGATGCGTTCGAAGCGGATTCAACCGCGCAGTCTTCGGATTAAGGATCCCAGCGATCCGCGGCGGCATCATCGCTTTCGCGTGCGTCGACCCAGGTTGAACCTTCCGGTCCATCCTCCTTCTTCCAGAAAGGCGCACGTGTCTTGAGGTAATCCATGATGAATGCCGTTGCCTCCAACGACGCTTCCCGATTCCGGGACGCAGTCAAGACAAGAACAATTTGATCACCGGGTGCCAAAGCACCCACTCTGTGAACAATCCTAGCGCCATCCAGCGGCCAGCGTTCCTTTGCTTCAAACAGGATCGCCTCCAAGGAACGTTCGGTCATGCCGGGATAGTGTTCCAGCTCCAAACTACGCACTGTTTCTCGGGAGCCGCGTACCAGGCCGATGAAGCTCGCGACAGCACCGATCTGAGTGTTCGAGGCGGTCAGAACCTTCGTTTCCGCAGCAATGTCGAAGTCTTTGGTTTGGACAGAAACGGAGAATGAGTTGGATGTGGCCCCCCCCACGTTAGCCTCCTGTCACTGGTGGAAAGAAGGCAACCTCCTGAGCACCGGCGATTGAGCTATCCAACGTGCTCATCTCTTGATCGATTGCGACCCGCACAGAGGTCATCTTCTCAAACGCCATTTCATACTCTTGCCCTTGAGTCTTAAGGTGCTCGACAAGATCTCGCGCCGTGTTCAACCCAGTGGGATTTACTTCGTCCGACGCGCGCCCGATGCGCTCCCGCATCCATGCAAAATAGAGGACATTCATCCGTTAACCCTCCCGCTCGCTCAGGAGCGATACACCCTTGCGGAAGTAGTCCCATCCGCTGATAACAGTCAGACCTCCTGCCGCCCACAGAGCTATCAAAGCCATCCAATCGAGAACTTCCAAGCCGTCAAGCGCCTGAGCCAACAAGAAACCGGCAATCGCAGTCAGTTGCAAGGTCGTCTTCCATTTTGCGATCTGCGTTACCTTCAGTTTCACGTCGCCAAGGTACTCTCGTAGGCCTGATACCAGGATCTCTCGCGACAGGATCGCGAAGGCTGGAATCACGAACAGCCAAGTCTGGTGGGCTTCCACGCTGATCAGCGCCGACAGAACGATCGTCACCATGACTTTATCGGCGATTGGGTCCAGCATTTGACCCAATGGGCTTACTTTGTTCAGCTTTCGCGCGAGCCAGCCGTCAAAGAAGTCGGTCAACGCAGCGGCAACAAAGATCGCAAAGGCCCAAGCGCCGGAGCCCCCTTCGCCGAAAATCACAAGCAACCCAACAACTGGCGCAGCCAAGATTCTTGCCAGAGTTAGACAGTTCGGCAGCGTCCAGATCATTTAGTGATCTCCATGGAAGAAGGCATAGATCGTCTCTGCCATGTTGGCGGAGATCCCGTCTACCGCTTTGAGGTCTTGGAGCCCCGCTCGGCTAACCGCTTTGGCTGAGCCAAAATGGCTCAGCAGTGCGCGCTTTCGGCCTGGACCCACTCCAGGGACTTCATCTAACGGGCTCGCAGTGATCGATTTCGCACGTTTTGCGCGATGGGTCCCGATAGCAAACCGGTGCGCCTCATCGCGCAGACGCTGCACAAAATAGAGTGTGGGCGATCGGAATGGGAGCGCGAATGGTCGGCGGCCTGGAGTGTGAAACTCTTCCTTTCCGGCATCGCGATCTACTCCTTTCGCAACGCCGATCAAAGCAAGATCTTCAATACCAAGCTCTGCCAAAACATCCTTTGCGGCAGAGACTTGTCCCGCGCCACCATCGATCAATACTAAGTCTGGCCAGGCGTTAGTTCTGCGATCTGGATCCTCCTTGACCAAGCGTTGAAACCGCCGGGTAAGCACCTCGGTCATCATCCCGAAGTCATCCCCCGGGGTCAGCGTCTCATCCTTAATATTGAACTTGCGGTATTGGTTCTTCTCCAAGCCTTCCGGACCGGAGACGATCATCGCACCAACGGCGTTCGTGCCCTGGATATGGGAGTTGTCGTAGACCTCTATCCGGCGTGGTAGATCAGGCAAATCGAATGCTTCCTGAACGCCGGCAAGTAACTTAGCTTGGCTTGCACTCTCAGCCATTTTTCGACCTAACGCCTCGCGGGCGTTCTGCGCTGCATGATCAACGAGTTCCCGCTTTTCGCCACGCTTTGGAACGGCGACGACCACCCGCCGGGCTGCAACGATCGAAAGCGCTTCTGCCAGCAAGTTGTCTTGCTCGATTTGGTGAGAAAGTAAAACCATCCGCGCTGGCAGGCGTTCGGCGTAGAATTGGCCAAGGAAGGCTTCGAGAATCGTCGAGTCGGTATCCTCGGCCGCGACTCTAGGGAAGTAAGCGCGATTTCCCCAGTTCTGATGGCTACGGAAAAAGAAGACCTGAACACAGGCTTGTCCTCCGTCACGATGCATCGCAACTACATCTGCTTCAGCGGTGACGCGGGGGTTGATGCCCTGATGACCTTGCACATGAGCCATCGCACGCAGCCTGTCGCGGTAAATCGCAGCACGTTCGAACTCCATCTCTGCTGATGCTTCGGCCATCTTTGCAGCGAGTTCGCCTTGAACTTTCGTCGAACGACCTTCGAGAAAGCGACATGCATCCTCGACCAGATCTGCATAGTCGATCTCGCTGATCTCACCCGTACACGGCGCTGAACAACGTTTGATCTGATAAAGCAAGCAAGGCCTCGTCCGAGCATCGAAGACGCTGTCGGAGCAGGTTCGAAGCAGAAACGCTTTTTGCATCTGATTAAGCGTTCGGTTCACCGCGCCTGCACTAGCGAACGGGCCGAAAAACTTGCCCTTTTCTCGTCTTGCGCCTCGGTGCTTCCGCAGCAATGGAAAGTTACCCTGTTCAATCAAGATGTGCGGAAAGCTTTTGTCGTCTCGCAACAGAACATTGTAGCGCGGCTTCAACTGTTTGATCAGGTTCGACTCGAGCAGAAGCGCTTCGGTCTCGGTTTCCGTCGTAACGAACTCCATCGATCGCGTTGCCATGATCATCCGCAAAATGCGTGTCGTGTGGCCATGGGCTTTGGCGTAGGAGGCCACACGCTTCTTCAAGGAACGCGCTTTGCCGACGTAAAGAACATCGCCCTCTTCGCCCAGCATACGATAAACGCCCGGCCGATCCGGCAACCTCGCAAGGTAGGAACGGATAACCTCAACTCCCGTCATCGGTGTTGAACCAGTGGTGATCGTTTCTTCCGACATCCTGCCTCGTTCGAATCGTCTCTGGGTTATCGCCTGGATCAGATTTCGCAACCCCCTTGGTCTGTGGATAAGTATGTCAGTAACTCTGGGTTCAATTCGAATTTACCAAGAGTCTCAATAGGAAAGCGTTTGTTTCGCCCTAAAGATGAAAACCCGTAAGTGCTTGATTTAAAATGTAAAATTTTTTTGCCTTTTTGGGCAACCTCTAAAAGCAAGCTGACTGGCGGATCTAGGTAACCTCATCCTTGTGCGGTGGACAATTCTCGAGTCATGGGCTCAAAAAAGATAATCCAGCCTATCGGTCAAGTATCCTCGACAACGTCAGGTGTCTGCCAAATTAGATGCTGACCACCATCGATTGCCAGCATCTGGCCCGTAAACGCCTTACAATCCAAGATGAATCGCATTGCGACGAGAATGTCCTCTGGATCAGAACCACGTTCAAGGACACAGGCTCGGCGCTGCATGGCGAAATGACTGTCTCGCTGTCTTTCGGCTACAATTGTCGGACCCGGGCCAATCGCGCCGACGCGAACCTTTGGTCCAAGTGCTTGGGCCGCTGTTTTGGTGAACATCTGCAAGGCGGATTTTGCCAGTAGGTAAGTCATGAATTCCGGCGTCGGTTTAAGGATTCGCTGATCAATCATATTAATCGCGACCGCCTGCGAAACTGGCTCGCCATTGGTGTCGCGGCGTGGGGCTGGGGCTTGGGTGGCGAAGTCCTGAACCAGCATCACGGGCGCTTTGATGTTGGAGCCCATGCTCCGGTTCCAGCTCCTTTCAGTTATCGAGCCGACCGTATCATTCTCAAAGGTTGATGCGTTGTTGATCAGCACATTTAGCGGTCCGCCAAGTTCGCCTGCGGCGCGCGAGACGAGAGTGCCAGTGCTTTCTGGATCGTCAAGATCTGCTTGGATCGCGACTGCTGATGTTCCGAACGCACGCGCATCCGCCGCCGTCTGATTAGCACCTTCAGCGCTAGAATTGTAATGGACCGCCACCGACCAGCCGCGCGACGCGAGATCGAGCGCCATCGCGCGCCCAAGTCGATGGGATGCGCCAGTGATCAGCGCTCGTCCAGGTTCCAGCATTTCTTCCTCAACTCACAAGTTTTGTGCGTAAGCCAGGAAGATATAGCCAACATAGGCGGCGACAAATGCGCCCCCGATCGGGCGGGAGATTTTGAGGCAAAAGAAGATAAAAGGTGCAAGAAGTGCTGTCGCTCCGACCATCACCCAGATATCACGGGTCATGATCTCAGCAGGAACCTCCATTGGGTGCACCAGAGCTGCCGCTCCGATCACGGCCGTGATGTTGAAGAGGTTCGAGCCAATGACGTTACCGATCGCCACGTCTGCCTGATTGCGTAGCGCGGCCATAACGGTCGTTGCGAGTTCAGGTAACGACGTGCCAATAGCAACGATTGTCAATCCGATCAGTGCCTCAGACACACCCATCGAACGGGCGATACCTTGAGCGCCTTGGATTAGTATTTCAGCACCTAGCGGAAGACCGATAAATCCAACGATGAGGAGAGCGGCCAGTTTCCAGCCTGCCATCTTTGGATCGGCGTCTTCGAGTTCTTCGGTATCGACGCTTTCGGGATGACGCAGACCGCAGCGGATTGAGTCGGTGACCATTCCCAAGGTAATGACCAGGAGTAGAACGCCTGCCCAGAAAGTTATCGTGCCGGTTAGTAGGAGACCTGTAAATACAACCGTAGCCCCAATCATAATGATCGTGTTCCGATGTGCCTCTGGTCCGCAGCCTGCAATCGGAGCGATCAAGGCGGGAATTCCGAGGACCAATAGAACATTCGCGACGTTCGATCCGACAACATTGCCGATCGCGAGCCCTGGGGAACCTTGCAATGCCGACTTAACCGAGATCAAAAGCTCTGGCGCAGAAGTGCCGAAAGCGACCACGGTCGCCGATATGATCACCGCGGGCATTCCAAATCTGAGACTTAGGCTAACGGCGCCACGGACCAGCGCGTCGCCTGCTCCAACCAGAATCACGAGACCTAGGAAGATGAAGAGAAGGTCCATCAAGCATTACTTTCACGGTTTGGCAGGGCACTAATCGGCACAGGATCAGCTCTCAGTCTGACAGGGGCACGACGTGCCAGCTACGCGATAAGCGCCGCAATCTGGGCACTGGATAAGATTTTCGGTTGGAGGCAGTGGGCGGGTGGCACGTCTTTTACTTTTGCTGCCACGCATGAAGAGCATCCATACAACACCGATGACCAGTGCCGTTAGCGCGATCTTGCCCAGCATTAAGATGTCTCCCAATTTCTCCCCTTGGCATCACTTAGGAACGCGATCGCGGGACATCAATGGGTATGTCGAAACGTGGTTAAGCCGAATCCTGTTTCTGTTCAGCCTCTGATTGTGTATGGTCAACGTTGGGTCCGGGACGTGCTAGCCGGCAGCGAAAGTGTACGCAGAATGCGGCGAGCAACATCAGGATGTGAACCCCGATGAACCTTATGGACAAAGAGGCACTGCTGAAAATTCAGCTTGAGCAGATGCGTCAAGAACACCGAACCCTAGACGAAGAGATCATTCAGTTACGCACCATAGGAACGGACTCCGTCACCATAAGTCGAATGAAGAAGCGCAAACTGGCGCTTAAGGATCAGATCGCTCGTATCGAAGACAAGTTATATCCCGACATCATCGCCTGAGCAACGCTTGCGCCCTGGCTGCCCCCCGTATAGAGCGGGGTCTTCGAATTTGAGAGGTGCTCATGGACCCAGTTCGTGTAGGGATCGTGATGGGAAGCCAGTCGGACTGGCCAACGATGAAGTTTGCGGCTGAGACGCTCGAAGAGCTTGGCGTTGCGCATGAGGTTAAGATTGTCTCGGCCCACAGAACCCCTGATCGCATGTTCGCGTATGCAGAAGCGGCGGCCGACCGCGGTCTAGCAGCGATCATTGCTGGAGCCGGGGGCGCCGCACATCTTCCCGGAATGCTGGCCGCGAAAACGCGTGTGCCGGTTTTGGGTGTACCTGTAAAGGGTTGGGCGTTTGATGGGCTTGATAGCCTGCATTCTATTGTGCAGATGCCAAAAGGTATCCCTGTCGCTACCTTTGCGATCGGACCGGCGGGTGCAATGAATGCAGCACTTTTTGCTGTGGCTCAACTGGCGATAACTCACCCTGAACTCGCGCAAAAGCTGGATGCATGGCGCGCGTCGCGAACCGAGGCCGTTGCCGAGGAACCGACCCGTGACTGAGCCGCTTGCACCCGGCTCAACGATTGGGATTTTGGGTGGCGGGCAACTCGGTCGAATGCTGTCGATAGCGGCGGCTCGCCTTGGGTTTCGCTCTCATATATTCGAACCTGGGGCAGAACCGCCTGCAGGGGACGTTGCGGCTCAGGTCACCACGGCATCCTATGAAGATCAGGAGGCGCTTGCCGCTTTCGCTAAGTCCGTCGACGTCATCACCTTTGAATTTGAGAATGTCCCAGCCGAAGCGCTCGATCTTCTAGAGTCGCAGGTCCCAATCCGGCCCGGCCGGAATGCATTATCCATCAGCCAGGATCGTTTGACAGAGAAGCAATTTATCACGCAGCTTGGAATAAAAGTTGCTCGGCATGCGGCCGTTGACCATCGAGACGACCTCGGTTCCGCGTTTGAGACACTCGGCCCTGGCATCCTGAAGACCCGCCGGTTGGGATACGATGGCAAAGGGCAAGCCCGGATCCGCGACGCGTCAGATCTTGACGCAGCCTTCGCGCAAATCGACGGAACACCGTCAATCTATGAAGCACTGGTTCCGTTTGATCGGGAGATTTCGGTCATCGCGGCGCGTGGGGTTTCGGGCGAAACAGTTTGCTTTGATCCGGGTGAGAATGAGCATCGCGATGGCATCCTTCATCGTACCGAAGTGCATGATGGCGCTGGTCGCGGCATAAAAACAGATGCCGTCTTAGTTGCGGCGAAGATTCTCGATTCACTGGACTATGTCGGTGTAATGGGCGTTGAAATGTTCGTCGTGCCCGGCGAAGGCTTGCTTGTGAACGAAATAGCACCTCGAGTGCACAACTCCGGACATTGGACGATCGAGGCCTGTTTGATCGATCAGTTCGAACAACATATCCGAGCGGTTTGCGGCTGGCCTTTGGGCGATGGTTCAAGACATTCCGACGCAGTCATGATCAACCTTATTGGGAGTGATGTTACACCATGGATGGCGCTCACATCGGAAATGGCTGGCCTGCATCTCTATGGCAAAAGAGAAACCAGGCCAGGCAGAAAAATGGGGCATATAACGCGGATCTCTCCGAGAAGCGTTTAGGAAGGCCGGGGGCACCCAGCGTGCCCCCTGTGGGGCCACGACTGCCCGCCCACCCGGCCATGCATTTAAAACGCTAAACCCGCGCTTGAGGCGGTTTAACGCGGCTCAGAATCTGACTAGGCCCCCACATGGCCGCCTGCAGGATCGGATTCTTTTGCAGCATCGCTTTAGTCTTCTCGAACTGCATCACGTTTTCGATCCGCCGGTCGAGGAACTCCCACGTCTTTTCATACCCCATGCTCTGATCGCCGAGCCAGTAAAGTACCGTTGTCGAGTAGACTGAGGTGAGGATTGCTCGCTTAGTGTACCAGTTGTAGTCTTCCGACACATCGCCATAGGCAGTCCATATAACATCAGATGTGTGCCAAATCGCTTTCATGCCTTCGGGGGCATAGATTGGCAGACCGAGCAAAGTCGCTCCTCGACGGACAGCTTCCCGCTCATCTGCGACAAGTTCGATGCGCCGACGCACCGCATAGGCGATCCGTTCGCGGATCCGGAGCGACGCGAGATTGGCTGCAGCGTTTGGCTCGGACAATTCGGCTGCAAGCTGCTTGTCGGCCCGATAGTGAAAAGCCAGCGCCATATCAACGCCGCCTCGAGGGAAAGCAAGATGGGCGAGGCCAGCATCCACCCCGGTTTCGGAAATCGCCGCCTTGAGGGTCTCGGACGACCAACCATCAAAAGCGACATGGGGTAGAACTCCGTCCAGCAACTTGTCACGTGCTTCGGCGATGTGATCAGGTTCGGTCTTTTGTTTCATCGGACCCTCCTTGAGTTTTACCATTAGGTGTTGCCCGCCGACCGGGTGGACAGCACCCCCTCGGCTATGTATATAGCGCTCTCCTGCAAATCGAAACTCTAGCTAGAAAGAAGGTGAATTACGTGCAGGTAATGGTCCGCGTCAACAATGTCGATCAGGCGCTTCGCGCGCTGAAGAAGAAGATGCAGCGCGAAGGCATTTTCCGGGAAATGAAACTCCGGCAACATTACGAAAAGCCTTCGGTCAAGAAAGCACGCGAGCGTGCGGAAGCAATCCGCCGTGCCCGCAAACTGGCGCGCAAAAAAGCGCAGCGCGAAGGGCTTCTCTGAGCCGTCGTTGAGCAGCCGGAAAAGATCCAACCCCGCAGGTTCGTCCCGCGGGGTTTTTGATTAGTGAGCCCTGAAATGCCCCTGCTCAAAGATGCCAAAACCCCGCATGGTTTGAGGCTCTATGCCATCGGCGATGTGCATGGCTGTCTCGAAGAGCTGATGGCTGTCCATGATGATATTCGGCAAGACCTAGAAGCACATCCTGCGATCGATTGGCGGATTATCCATCTAGGAGATTATGTTGATCGCGGTCCGGATAGCCCGGGCGTAATCACGGCACTAGTTGAGATGGTTCGCGATCGTCGAACGTATGCTTTGTTGGGAAATCACGACCAATACCTCACGAATTTCTTGAGTCATCCCGAGACGTCGAGCTTCGAGCGGTGGATCGCATGGGGAGGGGTTGAGACGATCGAAGCTTACGAAGGTTGGTTCGATCCGCGGCTACGCGAAGACAGAGCAGCTCGGCGAACCTTGCGTGAGCATCTTCTAGAAGCTTTACCCAGCAGCCACATTTCCTTTCTCTCGACGCTGCCTCATATGCTGCATTTTGGCGATTTCACTTTTGTTCATGCAGGGGTCAGACCTGGTGTTCCTTTGGACGCGCAAAGTGAGGATGACCTGATCTGGATCAGAGAGCCCTTTTTGTCGTCCAATCAAGACCTCGGAGCCGTCATCGTGCACGGCCATACCCCTGTCGACAGGATCGAGGTTCGGCCCAATCGTATCGGGATCGACACTGGCGCAGTCTTCGGCGGGCCGTTGAGTTGTCTGGTTCTCGAGGGACGGGACCGGTTTGTCCTAACCCATCGTGGCCGCGAACCTTTGGTGCAAAACGCCTAAGGAAGCGTCCGGGTCAGCCACTCTCGGATATCCTTTCGCGCACCATACAGGTTTAAATCAGCGTGGTTGGCTTCAGGATAAAGACGAAGTTCCTTGGGGTCTTTCGCCTCCTCAAAAAGCAACTGAGCTTGTTGAACAGGGATGACCTCATCCTTCTCACCATGCAGGATCAAGAGAGGAGCGTTGATCTGTGCGATCACATCGGCACTAGGCCAATGATTGTCGGGTAGAATATGACAGACGGGAAAGGCTGGGTAGTGAAACTCTGCCGTCTCGCACAGCCGGTTGAACGGAGCGCCCAGGATGACCGCGGCCGACGGTCTTTGCGCCGCCAATTGTACCGCCACTGCAGCGCCTAGGCTGTAGCCATAGATGACGACGCGCTGTGAAGGTATCTGCTGGTCGAACAAGTCCTCTAGCGAATCGTAAACCAGCAAACTGTCCGCCATTATTGCGTCTTGCGAAGGCTGGCCGGGCATACCACCAGCCCCGCGATAGTTCATTAAGACGATACCGTATCCCGCATCCGCCAAGTGTCGGGTTCGCGCCGCAGAAGCGCGTATGTTCCCGGCATTTCCCATAAAGGTTAGGACAACTGGATGGCCCTCGTCGGGTTCAGAGATCCAAAGGGCGACAGGCGTGCCGTCTTGGGATGCTAGATGGGCAATCTCACCGTTCGGTAGGCCGATCACAGGGTCAACCGATGCGCCAGGTAGGAACGGATAGATTAGTTCCTGTCGATTTAAGATCAGGAAGCCCGCGGCGACCGCATAAGCAACCATAGTGGCGGCAAAGCCACCTGCCAGGAGACGACTAAACCTACGGATCATCTGCGCGCTTTCCGCGCCCGCATTAAGTCCCGACTATGGCTAGGAAAACAAGGATCAGGGTCGAAATGGCAATGACCCAGATCGAGCCAGTGATCAGACCATTGAAGGCCTTTTCCTGCTCAGTCGTGTCCATCGATCCATGCTCGTGTTCCGCCATGACGAACTCCCAATTCTGCGCGTGCATCCTCGGCTCATATACTGGGATCTTTGCTTGAGGGCAAACGGGAAGCGGAGCGCGAAGCGTCGCATCTGCGTCAAAGCTCAGGCGCACGCCAGCCGACCATGCCGTTTGCGTCGGCAGGCAGTGGTGCGCTGGATGGGACGAAGAAGTCTTCCTGCAAGTCCGCACCTGGGGTCACCGAATATCCGCCAAAATCGCGAATACCTGCGTTGGCAAGGACAAGATCGTCCAGGCAGAACCAGCCGGAGAAGTCGGTGTTTTTCGTCAGGATCTCAACCGCGGCATCACCCATGATCTCTGGCGTCCTCGAAACCGAAGCCATCGCGTCACCGCCCAGAAGATTGCGCACCGCCGCCGTGTCTATTGTCGTCCGTGGCCAGAGGCAATTGACTGAAATCTTGCTGGCAAACTCCCCGGCCCAACCAAGGCTAAGAATGCTCATCCCGTACTTCGCCACGCTGTAGGCTGGATGATTAGCAAACCACTTCATCGAAAAATCCAAAGGAGGTGAAAGCGTTAGAACATGCGCATGCTCTGACTTCAGAAGATGCGGCAAGCAGGTCTTTGTTACGAGAAAAGTTCCACGCGAGTTGATCCCTGTCATCAGATCATAGCGCTTTAGATCGGTCTGAGGTGTTTGGGTGAGCGAAATCGCAGAGGCGTTGTTGATCACGCAGTCTAACCCGCCGAACCGCTCGACTGTCGCCTGAACGGCGGCGGTGACCTGATCTTCGAACCGAATGTCGCACAGAACCGGCAGCGCTTTACCGCCAGCAGCCTCGATTTCCGCAGCTGCGGTATAGATTGTGCCAGGCAGCTTTGGGTGCGGCTCGGCCGTTTTCGCTGCAATCGCAACGTTCGCACCCTCTGCTGCCGCTGCTTTGGCAATGGCGAGACCGATCCCTCTGCTTCCTCCGGACAAGAACAGGGTGCGCCCACGCAAACGATCAGCCATTATGGTTCTCCAACTTCTCTCTCAGACGGAAGCCGATCCGGTTGGGTTCGGCCTCGGGGTCAATTTTGGGGGTGGCGCGTAGCATCACGTTGAGCTGCGTGACATGTTGGACCAGCTGGGTCTTCGAGCCATCCGGCCCTTCGCCGTAGAAAGTCAAAATGTCGGGCGCGAAGTAGCCCATCCCTTGGATCCTGAGCGAGCCTACCTCCGAACCGGTGATGCCCATCGCGACCTCATGCTCCGCATCCAGCATCTCTTCGAACTTCTGGATGTAGAGCACCATGCGCTCATAAGCCCACTCAGCGGGCGATTTTTGATCGACTGGTCGCGCCGCGATCGCTGGTGGCAGCGGCTGGTTTTCCACGCAATCGCCGTCGTCGCAATCGGTGCGTACGGCGTTTGAGGTGATCTGGTAGTCGAGATCCACGGTTTGCGTGTTCGGAGAGGTGGTTTTGCGCATGATCAGGCCCTTTCATAAGACCAGGCGCCATCCTCCGTCCGGCGTCTGGTTATCTGACCAGATTGATGCAGGTAGTTCGCATGAGCAACTGCTTCGACAAGGGCGAGACCGAATTGGCTGCTCTCAACCTCACGTTTGAAGATGGCGGGCATCATGCCAACGGCGGTGAGCGGCCCATCGGTCAGTGCAGTGAGAATACGATCAAACGCGCTCAGATGGTTTTCGATGAGCTGATCCAGACGGAAGTTCAAACCTCGGAAGGGCAGTTTGTGGCCCGGTAGAACCAGCGGATCCGCCTCCAATGCTCGAAAGCGACGGCAGCTATCCAACCAACCGCCCATAGGGTTTCCCTCAGGTTCGGTCGGATAGACACCGATATTGGGGGAGATACCTGGGATCACCTGATCACCTGCGAGCAAGATGTCGTCGGACCAAAGTGTCACGTGATGCGGCGCATGCCCATGGCCAAGGCGGATGGTCCAGTTTCGTCCACCCGCGGTGAACTGGTCGCCTTCGTCCAGTGCATGAAAACCTGGCGGGATCGGCGCCACGCAGTCTGCGAAGTTGAACGGTGCTTCGGCGCGGAACGCATCCAGCGCGGCGCCCGCAACGCCTGCGCGTTCACGAAAGGTGATCGCTTGTGGTGGGTGCTCGTCCTCTTTGTCGAGCGTCAACATCCGACCCAACAGCCAAGCAACCCGCGATGCGAGGATTGGAACACCTGCCTCGGCAAAACGCCCCACGAGGCCGATATGGTCTGGGTGATGATGGGTCATCAGCACCCGATGGATGGACTTTCCGTTGAGTGGTCCTTCGATCAACGCGTCCAGCTGTGCGCGCCCCTTCGTCCAATTCAGCCCGGTATCGACCAGCGTCCACCCATCGCCGTCATCCAGCGCATAGATGTTCACATGGTCGAGCTTCATTGGCAAAGGTAGCCGGGCCCAAAGTAAACCCTCAGCAACCTCGACCAGTTCACCTGGTGCTGGAGGTTCCTCCCACGGGTGGTGGATTGCCGCGAAAGGCGGATTCATGCGCTGAGCTGCTCCTCGTCGAGCGCGTAGAGCAACGCGGCCCCTTGCGTTGCCGCCGGGCCCAGAGATACCGCTTGTGGTGCAAACTGGGTCGCGAAGAACTGAGCCATTACTTGTCGCGTTTGATCTTCGGGCGAAGCAAGTGCCGCTTTGGCGAGGTAATGGGTGCCGAGTGTTAGAGCCAACATCCGAAGATACGGCACCGATCCTGCGAAACGATCGTTGAGATCCGGAGCCGCAAGGTAGTGATCCGTTGCCCGAACACAGGCATTGAGCGCCTCGCCCAACCTCGCGCCAACCTCGGCCATCGCGCCCCCGGCAGCAGAGCATTCTGTCGCGGTTTGTCCAATCTCGGCAAAAGCGCCACGGGCCGCCAGCCCGCCATCCATCAGTTTGCGGCCCACCAGGTCCATTGCTTGGATCCCGTTTGTGCCCTCGTAAATCTGTGTGACCCGAACATCGCGGGAGAATTGCGCCGCGCCCGTCTCCTCGACAAAGCCCATGCCGCCATGTACCTGTACGCCGATGCTCGCGACTTCCGAGCCGGTATCTGTGCCAAAGGCTTTGGCAATCGGGGTCAGGAACGCACCCCGTGCGGCATGGGTGGCCCGCATTTCCTCATCCGAGGCCGCATGGGCCATATCCAGGCTAAGTGCGCAGTCGTAGCAGATCGCCCGGGCCGCTTGGGTCAGGCCCTTCATGGTCATCAGCATCCTACGGACATCCGCATGGCCGAGAATCGAGTCCGTCCCGTCCGGTGTGCGGCCTTGCTTGCGGTCCTTGGCATAGGCGAACGCCTTCTGCGTCGCCGCCTCAGCAACGCCGAGGCCCTGGACACCGACCCCAAGACGCGCGTTGTTCATCATTGTAAACATCGCCGCCATGCCGCCATTCTCAGGTCCGACCATCCAGCCAGTCGCGCGGTCGTACTCCATCACAGCGGTGGGCGAGCCGTGGAGCCCTAGCTTGTGCTCCAGGCTGATCGGGCGCAGGCTGTTGGCCACCCCTGGATTGCCGTTCTCATCTGGCAGGAACTTTGGAACCAAGAACAGACTAATCCCTTTCGTACCGGAAACGCTGTTCGGCAGGCGAGCAAGCACCAAGTGGCAGATGTTCTCCGCAACATCATGATCGCCCCAAGAGATGTAAATCTTCTGGCCTGTGATCGCGTAGCTGCCATCATCGTTCGCTTCGGCTTTGGAGTTCAGAGCGCCGACGTCGGATCCCGCTTGGGGTTCAGTCAGGTTCATGGTTCCGGTCCACTCGCCTGAGATAAGCTTGGGCAGGTAGAGGTCCTGTATCTCCTCACTGGCATGAGCTTCCAACGCCTCGATTTGACCCTGGCTCATCAAGGGGCAGAGTGAGAGTGATAGACAAGCCGACGACATCATCTCATTGACCATCGTTGCCATTGATATCGGCAGACCCATCCCGCCATGATCCGGCGCAGCCGAGATCCCGACCCAACCGCCCTCAGCGATTGCCTCATAAGCCTCCCGATAACCTGGAGAGCACCGCACCACGCCATTTTCAAGCCGCGCTGGATGCAAGTCGCCGTTCCGCTGAACCGGTGCTAGCGCGCCCTCGCACATTTTCGCGGCCTCTTCGAGGATCGCACTACGCGTTTCATCGGTTGCTTCGCCAAAACGTTCGGTTTCGGCCAATTGGTCTTGACCGAGAATGCGGGCGTAGAAAGCAATCTCTTCAACGGGGGCTCGGTAGCTCACGGAAGTCCTCCACAGATTATCTTGTTTTCGGGTCTTGCTTGCCGCCTGACGGCTGGCAGGGTAGTCGAACCATCTGATCGTAGAAATAACCTTACGCGAACGTAAAGATCAACCTTGGATGATGTCGCACTATGATGACCCGGGTTCTACCGCCGGATGAGAGGGGCCTTGGGCTCGCTGCGGCGATCCTCGCCGATGGGGGGCTGGTGGCCTTTCCGACAGAGACGGTCTATGGTCTCGGAGCCGATGCCCGGGATGGGCGCGCGGTGGCGGCGATCTATGAGACCAAGGGACGGCCGCGGTTTAATCCACTGATTGTGCACGTTTCTTCGCTTCATGCGGCTAACAAATATGCAGAGATTGATGGGCCTCTGCATATCCTTGCTGAGGCGTTCTGGCCCGGCCCAATGACCTTGGTTGCGCCCGTGAAACATGGTTTGCTCTCTGAATTGGTGACCGCAGGCCTTGAAACCGTTGCGATACGGGTGCCCGCTCACCCGGTAGCCCGCGAGATCCTAGACCGATTCGATGGCCCAGTGGCAGCGCCGTCTGCGAATCCCTCAGGACGGATAAGCCCAACGAGAGCCGAGCACGTTTTGGCGCATTTGGACGGAAAGATCGACGCAGTTGTGAAAGCCGGACCCTGCCAAGTGGGGCTCGAATCAACGATCATCGGTATCGAGGATCAAAAACCAATACTCCTACGTCCCGGCGGCCTACCTGTAGAGGTTGTGGAGCAAGCGCTCGGGCGAGAAGTAACGCGTCCGAGTACCAAGACGGTCACAGCCCCAGGCCAATTGGAGAGCCACTATGCGCCCCGGGCAAAACTGCGACTCAACGCAACATCCCCAACGCCTGGAGAACGCTGGCTTGGCTTTGGCCCTGATAGGTTCGATGGTGCCAACCTCTCTCCGAACGGGGATCTTCGCGAGGCGGCAGCGCAGCTATTTCGGATGCTTCATGAACTCGATGAAGGAGCCAAGATAGCTGTTGCTCGAATTCCTGATGAAGGCATTGGTCGGGCGATCAATGACAGGTTAAGGCGCGCCGCTGCGCCCCGCGACTAGTCGGGGCTTAGCTCCGAACCTGCTAGATGAGACCGTCATATGCGCGGCGAGGGATCTCGACTTCGATGACAGTGAAGCGCTCATTTGACAGGGCCTGTTCCATTGCCAAAGCGGCCTCGCCAGGGCCCGAAACCGTAATTGCATCGCCGCCATAGAGCCTTGCCAGACCCGCGAAATCCGTTCGGTCAAAGTCTACGCCTGCGTTCTGCATCCCGGACCTGCGTTGTTTCAGTTCAATCAGCGAGAGCGAGCGATCCACAAACACCACGACCACGATCGGCAGACCGCTATCGCGGACTGTCGCGAGTTCGCCGATCGTCATTTCCAAACAGGCATCGCCGATGAAACAGATGGCTGGACGCGAGGGATCTGCGATCTTGTGGCCCAATGCCAAAGGCAAAGCACAGCCCATCGTGCAGAGCGCTGTCGACTGCACCAGTGCTCTGGGGCGTTGGCAGAAGAAGTGCTGGCTGAGCAAAATTCGATGCGCGCCGCTATCAACCGACGACAAGGCATTCTCTGGCAGGACCGAAAATATCTCGGACATCGCGTGATCTGGGCCCCAGTCGGTCACTGGCTGAACCGATTCCAGCAATTGGACTCGAACTTCGGTCTCGCGCCCACCCCAATCCGTTTGAGGCGCCGTATCGAGCGCATCGAGACCACCTGTGACTGAACAAACCCATGCATCGGCTGAGAAATGCATGTCGTGATCATTCGGCGCGTGGGCAAACTCGATCACCTTGGCCGGGTCCCAAAGTTCGCGCCAGCCAGTGCGCATCTCGATCGGATCGTAGCCCAGGGAGAGAATACAATCGGCTTCATCGAAAATCGGCAGGATGATTTGATCCGCTTTAGGGCTGAGGCCGTGACCTCCGAGGCAAAGCGGGTGATCTTCCGGCAGGATCCCTTTAGCTTTGTAGGTTGTAACAACTGGGATCTGATGGCGTTCTGCGAACTCGCGAACTGTCGCGGGGCCATTTGGCTCCTCCAGAACATCTAGTCCTGCCATGATTACCGGCCGCCTCGCGTTAGAAAACTTGGTCTTCGCCGCGTCGAAATCCGGCCCATGTGGCGCAGTCA
>JBCDAQ010000048.1:0-23001 GCA_039185285.1 Pseudomonadota bacterium
TCGATCACCCGGTCCGGGCCAAAGATGCGCCCGAGCGCCTCCCGCGCAGCCTCTCGCTCGCCAAACCGGCTCTCGGCTCCCGGGCGCAGGATAATCGCATGGCCCAGCAGGCAAAGGGCCGGATCCTCAACAAAAACGCTGTCAGGAAACGCCTCCAGCGCAGGCTCCACGATCACCTCGGCCCCAGTCGCTTGCAGTGCTGCAACATAGCTGTCATGCGCCTGTTGGAACCGCGCGACATCCGGATTGCCAACATCTGTCGCCCGGAGACCCTGCGCAATGCTTTCACCCGGTTGGCGGCAAAGTGCGTGGGTGAAATTGTAGGAGGAGTGTTTCAACGTATGCATCTCTGCTAGAGTTTCTTCGGTTCAAGAGTGTGCCCCGGTGGACGGATCTGTTTCAGTCCTCGCCGTCCCGGCGCTCTTCGGCAAGCGCTTGGCTCTCCTTCTTAAGCGCTCTACTCGGCGGACAGACCTCGCGCAAGAAGCCCGTGAGTGTCGATGACAGGGTGTCTTCTCGCAATCCATACCGGATAAACTGACCCTCGCGTTTCTTCCAAACCAACCCTGCGTTCTCGAGGATTGCAAGATGCTTGGAGACCGACGGCTGGGCGATGTCAAAACGCTTGGCAATCTCGCCCGCGGTCAGATCAACCTCGGACAGATATGCCAGGATGCGCCGTCGCGTGGTCGACGACAAAGCTTCAAAAACGCGCTCCAAGTTGACGGCCTTTCATATTTAGCTTATTAGCTATATATCTCTTATTCGAAATTCTGACCGATTTGACACGCAAACGTAACCCCTGAATTCAAGGAGCGGCGAAGATGGCCAAAAAACATATCCTGATTGGCGGCGGAACAGGTTTCATCGGGACGGCTATTGCAAGGCGATTACGGGCGAGAGGGGACCGTGTGACTCTGATATCTCGCAAACCTGGACGAGACCGGATCACTTGGACCGATCTCGCACGCGACGGACTTCCGGAATGCGACGCCGTGATTAACCTTGCTGGAAAGCACATCTTGGATCCGACGCGGCGCTGGTGTGAGCGATATCGGGATGAAGTTATCCAGTCCCGCGTCCAGACCACGCGGATGTTGGTCGATGCGATCAACGCCGCGTCGGTCCCGCCAGAGGTGTTTGTCTCGACTGCAGGCAAATGCCGCTACGGGATCGGCAGACGACAAGAATCCTTCCGGTACAAGGATCTGGATGAGGATAGCGAACCGGTCGGAATAGACTTCCCAGCCGAGCTTGTCGGGATCTGGGAGCGGGCCGCCGACCACATCGACACGAGCCGAGTCCGCCATGCCCGGCTCCGCATCGGTCTGGTCCTCGGTGCCGTACGCCGAGAGGGTCTGCTCGGCCGGCTCTGGCGGATCGGCAAGTCTGAGGGTTTCCTTCCCCTCATCCGCCTGCCCTTCTGCCTCGGGGTCGGCGCGATCCTCGGCAACGGCCGCCAGCCTTTCCCATGGATTCATATCGACGATATGGCGGGGATCGCCCTGCACGTTCTCGACACACCCTCCGCACAGGGAACTTATAACTGTGTCGCACCAGGGATTGTTAGCAGCGCCGAGTTCACCAACGCCTTCGCGAAACAGCTCCGTCGACCGGTCGTTTGGCGAGCGCCGCAAAGCTTGATCGTCTGGCTTGTCGGAGAGGAGCGCGCCTCAATCTTGCTCGAAGGCCAGCAGGTCCGCCCCCGCAGGACTCTGGAGGTAGGCTACCGGTTCAGCTACCCATCTATTGGGCCTGCGTTGGATGATCTGGTGCAGATTACCTTCTGAGATCAGTGCCGGAAATGGCGTTGGCCGGTGAACAGCATAGCGAGGCCCGCTTCATCGGCGGCCGCGATCACTTCGTCATCTCGCATTGAACCTCCGGGTTGAATCACCGCGGTTGCCCCAGCCTCGGCTGCAGCCAGCAGGCCATCTGCAAAGGGAAAGAACGCATCCGAGGCCACAACCGATCCTTTGACCGTTGGCTCGGCCAGGTTCAAAGCTTCCGCCATATCGGCGGATTTGCGCGCCGCGATCCGGCTCGAGTCGACTCGGCTCATCTGGCCCGCGCCGATGCCCACCGTCGCGCCGCCCTTTGCGTAAATGATCGCGTTCGATTTCACATGTTTCGCGACCCGCCAGGCGAAGAGGCAGTCCGAAATCTCCTGCGCGCTGGGCTGGCGCTTGGTCACGACCCTCAGATCCCCTGCCTCGACCATCCCGATATCGTGGTCCTGCACCAGGAAACCGCCTGCTACCTGCCTCCAGGCAAGGCGAGGTTCAGCCGGATCCGGCAAGCCCTCGGTAAGCAACAGCCGCAGGTTGGGCTTCTTGGCAAAAATCTCACGGGCCGAAGCATCTGCACCCGGTGCGATCACCACCTCGGTGAAGATCTGCGTGATCGCCTCTGCGGTCGCCCCGTCCAACACCCCGTTCAATGCGATGATGCCTCCAAAAGCCGAAACCCGGTCGCAATCGAATGCCCGCTGATACGCCTCGGACAGAGTAGCGCCACTAGCGACGCCACAAGGATTGGCGTGTTTGATGATCGCAACCGTTGGCGCCTCGCGAAACGAGGCCACACATTCATAAGCCGCATCTGTGTCATTGATGTTGTTGTAGCTGAGTGCTTTGCCTTGAACCTGCTCAGCCGTCGCCACGCCGCGTCGGGCGGTCCCATCGGTATAGAATGCCGCTCCCTGATGCGGGTTCTCGCCGTAGCGCAGTTCCTCCACCAAGCGTCCGGCAAAAGCGCGGCGGCGGGGATGGGTGTCCCCCGTTGCACCAGCCATCCAGCCGGAAACAGCCGCGTCGTAAGCGGCCGTGCGGGCATAGGCGACCCCGGCCAAACGCTTACGGGTGTCTTGCGTCACGCCGCCCGTCTCGATCTCGTTCAACACGGCCGAGTAATCCTGGGTGTCGACCACAACCGTCACCGCTGCATGGTTCTTCGCCGCAGCCCGGATCATCGCAGGGCCGCCGATATCGATGTTCTCGACACAGTCATCATACGAAGCACCCCGAGCCACCGTCGCCTCGAACGGGTAGAGGTTCACGACCAGAAGGTCGATCGCGCCGATCCCGTGCTCCTCCATCGCGGCCTCATGCTCAGTATTGCCACGTACTGCCAGCAGACCGCCATGGACCATCGGATGGAGCGTTTTGACCCGCCCATCCATCATCTCGGGAAAATCCGTGATTTCCGAAACGTCGCGCGCGCCCAGCCCGGCGTCGCGCAACGCACGCGCAGTACCGCCGGTCGAGATCAGCGTCACCCCTGCTTCGGCCAGCCGGGTGGCGAAAGGGATCAGCCCTGTCTTGTCAGACACGGAAATCAAGGCGGTACGCACAGGCGTTTGGGTCATCTCTTCGGTCTCCACTGCCTGGTCGGAACTGCTCAGGAGGGGAGAACCGCCTCCAACGACCAGGTGATGCGGCCCAGATACTCCAGGAAACGCCCGGAGGCTACGATGGTTTTTGTCGCGCGCCGGTGTAGCCGTGCACTGTCATAGAAAAGCGCAGCCTCGGTACTGAGCACCGCGTCGCGACAGCGTAACCGCCAACGCTGTTCGTTCGGCAGGCGCAGACACATCTCTCCCGCCCGTGCACCGTGCAGGACTTGAACACTGGGATGTAAGATGAAACGCACTTCGAAGGTCGGACCTTGCCCAGCCCGCTTCAGGAGTTTTGCAAACCGGTGGCGGTCTTCATTGGTCTGAGGTCGTACAAGCTCCTCCCCCTGCAGGCTCAGCCCATTTTGGGAGAGGCGAAGCCGACGCCGGTAACCAACACCATGGCTAGCCCGCCAAGCATCGCTAAGCGCAATCAACCAGCCAGAGGAACCGTCCTTGCACACAGTCATTTCGGGCCTGCCCGTGCATTCTGTCGCCGGGTTCAAGTCGTGGCTGCTGCCGAAGAGACTCATGGTCGAATGCGCTTGAGTTTGCCTAGCGGCACGCTGCGCCTCGACCCCAAACCCAAGGCCACAGCCTGAATTGACAAGCAAGGGCTGCTTCCCACAGCTGAATTCAATTGCAAGTGCGCTCGCAAACCGGCTACCGGGTGCGGCGTCTATAATCAGAGCGCTCTCTGCACAGTCCAGGCGACCATACCCCAGAACGCGCTCCGGAAAAACCTTGGGCGAACCGAGTTGCTCTAGCACTCGGCTTGCATCGCCCAGGCGGCCAGCAGCTGCGCCATGAAAGCGGGCCAAACGGCCGTCACCATGGCAAAGAGCTGCCAGTCGCGGGCCGAAATGGGCGAGCGCGTTGGCATGGCGCTGATCTAGGGTATGCCCCACACCCTCCAGCGAAGACGCCATGGCTGAGAGGAGGTCGACCAGCCGAAGCAAATTAGCGGGGTTTCGCCCCAATAGCTGCTCTTCAGAGCCAACGATCTTTGCAGCTTCTCGACCAAAAGCAGCCTTTAAGAAGCGAACCTGCCCGCGATCAGGTCCTTCGATTAGGCTCAGTAGATGGCCGGCCAAAGCTTCGAGCCGCGCCAAACCAACCGGGCTCCAGCGCCACCGCCACGCGAGAAATCGCGCCTGCCGACCAAGGACGCGTAAGAACCGAGCGGCTTCCCGATCAGAAGCTTGCGACAACAACAGGCCACGATGGCAAAGCCACCGGATCTGACGGCGTGCCGCCAATTGCATCGTCCAACCCGTCCCCCAACCGGATCCGAATTCTTCGATCCATTCATGCGTCCAACGCGCGCCTGCGCACCAGGACATCTCATCGCGCAGCGCGGCAAAATCATCTAGCCAACTTTGCCCGTGGATGTAGTCGACCCATTGTTGTGAGAGGAGACGATCATCCCATGGAACAGCACCAGGTGCGGTCTCGATCATTTGATCGTTGAGGAGCCATATCCCTCGTGCCATCCGTCGCGCGGCGGCAGGCGACCCTCGACCTGCCCAGGGGGCAAGAACCGGCGACATGGGCTCAGCAGGCTCCGGAGCTCGCCAAAGAGCCCGGAGAGGCATACCCGTCCCAACAGCGTTTTCTACAACGCCCATTTTTACTTCGCCCCCACTTACCACCTCAGGTGGTGAGGGAAGGTTGACCTGAGGTTAATGGCCGTCTGAGGGCGAGTCTTTGGCAAATATGGCGGCGTAGAACCCATCGATCCCACCTTGCTCTTGCCATTGGTCAGGCCGAGTGCGCAGGGCCCCTTTCGAGAAAGCAAAGCTCATGCCCGGCAGGTCAGCAGGGCGCAGGTGAGCCGATGGGGTTCGCGCCAGGAACGCTTTGCTCTGAGCTTCTCCCTCGCTACGCAACAGCGAGCAGGTGCAATAAAGAAGCCGCCCACCAGGACGGAGCCATCCAAAGGCCCGATCCATCAGCTTTGCCTGTAACGTGGTCAGCTCAGCCAACCCAGTCTCAAAGTCGCGGTGCGGCAAGTCCGGGTGTCTTCGAACCGTACCCGTTGCAGAACAGGGCGCGTCCAAAACGATCGCGTCGAACGCGCTGTCAGGCTCCCAACGCAGCGCATCGGCGACCACTATCTTGGCCGATAACTTCATTCGATCGAGGTTCTCGGCAACTCGACCCATCCGTCGCTCAGAGAGGTCCAAGGCCGTCACTTCAGCTCCGAGGGAGGCAAGTTGCAAAGTCTTTCCTCCCGGCGCGGCGCAGAGATCCAGAACACGAAGCCCTGCTACCTCCCCAAGCATCTTTACAGGAAGGCTGGCCGCGGCGTCTTGCACCCACCATTGGCCCTCAGCAAATCCGTCCATCGCACTTAGCTGACCACCTCGTGGCAGACGAATAGAACCATTGGGCAGAATCCGCCCCCCAATTCGCTGAGCCAAGCCCGCCGTGTCATTCAGGTCGCGTGGCGTCAGATCATGATCCGGCTCCATAAGGTGAGCTCTTGCTATGGCCTCGGTGATGTCCTTGCCCCAATCGCCCAAAACCCGTTTTCGGAGCTGCTTGGGCATTGCGAGTGTTGTTGCTTGCTGCGCTTCCACAATTGCGCGCCCCTGCTCGGCCATTCGCCGACCGACGGCGTTGACCAGACCTGACATTTTAGGTGCCCCGGCCTGCTTCACCGCACGCACCGCAAGATCCAACGCTGCATGCGCAGGTGTGCCGACAAAACAGAGCTCCGCTGCCACAAGGCGCAAAGTGTGATTGACCGGTGGTTTCGGCATCTTTGGCACGAAGCGAGAAACAAGATCGTCTATCTGGCCTAAGCGGCGCAAAACAACGCTGGCCAGGGTCTGTGCTTGGGCCCGCTCCTCCGGCGGGAGATCTAAACGTTGATCATCCAGCATCGCACCTTTGTCTAGAACTGCACCTATCAGTTGCAACGCCCCCAAGCGCGCCGCCAATCCGGGCGACCGATCGGATCGGGATGCATCACGGCGAGGGGGTCTGCGATTTACTGCCAAGGGGATGGCGCCGACCCGCCGCGGCGCACTGGCCGTGGCGCGTCATCCCGGCTCGGCATACGGCCCATGGTCGCGGCTTGTCGTTTTAACTCGGCGATCCGGCGTTGAGGATCCGGATGGGTCGAGAACAGCCGATCCACCCGTGTCCCAGCTAGAGGATTGACGATAAAGAGATGGGCCGAGGCGGGGTTCTCCTCTGCTGATGGCATGAGAACATTTGTACGTGTGATTTTGGCCAAGGCCGAGGCGAGCCAGAGAGGATTGCCACAAATCTCTCCGCCCAGACGATCGGCGGAAAACTCTCGTGTACGGCTTATCAAGCTTTGGATCATCATCGCCGCCAATGGCGCCAGGATCGCGGCCGCGATCACACCCACAATCCCGAACGCACCTCGATCGCGCCCGCCTCCGAAGAACATGCCAAATTGCGCCAGCATTGCAATCGCGCCGGCGACGGTTGCCGCAACGGTCATGATCAGCGTATCCCGGTTCTGAATGTGCGCGATTTCATGCGCCATCACCCCGGCTAGTTCCTCACGCGAGAGCATTTGCATCAAGCCTCGCGTCGCCGCAACCGCGGCTTTATCGGGGCTACGCCCCGTCGCAAAAGCGTTTGGCTGGTCGGTATCGATCACATAGACGGCTGGTGTAGGGATACCGGCACGTACAGATAGCTCTTCGACCATCTGAAAGTACTCCGGCGCACTCGCCCGATCGACCCTCCGTGCCCCATGCGCCCGCAAAGCCAATTCATCCGAATTCCAGAAGGCATAGAAGTTCGTGCAGATCGCGATAAGAAACGCGATCACCATGCCGGTTACACCCCCAATCAACCAACCAATGCTCAGAAAGACCGCTGTTAGTGCAGCCAAAAGAAGCAAGGTCTTGGTGTAATTCATCGCACGCCATCTCCGATTTCATGTGCCGCGATTGGCAAGGGTTGAGACAAAAGTTAGACGCCGAGAGGGATATATGCCCTATGATCGAACGAAGGAAGAGCCGATCTCTTTGACACTTCAGCGTCTTGCCATCCGGCATCTACTAACCAAAAAATGATAAACACTAGCCTTTAGTCCCTTACCCTCGACATCACCTTGCAGCGCCAAGGTTACCATTTGAATTTATCACAAGTTACGTGTGAGGATTGAAGGCACATTGGAACCCGCTTAGCCAGGCTGCGAATGACCTCTTTAGTCCGCCTACTCTCCGTGGTTTTGTGGCTGGCCTGGGCCGGTTCATCGCTGGCGCTGGAGCCTGTCGAGGAAACACTCCGACTTGGACCTTCTGGTCAAGAGTATCTGGAAGCAGCCGAGCGACGCGTCTCTGCAGGTGTCGCTTATTTCGATCCTTCCCGAGTGGCCCCCAATCTCGAAACCGACGCAACACCTCAGGATACAGCAAAGGACCAAGCCTTCTCGGAAGTCTCGAGCAGCCAACTAGAGTTCATCTTCACTGTAGCGTGCCTGATTGTCCTCGGTCTGATCGGGTTCTTTTTCTGGCGAAATGGGTCTGCAATCTCGGTCTCGTTTGGACGTGACATAAAAAACCCAGGGCGTCAGAGGATCAGCTCCGACCAGGAAAACAGCTTGGACCCCGCTAGCCTCCAAGATTTTCAGACCATCCTTGCTGAGCCTGACCGACAGTTAGCTCTCATCCAGCTGGCGCGACGCGCCCTAGCCCTCGCTGTTGCTTCGAACGACATGCTCTTGCAAGCCAGTTGGACAGCGCGGGATGCATTCAATCGGATACCCCCCTCCCAGAACCATCGCGAAGCCCTCAAGGAGCTGGTCTTCGCGGCGGAAGGTGCACAGTTTGGCGACCACCCAGTAGACGAAGCGGAATTTACAGCGCATCTGGATCGTATCCGTCCCCTCCTGCGCGAGGCACGAACATGAGCCTTGTCGACAAAGCTGCTGCCAGGCCGGGCGTTCGTCTGGAGACGGTGTTTATAGCGGGTGTTCTATTGCTTGCTTTTGGTGCCTTTTTATACATCTCCACTCAGCGCCAGACGCAACTTCGCGACTCTCCCTCCGGGCTGAATGGTTTAGCGGTCTGGCTCAAATCGCAGGAAATAGAAGCCCAAAACTTCTTTGGCGGCTGGCCGGTCGAAACAGAGGCGGTGGGGATGAACATCATCCCACTCTACGACACCGACCTGGACCGGGACCGGTCGCTCCCCGAAACGCAGGAGGAGCTTCTGTTCCAGGTGGACGAGTACGATCTTAGCTCGGGTGCGATCCGGAACAAGCTTCGTTTGGTCCCGAGCATGGTCATCCTTCCGAAATGGCACACAGGCATGCGCCTTACCACCCGCGCTCATCCAATCCTCTTGATCGACCCAACAGAAACATCAGCCCTGCTTCGATCGATAGCTGGCGAGCATGTGGGAGCGGTTAGGCAGATACCCAGCCCTTTCACGCGTTTCTCTTATGCGAATGGACCGGGCATAGAGCTAACGGCAGAGCTCTACATCGCTCAGGTCTTCGACGGCTACGGTTGCCAGCCAATCATTGGAGAGCAAGGCCGAATGCTTCTTGGTGCATGTCCTTTGTCAGACTCCAACCGGACCTTTCTAGTCCTCGCCGACCCAGATCTGATGAACAATCACGGGCTGCGCTTGGGCGAGAATGCCTGGATCGCCCGCGATTTGTTAAAAGCCGAAGCTTCGGAGAAGACGGTCTTCATCGATTACAGTCGGCAGAACTGGTTCACCGAGGCTACCGACGACGTCTTGCGAGAGCGAAGTTGGGCCGACCTTCTGCGTTTCTTCGCATATCCGTTCACCTTGCTTTGGTTGAGCGCGGGAATGATGCTGGCGCTAACCCTGTGGCGAGCAAGCTTTCGCTTTGGTCCGGTACTTGAGGAGCGAGAGGGTTTAGAGATTTCCCGGGCTCAGGTTATCCAGGTGCGCGGGCGCTTGCTACGGCTAACCGGACAGGAGGGCGCTTTGTTGCACGAATATGCAACCGCGCGACTGTCCGCAACAGCGGCCAAGGTCTTCGGACAGAACTATCTGAGACACACGAAAGACGAAGAAGCGCTGCTGCGACACGCCGCACGGCAAGAGCCCGCACTCGCAGATCGGCTAAAGGATAGCCTCGACCAGATCCGGCGCTTACCGTCAGAGGTTACGGCAGGCGAGGCCATTCGATATGTCGACAATTTAGAAGTACTTTTGGAGCAACTCACCCATGACACTTGAAGAACTGCGCGATCAGGTCGCCAGGTTGCGCGCCGAAATCGGGAAAACAGTCCTGGGCCAGGAGGAAGTGATCGACCTTCTTTTGGTCGCCCTCTTCGCGCGTGGGCATGTCCTGATCGAAGGTCCTCCGGGTACCGCAAAAACTCTGTTAGCCCGTAGTTTTTCGGCCGCAATGGCTCTCGATTTTGGTCGAATCCAATTCACACCTGATTTGATGCCCGGCGATATCCTCGGAACGTCCATCTTCAACTTTCAAAGCAATGAGTTCGTCCTGACCAAGGGACCGGTTTTCTCCCAAGTACTACTGGCTGATGAGATTAACCGGGCACCACCGAAAACCCAGGCCGCCTTGCTCCAGGCAATGAACGAAAGCATCGTAACGATTGATGGCAGCGACCACGCACTCGGAAGCGAGTTTATCGTAATCGCCACGCAGAACCCTATCGAACAGCAGGGAACTTATCCACTGCCCGAGGCACAGCTAGACCGGTTCCTCTTCAAGGTGGATATCGACTTCCCGCCCGAGAATGTTGAGATGTCGATCCTACAAAAGCACGCAGGCGAACCGCTCGACGCGGGAACCGAAACGCACGGAGTAACGCAGGTCTTGGATTCAGATAGCTTGCAGCAAAGCCGGGTGATGATCGACCAGATAATGTTGAAGGATGACATCCTCGCCTACATTCTACGCCTTGTCCGCGCCACCCGTAAGAACGCTGAGATTGCTTTCGGTGCATCGACCAGGGCCGCAGACGCAATCGCTGCGGCAACCCGTGCGTCTGCAGCTATGAACGGGCGGGATTTCGCGATTCCCGATGATGTCAAACGCCTCTTCATCCCCGCTCTCCAGCACCGCATCGTTCTGGGGCCTGCGGCCGAAATCGAAGGCCAAAACGCCCAACAGGTGCTGGAGAACATTCTCAACCAGATCGAGGCTCCCCGCTGATCCGTCCTACTCGAAAGCTGCTGGTCTTGGCGGCGATCATCGCCGCGTTCTCGGTCTACTTTGTGGCGCTCGGTGGACCGGCGAGGGATACCGCACTGTTCCTCTGGGCTGCTTTTCTGTTCGCAGCAATCTCGGATTGCGCTCTTTCCGCCCGACGCGTTGGAGAATTGGCGCTAGACGCTTCACAGGAAGTTTTCGTGGGCGAGACAGCGTCCCTGACGTTCCACCTAACCGAACCATTGCCAGACACTGTCGGTCGGCTCGATTGGCCAGATGGCCTCAAAGGCCCTGTCGAGTTTGCATTTACAGCAAGTGAGAACATCGCCTCAGCTCAGCTCGATTTCCTGGCCCGGAGACGGGGCGCCTGGGAGCTTCAAACTCTCTGGCTAAAACACCCGTCCCGTCTTTCTCTCTTCGAGATCATCGCCAAGGCTAGAATCGACCATACAGTCCGAGTGGTGCCAAATATCCGGCTGGTGCAGTCAGGACAGATCACATCGACCGTCATCTCAACCCTATACGGCATCAAGGAAAATCGCGCCATCGGCGATGGCTCGGAGTTTCACCAATTGCGCGAGTTCAGCCAAGGAATGGATGTAAAGTCAATCGACTGGAAGAGGTCGGCAAAGCGTCGGGTGCTCCTGGCGAAAGAACTTCGGGCTGAGCGAAATCACCATGTCATTATCGCGATCGACAATGGTTATCTGATGTCTGAGGAAATCGCGGGCCTGCCTAAAATCGATCATGCGATTACCGCTGCTCTAGCAACGGCCTGGGCCGCCGCAATCGGTGGCGACCTAGTCGGCTCCTACGCCTATGATGCCCGACCACGCAGTTTTACGGCGCCCGAACCGGGGCGTCAGGCTTTCGCCCGGCTCCGTAGCTGGACGGCGGATCTCTCCTATCTCCCGCGGGAGACCAACCACACCCTAGCCATGAGCGAGTTGAAAGCACGCACCCCGAAGCGCAGTCTCATTATCATCTTCACCGACTTCATCGACGCGACCTCAGCCGAATTGATGATCGAGAACATTTCAATCTTGGGAAGTCGGCATCTGGTGATCTTCGTTGCGATCCGCGATCCGGAGATGGAGCAACGCGTCTCCTCTAGCCCTGACAGTATGGATAGCGTGGCGGAGCTCGTGACCGCGAACCTTATGCTAAGAGAACGCCAACTCGTCTTCGAGAAACTGACCCGTTTGGGCATCACTGTCGTGGATGCTCGCCCGGGTGAAGTGACTGCGAAAGTCATCTCTACCTATCTCGATATCAAAGCGCGGGAGTTGATCTGATTCAGGAATCCGACCTCATCCGCTCCGCCCGCTTCCGCCAGGAACGCGAGCAAGACTGGCGTAGGCTGGAAAAGCTCGTCGAGATGGCCGAGAAAAAGGGGCTGCATCGGATGGATTTTGCCGCCGCACGCGACCTGGCTACCCTGTATCGACAAGCAACCACCTCATTGGCGATTGCACGGGAGATCTCGCTCGACCGCGCGCTCTTGGAGTATCTCGACGCTTTAACCGCACGTGCTTATCTCAGTGTCTATGCCCCGCAGGAAAGGATCGGCGGCCTCCTAAACCGGTTTCTCCGCCAGGGCGCCTCTCAGGCCATGCGTCGGTCCTGGATGTTTCTGCTGATCGGGTTCTTGTGCATGTTTCTTGGCGGGCTCGCCGGGTATCTGCTCTACTTCGAGAACGCATCCTGGTTCTATGTTTTTATCCCGTCGGACCTAGCCGGAGGACGCGGCCCGACCGCTTCGACCGAAAACCTCCGCTCAGTGATCTATGACGAGGACCCGTCTTCCAGCGGCCTTGGCGCTTTTGCGGCATACCTCTTCTCTCACAACACACGGATCGCAATTTTCATCTTTGGCTTGGGCGCTTTCATCTGCGCGCCTGCCATCTTGCTGACTTTCTACAATGGATTGATTCTCGGGGCTTTCTTGGCACTCCACGTCGACCGCGGCCTTGGATGGGATCTTGTGGGGTGGCTCTCGGTTCATGGGGTGACCGAAATCTCAGCGATCTGTATCGCCTGCGCTGGTGGTGTGAAGCTGGGTGCCGCGGTTCTCTTTCCGGGTAACCGGCGGAGGTCGGTAGCCCTGCAAGCCGCCGGACGAGACGCTGTGAAACTCGCGATCGTAGCGGCACTGATGCTCCTCGTCGCCGCACTTCTAGAAGGTTTTGCCCGACAGTTGGTTCAAAGTTTCGAGGCCAGAATGATGCTTGGTTGGGGAATCGGCGCCTTATGGCTGGCCTGGTTTCTTGCAGCGGGCAGGCGCGCAGAATGACCGAAATGGCAGATCAGCCCCAACAGGCACTTCGCGGACTGGATCAGTTGATGAGCCCCGAGGGCGTCACCCTCCGCTTCGAGATTGCGAGCGTTGGGGTGCGCATCGGAGCGCAACTGGTCGATATACTACTGACCTCGCTGGCGGCGTTTGCGTTTGTCGTCTTGCTTGCATTTAGTGATCTGACCATACCCTCCACCGTCACAGCAGTTGCCGCGATGGTCTTTCTCTTCATTCGGATCCCTTACTATGTCCTCAGCGAGCTTGCCTGGAACGGACAAACCGTCGGCAAGCGGATGATGCAAATCAAAGTTGTCTCTAATGATGGTGGCCCGCTGACCACCTATGCCCTGGTAGTGCGCAACCTGATGAAGGAAGCCGAAGTGTTTCTGCCTGGCACTCTGCTCTTGACACTCAACCAAGACGATTTGGTGCAATCGGCGATCTCACTGGCCTGGGTGACCGGTGTACTCCTGGTGCCGCTCCTGAACAAACGTCGCCGGAGGTTGGGCGATTTGATCGCCGGGACCTATGTCGTGCACCTACCAAAGCCAATTCTCTTGGCGGATCTTGCCCAACAGCACAGACCCGCCCCAACCGCCGCCGAGGAGTTTGTGTTCCTCAGTCACCAGCTAGACCACTACGGGATCTACGAGCTTCAGACCCTGGAAAAGGTTGTTCGCGCTCAGAGTAAAAACCTCGCAGGCACAGCGGAACAAAACCGCCGCGCAACCGAAGCCAAGATCGTCGAGAGCATCCGAAAGAAGGTCGACTATGCCGATGCCGTACCCGAGGCGGATCATCAACGCTTCTTGCGAGCGTTCTACAATGCGCAGCGTGGGCATCTCGAGCAACGCCAGCTCTTCGGTGAGCAACGGGCCAACAAATTCTACAAAGAAGATCCGAATTGAACCCGCCCATTCTGACGCTGTCTAGGGCAAGATTAGTCTTGCAACGGAACTGAAAACCTCGTTCACTTTTTGGGTTGGATTTTAAGTGCGGGGCTGCGGAGCTTTGATTAGGTTAGTCTAGCGCCTGAGCTTCTGACAGAAATAGATTGGAGCGAATATGAGTGTTTCGTCAGACTCTCAACCGGCTGCGCCCCTTGGGGTTGGCGCGATCATCGCCGATAGCTTTTCGATTTTTTTCGGAAATTTCTTCAAGGTCCTCGCGCTGGGCTTCGTACCCGCCTTCGGCGGCGTGGTGATCTCGGGGTTTATCTCTGGTTGGGATGTGACACTCGGCACGGCAACACCCGATCCCGCTGATTTCGCTGTCCTGCCACAAGTTCTCACTTTCATCGCCACGACCGCTCTTTGGGGCATTGGTGTGGCTTTGCTCGTCCAACTTGCCTACGACGCGAAGCACGGTCGCTCCAGGCCGCTTGGTCAATATTTTGGACCAGCTATCAACGCCGCCATCCCGATCGCCGTTCTTTCGATGGTTGGCGCGATCATCGCGGGACTAGGTTTCATGCTTTTGATCGTACCAGGGCTTTGGGTCTATGGTGCAATATCCGTCTTGGCGCCTGCGGTTGTTTTCGACAAAGTCGGTTTTGGTGGACTTGGTCGGAGCTTCAACCTCACCAAAGGGTATCGCTGGCCCATTATTGGTGTGCTGATTGTAATCGGGCTCTGTACAGTTCTCATTAACTTCGCAGCGATCTTTGTGTCCGGTCTGCTGTTGTCAGTGCTTGGTTCTGGTGGGGTGGTGCTGATTGTGTCTCTTATCGTCGTGGCTTTCGTCTACGCGCTCGTCTATGGCCTCTCCGGCATCTCGGTCGCTCTGATTTATGCACGCCTGCGCGAGATCAAAGAGGGGACTCAAATCAGCGAACTAGCGGCAGTATTCGATTAACAAAACCGTCGGCTTGGATCTTTGGAGCACCGCCAAGAACACGCGATTGCCTCTTACTCCGAACTGAGATTCTGATCCGAAACCAAACGGGATACCTAGGAAGGTCCAGTCCCCATAAGTGGCAACACGGCAGGATCCGGAATGCACCTCTCTCGTGTAAAATTCGTGATAATTTCCAGCATCTTGAGGCCTTCTGACACAGGCAAATGAGCGTACTTTCCGGATCGTGAAGGCTAAGAGCCTACAAAGCCCTCGAAGAGGTCAGGCCTGTAAACGCAACATTCATCTTCCGTAGCGAGATTCCCGGCGAGTTCATCGAAGGGAAGAAGAAGTGCAAGACCAGGTCAACCTATCGCAACCGATCGCATTCTGGAAGAGCATCTCGGCCAAGATCTACGCGTCAATCGCCACCTGCCTGATCGCTCTATTGGTCGTGGCAGGAATCGGGGTCTACCAATTCAAGGCAATCGGCAAGGAGCTTGCGAACATTGCCGAAGTCGATGCCCCCTTGGCTGCCGCAATGGCGGAGCTAACAATTCACCAGCTCGAGCAAGCAATCTTGTTCGAGCGCGCGATCCGCGCAGGTGAGGTCATGGCAACCCACCCAGAAACGATACCAGAATTTGATACCAGCGTCGCAAGGTTCAATCAGTATAATGAACAGGTGAATGTAGAAGTCCTGGACATTATCGCCCTCCTCAAATCGTTCGACCAAGAACGGTTCTCGGCTAAAGAGCTCTCTCTCTTCGCCGAAGTCATCGCAGAACTGGAGCTCATTGATCAGGACCACAAAGTCTACTCCGATCATGCCATTAAGACGTTCCAACTGGTGCGGGCTGGCGACATCGATGCCGTGATCAAAGAAGCCGCCAAGGTAACTGTTGAGGAAGAGGCACTGGACAAACGCGTCGAAAAGCTCCTTCTCAAGGTCGAAGCTTTCACCGTTCTTGCAGCGCAGAAAGCAGAGAAACATGAAAGCGCGGCGCTCGATCAAATGCTCATAGCATCGTTAACTGCTTTTATCGTGAGCGCGAGTCTGGCTTGGTGGATCGTCAGCAAACTCGTCTTGGCGCCGCTGAACCAAGTCTCACACGCCGTGAGTCGTCTGGTAGACGGCGACTACGAGATTGAGATTGAGACCGCACGGCAAGACGAAATTGGTCGCGTCAGTGATGGCCTGCGGGTCTTCAGAGACAATGAACGCCGGGCGATCGTCCAACGCGAAGATGGCCGCAAAGCGCGCTTAGCGGCCGAAGAAGCCCGCAAGGAGATGATGGCTCAGCTGCGGCGGGAGTTTAGCGACGTCGTGAACGCCGCCATCCGCGGTCAGTTCAATAATCGCGTACCGGAGGAGTTTTCCGACGAAGAATTGAATGAACTTGCCGATGGGATCAACAAACTTGTTGCGACAGTAGATCAAGGTCTTAACGAAACGACAACGGTCCTCGACACCTTCTCCAAGGGCGATTTGAGCGTGCGGATGTCCGGTCACTACGAAGGCTCCTTCCTGACGCTGAAGGAGAACGTCAACACAGCGATCGAGCTGCTGGGACGCATTGTGGGCGAGATCCGCCAAGTAAGCGTCGAGATCGCTTCGAATGGCGACTCGATGCTCTCGGGATCCAGCATGCTGGCGGAACGCACAGAAAATCAGGCGGCCACGATCGAGCAAACATCTGCGACCATGGAAGAGATGGCCGCATCGATCCGATCAAACTCAGATGGCTCTGAAAAGGTCCGTGAACAGGTCTCGGAGGCCTCGGATCAGGCACGTAGTGGCGGAGAGGTCGTCGAAAGCGCCGTCGAAGCGATGAAGAACATCGAAGCCGGATCGAAACGGATCAGCGACATCGTCGGAGTCATCGACAGCATCGCCTTCCAAACGAACCTTTTGGCGTTGAATGCCGCGGTTGAAGCGGCCCGGGCCGGAGATGCAGGCAAAGGGTTCGCCGTCGTCGCCGCCGAGGTCAGAAGCCTCGCGCAGCGTTCGTCGAACTCGTCCGAGGAGATCCGTGGCCTCATCGCCGAGAGCGCCGAACAGGTGCAAAAGGGCGTGGGCCTTGTTTCCGAGACCGGCAGCGCCTTCGTGGAACTGGTCGATCTAGTCGAACAGGTAGAACGGGTGATCGGAGATATTGCCAGCGCAACGAGCGAACAGGCGACTGGCGCGAAAGAGATCGCGGGTGCAATCAACCATATGGATCAGATTACCCAAGAAAACGCGACGCTGGCGCATCGCGGCTCTGGCGACGCAAAAGACCTCGCGCAGGGCGCTCAGAAGCTCACTGAGCTGGTCGCGTTCTTCGACGATCCAAAAGCAGGATCAGCTCAGAGCTCAACTATGCGTATGGCGAGCTAGGCCAAATCCACTCAGACCCAGGTCAGCTTAGAACGATACTGGCCTAGGTCTGGACTTGCCGCCCCGCTTTTATCGCCAGTGTGCGCGCTTTAGGATACTCGCCTTCCCGAACAGCGTTTATCGTTGGCTCGATCATAAGCGGGCCCGTGAACCAAACTGCCGGCACCTCGCGTTCGCCACCAAAGAGGGATGAAACGCCGGTATACTTGCCTCCGCGCCAGGCATGCAAACCGATCAGAAGTAACGTCTTGTTCTCAAGGGCCCACTTGGCCACGTAGCCCCGCGCGCATTGCGGTGTCCTCAGGTCAAAAACACAAGGTGGATCCTGCGCTTGCAACCACGGTAGGAATGGCGCTGAGTAGAGTGAATACAAAACGCCATCCAGATAGATAATCTCTGGCAGCTGTCCAAAGGCAATCTCCCGCTCCATCACACCTCGAACCCTACCTGCCGGACCATGCGTCGCTCCGCCCCAATATGCCCTTCGGCTCAACATATTGGCAAAGGTATGCTCCGCAAGAGCTAATCGAGGACCGACGGCTCAATGACAGAGAGCGTTATCAACAACCTCATCAGGGGTTAAGCTGGGAACCACTCTCCTCCCCAGATGTTGCATGTCCTCCTTGTTGGCGCATATTTAAGACGAGTGATCCTGTGAGGCGATGGATGCCCGACGACCTAACAAAAGAAGAGCGGATCGCCGCGGCCGCCAAACGCGCTTTGGCCGAGGCCGAAATCCGTCGCGCCGCCACAGCCTCACAAGAGCTGCCCGCAGAAACCGGAGGCCGCAATGGCCCCGAACCAACTCGCTTCGGGGATTGGGAGAAAAAGGGAATCACATCAGACTTCTGAGTCCAGCTACATTTTAGCAGACGCTGTCTACCGACCGAGGCGACCTTTCATTGCACTGACCAAGGCAACCAGGACGCGTGTCTTAGGTGCCCAATTGAGCCGACTTTTCGGTTGCTTGCCAAAAACAGATTGAAGCGAGCCTCCATCAGTCAGACTACGGAAACAGGTTTAGGTCCGTCGATGCAACCGGAGGCTACGTGGTCAAACCTCGGAAGATTTGCGGAGCGAAAAATGCAGGAGCTCTATCTGCAACGTCACTCTCATTTTCGAGACGTCTCTTGGCGTTTTGTGCCTCCGCAACCACTATCGCCTCGAATCCGTCCTATCCACTGAATCTCTTTGCATCGAAGCCGTTATCTCCAGGTCGCGGATCACGGAGAAGAGCCAAGAATTTCTGGTCGATAGGCTATGACAACTGCTCCAACAGGCGCGCTACGGCCTCCGCTCCGGGATCATTATGACCAGCGAGGCTTTCAGCGGACAGATAACTTGCCCGCCCTGCCCTTGCTCGGGTGATCGAAGCGGTTGCGTTGGCGCCCTCTCGCGCGGCCGCGGCAGCAGGGCCAATCCCTTGGGGCAGGCGTTCCAGTGCTGGGTGAAGCGCATCAATCATCGTTCTATCGCCAGGGGCTGCGCCGCCAACCTGTTGTATCCTGTCCAGACCAGCTTTGAACGCACCAATTGCGTCGCTGCCACTGGCGGATGCATCGCCGGCGGCCGCGAAGAAAATCGCGAGCAAGACCCCCGATGAGCCGCCCATCGTTTGGCTGAGTTCCAACCCGATCGCCCGGTAGAGCTGTGTGTGGTCAGCAAGCGGCAGCCGATCCAAAGCGTTGATGAGCGCGCGTGCGGCGGTGGAAAGCGTGCTGCCGGTGTCACCATCTCCGGATTTGGCATCGAGCGCGTTGAGGTCAGCTTCTGTCCCGATCAAAATGTTGCAGCATTTCTCAATAAAGGCGCGCATCTCGGGGTTTGCCGAGGCGATCGGCTGTATAGGTGCGAGGCCATCCGGCAAAGCCGAGACCATGACCGCGCCCACCGTGTGACAGCCCGGCCAAGCCCAGGGTGCGACAGGCCCCATGAGAGCCGGCTCATCCGATTTCGGGACCGGGCAGAGCGAAACCGAGAAACCTTTCATATCGAGCGACGTCATCATCGGAGCCGGGCCGACCAGCCAGCGGATCTGATCGCCGATCCGCGACTGGGTCAGTTCCTCGGCAAGAACCCCCATCTCAAGCGGTGTCGCGCCGCCCAGGTTATTTAGGAGTGCAACGTAGGGCCCCGGCCCAATCTTGGGCTCCAGCCGTTCAACCACCCGCTCCACTGCGTCCTTGGCACTAGAGAAGTCGACCTGCTCGATGCCGGCCTCTCCATGAATGCCAAGTCCAAGCTCCGCCTTGCCGGGACCGATCCGGTCTTCCTTCGGTGAGCCAGGAATGGTGCAGGTATCGAGCGACATGCCGATTGAGACGACGCCGTCGATCACGCGCTGAGCGGCGCTCGTCACAGCCTCAAGGCCCTCGCCCTGTTCCGCCAAGGCGCCAGCAATCTTGTGGATGAAGAGCGTACCCGCGACACCGCGCGACTGAGGCAAATCGGGCAAGGCAATATCATCATCGACGATGACCATATTAACTTTGAACCCTTGGGCCCGCGCGCGCTCGGCGGCGAGGCCGAAATTCAGCCGATCACCGGTGTAGTTCTTGACGATCAGGAGGCATCCCGCCTTGCCGGTTACCGCAAGAATTCCTGCGAGAACTGCATCCACCGACGGAGAGGCGAAAACCTCGCCGCAAACCGCCGCCGTCAACATACCCTGCCCGACAAAGCCCGCGTGGCTCGGCTCATGCCCAGACCCTCCGCCAGAAACCAATGCGACCTTGGATTTGTCCCAGTCTGTGCGAACCACGACCTTTATATGCGGATAACCATCGAGCCGGGCGAGCCGCCCACCCGAGGTCCTGAGCATCCCGTCTATCGCTTCGGTAACGAGGGCTTCCTTAGTATTTATGAATTGCTTCATGGTCTTCCTCCTCAGGCGATACGCGCGCCGGCGGCGTCGAAAAAGAGAGCGTTTCGGGGTTGAATGGCGATGGTGTCGCCGGGCTCGAGCGTCGAATGCACATCCGCAAGTGTCACGATGTCATGGCCCTCGAGCGAAAGATGGAGCCGTGTCTGGTCACCCAGATGCTCGATCCGGACGACAGTTGCAGGATTTCCCTCACCCTGCTGGATATGCTCGGGCCGCAATCCGATGGTAGCAGCCCCGGAAGGAGCCCCAGCAAATAGATCCTTGGGAAGCATGTTGATGCGCGGAAGACCGAGGCGGCTAGCAACGTAAAGGCTGACTGGGTTTTCGTAGATCTCACGCGGTGAGCCAAACTGGACCAGCTGGCCCCTGTCGAGCACCCCAATTTGGGTTGCCATGGTCATCGCCTCGATCTGGTCATGAGTGACGTAGAGAAGTGTGGCTCCCAGATTGGCTTGGATCCGCTTGAGCTCGACCCGAAGCTCTGCGCGTAACTGTGCGTCGAGTGAACTAAGCGGCTCGTCCATCAGGTAAATCTCGGGGCGACGCACCAACGCTCGCCCGATAGACACCCGTTGCATCTCACCACCCGAGAGAGCCGTCGCCTTGTTCTCGAGCTTGTGGTCGATATGCAGAATCTCAGCGACCTCCGCGACCTTTCGGGCGACTTCGCCCTCGGGCGTCTTCAGGATCGGTGAGCGCAGCGGGAAAGCGAGGTTGTCGCGCACGGTCATATGCGGGTAGAGCGAGTATTGCTGGAACACCATTGCGACGTTGCGTTGTGCGGGCGTCTCCCCGATCACCGAGCGACCGGCGATCTGGATGTCTCCCTTGTCCGGCTCCTCGAGGCCCGAGATCAGGCGCAGAGTCGTGGTTTTCCCTGCACCGGTCGGCCCGAGAAGAACCACGAAGGAGCCGTCTTCGATATCCATCGACATGTCTTCGACGGCAATCGTCGAGCGGAAACTTTTCGAGACGTTCGTGAGGGTGACATCAGCCATGCGACAGGACCCCCTCGTTCAACTCGGAGCGGATTGCCCGTCCAGTCTGGTTGTCGAACAACGTAACGGTTGCGCCGTTGAACTCGAGCCCCACCGTCTCACCCGGCGTTGCAGGTTGATCTGAGGCGATCCGCGCTTTCACCTCGCCATTATGGGTCGACAGCGTGATGATCTGGGTAGTGCCCAGATACTCAGTCGCGATCACCTCTGCACGGTAACCTGCTGCGTCAGACAGGCGAATATGCTCGGGCCGTACCCCATAAACAATGTCACCGTCGAATGGTTCGCGAAGAGTCGGGATACCAACAGTCTGATGGTTGAGCTGGATCGTTGTGGCGCCTATCTCAACGCTCCCTTTAAACTTCAGGAAATTCATCGACGGCGAGCCTATAAAGTCAGCTACGAACATGGTCGCGGGTTTGTCATAGATGTCCTGTGGTTCGCCGAACTGTTCGACCACGCCGTGGTTCATCACCACGATCTTGTCACCCATCTGCATGGCTTCGAGCTGGTCATGCGTAACGTAGACCGTGGTCGCACCCATCCGTTCATGCAGTGCACGAAGTTCCTCGGCCATATGCTCGCGGAACTCGGCATCCAGCGCGCCAAGAGGCTCATCCATCAGGAAGCATTTTGGATTTCGCACGATCGCGCGGCCAAGTGCGACCCGTTGGCGGTCCCCGCCAGAGAGGCCGCTGACCGGACGGTCGAGGATGTCTTCAATGCCCAGGATCTTCGCGACCTCGGCCACCTTCTCACGTACTTGCGCACGGGCCATCCCCTGGCTGACCAGCGGATAGCTGATGTTCCGGCGCACGTTCATATGCGGGTAGAGCGCGAACATCTGGAAGACAAAAGCAATGTCGCGCTGGCTGGCTGGCTTCTGTCCGACTTCCTGGCCATCTATGTAGATTTCACCCGATGTCGGCAGCTCAAGCCCCGCAATCATACGCAGCGTCGTGGTCTTGCCACAGCCCGACGGGCCGAGCAGCATGAAGAACTCGCCATCCTCGATCTTGAATGACGTCGTTTGGTCGGCGGTAAAATCGCCAAACTCCTTGCGCAGGTTCTGGATGCGGATCTCAGCCATCGGCGGGCGGTGCCTCTTTGATTACCGTCCCGACTCGCAAGAGATTGCCGTCCGGATCCCAGATCGCCGCCTCGCGCATCCCCCAGGGCTTGTCCTCAGGGGCGGCAAAACGCGGGAACGCGCCTGCATTGGTCGCAAGGTCGAGGGCCGCGACCTCGGTCCCAAAAGCGTCGACATCTAGCGGGCGAATATAGGCGCCGTGATCGCTCTCAGCGGCGATGTGGTCGGGGTGATGGAAAAAATGCACCTCGACCCTATCGCGGTTCATCAGCAAGTATCCATCGTCGCGGTACCAGGTTTCAAACCCCAGCGCGGCATAGAACGCTTGCGTGGTGTCGAGGTTGCGCGACGGCATGATGGGACAGATCTGTTCGAGCATCACTCATCCTCCGGGAAATGGCTGACGATGATGAACATCACCGTGCCCACCAGCGTGACAATGAAGGAATAGGTAAAGGCCCAGAGCACGTAAGGCTGCATCAGCATGATGACTCCGATGGCGATCAGAATGGATGCCACCATCTCCCAAGGTCCGCGCTGAAAGCGCATCAAGCCATTCAGAAAGCTACTCATTTCCGGACCGCTCCAAAGGTGATTCCCCGCAGCAGGTGTTTACGCAACAGGATGGTGAAGATCATGACCGGCAAGAGGAAGAGCGTGGCGCCCGCCGCAATCGCGGGCCAGTCCTGCCCTGCGACCCCGATGATGGTCGGGATGAACGGGGGCGCGGTCTGTGCCGTGCCGGAGGTGAGCAAAACGGCAAACGCGTACTCATTCCAGGCAAAGATCAGGCAGAAGATCGCGGTCGCCGCGATCCCTGTTGCGGCCTGGGGGAGTACGACCTTGCGAAACGCCTGGAACCGCGTGTAGCCGTCGATCAGGGCGGCTTCTTCATACTCCCGCGGGATCTCATCCATGAAGCCTTTGAGAAGCCAGACGGCCAGCGATAGGTTCACGGCCGTGTAGAGCAGGATCA
>JBCDAQ010000049.1:0-22503 GCA_039185285.1 Pseudomonadota bacterium
CGTCTTGTCGCCTCGCAGCGCTTCCAGAGCGACCTTGGCCTTAAACCGGTCTGTAAACTTCCGGCGTTTCGCCATTCTCGTATCCCTTCAAAACTCTGGGATACACCTCAGCCAGCCGTCCGGTTCTCCGGCACCAGTTCATACGCTCACGAGCTACCCAGAAATCATCTAGCGCTATAAGCTCGAGGGTTCCCATAGGGACTTAAAAGACAATTGATTTCATTTGGTTTTCACCTGTTTCGGCACATGGAGAAGGCACTTCTCAGCATCGATCCGCACAGCGAAGATGGAGATCTGCCGAAGTCTTCAACACGAGCTAAGAACCTCAGCGGAATGGTCGAGCCGAAGTTTCACTTGCCGCCAATCGGGGAGGTGCTGACTGAGAAGCGCTGTAAACTCCTTGCTGTGATCGTGATGTTTCAGATGCGCCAGTTCGTCGATCACAACGTAATCCACGGCATCTCTTGGGGCTTTGATCAGGTTGGGGATCAGTAAGATCTTGCCATCCGGGCCACAACCGACCGTCCGGCGGCACATCTCACGTAACTGAACCTTGGGCGAGCCGCTCACCCAAGGAAGCGTCTTTGACAGATCCCGAACCTTGCGATTGAAGTGTTCGTGTCCGGACGTTCTCGCACCTCTCTCGGGCCTTCTCTACATTCTTGACAACCAATCGAGCCCGGCGCTGGACCGCAGAAACAACTCGCTAGTATGATTGATCAGGTGGCGCATAAGCATGGAGCGGGCGATCCAGATCGACATGCTTCACAGTGCGACTGGATCTCCTGGCATGGTTAATCGAATGGGATCGGATCGCGTTCTGGACAGATTCCTTGACGCACTCGACAGTGGCTCATCTGAACCTTCCAAGAGGACCCCCTTAGATGGGGGCACTCCACCGTCAGACGAATGCAAGCCAGTTTCAGCCTGTCCGAGGATCCAGTAAGGACGCCGGGCGTACATCATTGCCGCCAAGCGGTTGATCTCAGGACGGGTCGTGAAGTCGCGGAAGGGAGAGCGTTTAGTCACCCCCGAACGCTATTGAGACCCCGCCTGCAGCTCAAGCCAACTTCCTCTAACAGTGCCCCCAGAGACCGCTGCCCAAGACCTGATATGGAAGGTAGCAAATCGCTGACTCGCTTCGTGTTGATTTTGCGCGTGAACTTTTGCAGGGTCCAAAGCTCAATAATCGCTGCTCTCAAACTAAACGAAACTAAATCCGCAGCGTTCGTCAGGGAGGACGAAAATGAACAGATTAATAACAACAGCTGTCCTTGCGGCGGTATTTGGGTTTGCCGGGTCGGCCCATGCATTTCAATGCGCTGTGACCGAGGCTTCGATGGCGAAGCCGGGCGGGTTTCCAGATCGCGCGCTTACCATGGTCGTCCCCTATGGCCCCGCAGGCGGCTCTGGCCAGGTTGCCGCGGCGATGGCGGAAGCCGTAACATCGCTTACCGGGGTTGCGATCAATCGCGATCACAAGCCGGGCGGGTCGGGCACAGTTGGCATGACGGCCTATATGACTTCGCCTGCGGATGGTTATAATGTGCTTGAGCATATCGACGACGCGTCGTCCGCGCATGCACTGGACAGCTCGCGACCGAACCCGGCGGAGGATCTGATTCCGCTTGTTGTGAGCCAGGTGACCTTCTCGCAGATTTACATCCGCTCGAATGAGACGCGGTTTTCGGACTGGCCCTCTTTCGTCGAGTGGGTGAAGGCCCAGGGCGGAAAGGCAACCATCGCCAATGTCTCCAAAGAAGGTTCGATGGAGCGCGTCACCATGCGGTTCATCACCGATGCAACCGGCATGTCGATCCAGCAGATCTCGTTCGACAAAGGGGCGCCGCGCTATGGCGCGCTTCTGGGCGGGCAGGTCGACGCACTGTTCGAACAGCCGGGCGATGTCCGGAACTTCCTCGACGCGGGTCAGTTCAAACCGATATTGACAATCTTCGACCAGCGCCCGTCGGTCTTTGCCGACACCCCGACCCACCGTGAGATGGGGATGGACTTTGATCCGCTGCTCCGGTTCCGAGGCTTCTACGTTCATGCAGATGCCCCGGCAGACCGGGTCGAGTGGCTGAAGTGGGCCTTCCAGCGCGGCTATTGCGAGGACAGCTATCAGGCCTATAACGAGAGCAAGTTCATGACTGTCATCGATAGCTACCGCGATACTGAAGGAGCGAAAGACCTGATCAATCGGTCGATCGACCAGTATCGTGACGTCTATACCGCAATGGGTTTAGACGTAAAGTAACCGAACATAACCGTTACGAACGCGGCGTCACCGGCGCCGCGTTTCTCCATGTTTAGGGGGGTGATGATGGGACGCCTGAACCGCGGGCATTTGATCGAGGGGGCTATTTTCCTTTTAATCATCGCGATCTTCTACGGGTTCTCTTTCGAGTTCGACCGGCCGATCGAGATTTATCTGTTTGGCGCGACTGCATGGCCACGCTGGGTGATCTTCCTGTTGTTGTTGGCGACGCTGGGGAACTTTTACTACCAATACAAGAATGGATCTTCGGTCCAAGGTGGGCGCGTCGGCATGTCAGATGGCGGAGATGATGGCGTCGACCTCTCAGATCGCCGCGCGGTCACGAACATTGTCGCGGTGCTCTTCACGCCTTTCATCTTCGCGCTGCTGCTGAAGCCCGTAGGGATTTACTTTTCGGCGCCGTTCTTCATCGCCGCGATCATGTGGCTGTTTGGCGAGCGGCGCTGGAAGGCGATCTTGATTGTGACGGCAGTGATCTATGCGATCTTTCTGGGCCTCTTCCTGGTGATCCTCAATGCGCCCCTGCCCCAGGGCAATATGTCCCCATTCTATGACTACAGCGCCTGGATCCTGAAGATGAACACGCAACTGCAAGGGCTGTTTGGATGATCGAGAACTTCCTTGCGGGAACCTACGCACTGTTCGGAGACCCCCTCTCCATCGGGATTTTCGTCTTTGGCGTGATTGGCGGTATGCTATTCGGTGCGATCCCCGGGGTCAGCATGTTGACCTTGGCGGCCATTCTGTTGCCCTTCACGGCGGGACTTGAGCCTGCTCAAGGCGTCATGCTGTTCGCGGTGATCTACTGCACCGGCACCTATGGGGGCGCGATCACTGCGATCCTGTTCAACATCCCCGGCGCGCCCGAGAACGCGCCGACCGCCTTTGACGGTTATCCGATGACCCAGAAGGGGCAATCAGGCAAAGCGGTTGGGGCTGCGGTTCTCTGTTCGGCCATTGGGGGCGTCGCCTCGGCGCTGGTCATGATGGCCGCGACCGAACCTCTAGCGAACTGGGCGATCCAGAACATTGGCCCGCCGGAAATTTTCGCCCTGGTTTTCTTTGGCCTTGCGGTGGCGTCTTCCGTGGGCGCTCGGACGATATGGAAGGGCTGGATGTCGGTCTTGATTGGGCTTTTGATCGCGACCATCGGCCAAGATCCGGTGGGCGGCATCAACCGCTACAATTTCGGCCTCACCGATCTGGCCGCAGGCATCGCCTTTGTGCCCGCCATCCTTGGGTTCTTCGCGGTCTCTGAGATCTTCATGCAGGCTGAGAAGAAAGCCGCGGGAACCTACAAGGCGCCGAAGGTCTCGATGACCTTCCCCAGCTGGCTCGAGCTTTGGATGCATAAATTCGCGGTCCTTCGTTCGATCCTGGTCGGTTTTTTATGCGGGATTATGCCAGGCAACGGCGCCACTCTCGCGGCCTTCATGGGCTATGGCGAGGCCGTGCGCTGGTCAAAGAACAAGGAGGAGTTCGGTACCGGCAAGCTAGAAGGCGTGATCTCATCTGAAACCGCCAACAACGCCGCAACCGGCGCTGCGATGATCCCCCTCTTGGCGCTTGGCCTGCCAGGTGGCGCGCTCACCGCCATGATGGTAGCCGTCTTCCAGATGCATGATTTGCAGCCGGGCCCGCTGGTCTTCTACACCTCGCCAGATTTGATCTGGGTGGTCTTCGCGGCGATGTTCTACGCTAACCTCTCGATCCTGATCATCGGTGTGGTCGAGACCAAGACGATCCTGAACCTGCTCAAGATCCCGTTCCAGTTCCTCGCCCCCCTGATCCTGATGCTAGCGACGATTGGCGCCTATATCGGGCGCGGGTTGGTATTGGACGTGGGGGTAATGTTCTTGGCGGGCATCCTCGGCTATGTCCTGCGGCGCTCGGGCTTCTCGATCCCCGGGATCGTGTTGGGCCTGATCTTGGGTAAGATCGGAGAGCAGAACTTCGCGCAAGGGATGCAGATGGTGCATTATGATCTTGGAACTTATTTCTCGCGCCCTATTTGCACCCTTCTGATTGTTGCGGGCACTCTTACCCTCGGCGCGAGCATCTACCGTGCCTTTTCGCCCGCCAAGCAGACGGCTTGAGCGATGAGCGAGATTGCAGAGATCGTCGCCCGAGCCCGAACAGCGCAGGCGGCTTACGAGGCGCAGGGTTCGCAAGCTCGCTATGACCGCGCCGCCCAGGCTGTTGCTTGGGCCATCATGGAGCCCGAGCGGAATCGTCACCTGGCCGAGCTTGCGGTCGCGACCACTGGTCTCGGGAACGTGCCGGACAAGATCACCAAGAACCATCGTAAAACCTTGGGCCTGATGCGCGATATCCGAGGGGCGGTGACCTTTGGGGTGATCTCGGATGATCCCGACAAAGGCATCACTGAGATCGCCCGGCCAAAAGGGGTTGTCGGCGCGATTGTCCCATCGACAAATCCCGCGGCGACCCCAGCCAACAATATCATCAACGCACTCAAGTGCGGGAATGCGATTGTGGTAGCACCCTCGCCCAAAGGGATCGCCTGTTCGGAGCGGCTGATCGACTTCATCCGGGCCGAGTTCAAGAAGATTGGCGAGGACCCGGACCTCGTGCAGATGATCCCCGCTCCGGGCTCGAAGGAAAAGACGCAGGCGCTGATGGAGCTTTGCGACATGATCGTTGCCACTGGCAGCCAGAACAACGTGCACCGGGCGCAGACCGCGGGCACTCCGGCTGTTGCGGTCGGCACCGGCAATGTCACGGTGATTGTGGACGAGACGGCTGATCTGGCCGATGCAGCGGAGAAAATCCGGGCCTCGAAATGCTTCGATAACGCGACCTCCTGCTCATCAGAGAATGCGGTGGTGGTGATCGATGCGGTGTTCAATGCCTTCGTCGCGGCCATGGCTGGAGCAGGCGGAGCGCTGGTCAAGGACGAGGCCGGGCTGATCGCAAAGCTCTGGCCCGAGGGCCACTTGAACCGCTCGGTGATTGCGCAAGATGCGGATAAAATGATCGCAGCGCTGGGCCTCGATGTCCCCGAAGGAACCGAATACATCGCGATCCCAACCTCAGGCATTGGCGCCGACCACCCGCTCTCGGGCGAGAAGCTCAGCCGCGTTCTTGCGCTCTACCGGGCCGTTGATTTTGCCGATGCCGTGGAGACCACTCAGCGGATCCAGCGCAACCAAGGTGCGGGCCACTCTGTTGGCATTCATACCAAAGAACAGACCCGGCCCATGGTGCTGGCGACCGCCATCCCGACCAGCCGCGTGATCGTGAACCAAGCACATACCTTCGCGACCGGGGGCTCGTTCACCAACGGAATGCCGTTCTCGCTTTCCATGGGCTGCGGCACTTGGGGGGGCAACTCGGTGAATGAGAACGTGAACTACCGCCACTTCCTGCAATCCACCAAGATTGTCCGCGAGATCCCGGCGCGTGAGCCGAGCCTTGATGAGATCTTCTCGGATTATTGGGCGCAGGCTGGGAAATGAAGCTGCGCAAAGACCTTCCGCCCGAAGGCACCGTGCGCAATTGGCTGGATGCAAGGGCAGAGACCGGTGGCATCGCCGTTACCTTTCCCGAGACTGACGAAGACCTGACCTGGCCTCAGCTGCGTGGTGAAGCGGCGCGGATCGCGGGTGACCTTACAGCGCGCGGAATCGCAAAGGGCGAGAGTGTCGCGGTGGTCCATCCGAACGGCCTTGGCGGGGTTGTTGCGCTGTACGCGGCGCTCTATGGCGGGTTTCGCGCGACGATGATCAACCTCGCCGCGGGGCCAGACGCGATCGCCTATGCGCTAGCGCATTCCGAGGCGCGAGTCGCCTTTGTCCACCCGGACCAGGTGGAGATGTTCACCACGGTGAAACCTGATTACATGGAGGCCTATACGCCGAACGACGCGCAACAACCGCTCCATCCGCTAGCGGCCTCCGACGACGCGCTTCTAATGTATACCTCCGGCACTACCGGTCGGCCCAAAGGGGTCGTGCACACTCACGCCAGCCTTCTGGCCGGAGGCTGGACGCCCGCGATTGCCCATGATCTGGGCCCGGAGGACCGCGGGTTTTGCGTCCTGCCGATCTATCACATTAACGGGCAATGCGTGACCGTGATGGGGAGCCTGGTTTCTGGCGGGTCGCTCGCCATGGTCTCGAAGTTCTCGGCCAGCCAGTTTTGGATACAGGCCGAGATCAGCGGAATCACCTGGTTTTCAGTTGTGCCCACGATCATCAGCCACCTCTTGCACGGCGAACGCGAGCCCTCGAAAGCCCTGAAGCAGCGCATCCGGTTCGGCCGATCCGCCTCCTCCGCGCTGGCGATCGAGACGCAAAACGCCTTCCAAAATCGCTTCGGCATCTCGATCGTGGAAACCATGGGGCTTACCGAAACCTCGGCCCAGATCCTCTCCAACCCGCTGGACCCGGTGGGCCAGAAGATCGGCTCCCCCGGCATTGCCTATGGCAACGAGGCCAGGATCGCGACGAGCGATGGCACCCTCTGTGCGACCGGCGTCGAGGGCGAGATCCAGGTCCGCGGGCCGAATGTGATGAAGGGCTATCTCAAGAACCCGGAGGCCACTCACGAGACCTTCATCGGCGATTGGCTCCGCACGGGCGATCTCGGGCGGATGGACGAGGATGGATTCATCTTTGTGACCGGGCGCCTCAAAGAGCTGATCATCAAAGGTGGCGAGAACATCGCGCCCCGGGAGATCGACGAGGCCCTCTATGAGCACCCCGAAGTGGTCGAGGCGGCGGCTTTCGCCCGGCCTTGCCCGCAATATGGCGAGCGGGTGGAGGCCGCCGTGCGTCTCGCCGAAGGGTCGATCGCGACCGGCGAGGAGTTGCGCGATCTCTGCGTGACGCGGGTTGGCAAGTTTAAGGCTCCCGATGCGGTCCATATCCTTGACGAACTCCCCAAAGGCCCGTCAGGCAAGATCCAGCGGCTTTATCTCAATAAGTTGATCCACGGCACCTAAGTCAGCCCATTCACGATCAGCCTGAGCCCCATCACTAGGAAAGCGATCAACACAGCCCGGCGAAAGAAGGTCTGCGAGACCCTCCCGCGTAAAAGCTCGCCGATGCGAAACCCGATCAACACCACAATCAGGGCGAAGATGGATTTGATAAGGACCGGCAGGGTCAGTATCCCCGCGACCACCTGCCCTGCACCCAGCGGCAGAACGCCCGCGAGGAACAGAAACCCGGTGGCACCGATGAACCGCTCCTTCGAGACTTCGCGGGCGACCAAATACATCGCGACCGGCGGCGACCAGATCGAGCTGATCCCGCCCAGGACGCCCGAGATCACACCAAACAAGACATGCCAACCCCGCCCCGACCCAATCATCAGCTTAATACCAAGCAGCGAGTTCAGCGAGAAAATCACCATCGCCACACCAATTGCGACCGTGAGCAGCGGCGTCGGATAATCTGCAATGAACATTGAGGTCAGGAAGATGAACACCACGATCGCCAGGGCGAACAAGACATACTCTTTGGCAATCTCCGCCTTTTGCGGCGCTTTGGCGAATTGCAGGGAGTTTGTCGCTAGGATCGACAGCCACAACAGCGGAATTGCCTCGGTCGGGGGCATGATGAGTGTCATAAGCGCCATTGCAGCCGCTGGCAGCCCGATCCCGAGGAACCCTTTAACGATTCCGGCAGTGACGAAGATCAGAACCAGGAGCGCCGCTTGCATAGCGTCAAGGGAGCGCACTAGATCGCCCAGAACCTCGGTCACGACCGCACCCGATCCAACACGATCGCCGTGCTCACTACACGTTTCATAGCACTGTCCAGGATCTGGTTTCGACATGAGAGCTTGTCGGCCAAGAGGATCAACTCCTTGGGCGCCGCACGAACTGCTAGCGCTAAGGCAAGCTCTGCTACATCGCGCGAAATCCGTTTCGTCTCCATCCAGTTGCCGAAAGTCCCGGCCATGCCGCGACAGGACGTGTCGATCATTTCCGCCTCTGCGCCGGATCCTCGAAGGACATCCAAAGCGGTGTACTTGTGCCCCATCGCCCTCTGCTAGCATGCCGATGGACGAGCCCTCGTTTGCCCGTCAGCACCATGGCGATTGGGTTTAAGCAGACCTCACTGGATGGTCCGCGGGCGTTGTTAATGTATTTCCGGTCCTTCGTCCATTGGAACGGTGGGTGCTGTCAGATACATGCGAACTAGTCTCTGATTGCCCCAAAATGGACCGATCAATCTAGGCCGCTTACCTTTACCTCTTTGAACGCTCGTCAAACGGTTTCCAATCTAAAAGAATGCGGAGCTTCAGGATGATATGTGAACGATGGATTCCTGCCCCGGGGCACCTTTTTATCCGGTAGTCTCCAGCCTTCAGCTCATGCAAGTCTGAGCGGTTGTACCGGTAAAACTAGGCAAATGTAGCAAGCCTTTTTCAAAAGGCCTAAAAAAGGACTTGCTCTTGCGTTAGGTCAAAGTCTCCAAATTGGGACCGCCCTGTTATTGAAAGCAGTGTCGGGCTTGGTTTTGAGATGGCCGGTAATCCGAAACCGGGTGTTGCAGGCGATCGATTGGTGAAAGACAGATGAGCGAGCAATCGAAGCCCAGCACCCAGCCTCGACCGAAATATGTGATCTATGCTCCGAGTTATGACGAGGACAATGGCGGTGCAATTTTCTTGCATTTACTCGCCGAGACGCTGATCGACTTGGGCGAAGATGCGGTTTTGTACCAGATGGAGCCGATCTACGAACTTGGTCGACTGCTCAAACTCTGGAATGCGGTGATACCCCCTCGATTTGATCGCTTGCCTGGGGCGCGCGCGAAGGTCGTGACCCGCAAGGAGCTCACGCCGGACTCGATCGTCGTTTATCCTGAGATTGTGCCAGGAAACCCGCTCGGGCTTCGCAACATTGCTCGCTGGCTGATGTACAAGCCGGGAGTCTTGCATGCTTACCTGCCGACGGAGAATGAATTGACTTTCTCGGTAGGCCCTTTCTCGGACGAACCTGCCCGAAAGGGTGAGCTCCCTCGACTGTTTCTTTGGCGCGTCAATCCAGCCTATGTAAATCGCGGCCGGGAGGACCGATCTGGATCATGCTATCTGATGCGAAAAGGCGAGGCCCGCCAAGCTCTGCACGATCTGTCTGACTCTGTGCAGATCGACGGGATGAGCCACAGTGAAATCGCAGAGGTTTTTAATGCCAAGGAGTTTTTCTACTCCTACGATGAAGCAACCATGTATTCGCAATTTGCCGCTTTGTGTGGCTGTACCAGCATTGTTGTGCCTGACCTCTTCGAGTCCGAAAAGGACTACTTCACGAGCCGACCAATCGCTCAGTATGGCATCGCCTTTGGCGAGACTGGCATCCCGCATGCCCGTGCCACGATGCATTTGGTCCGTGACCAGCTTCGCAAGATGGAGGAAGAAGGACGTGAGACCGTTGTTAACTTTGTCCGTCTAACCAAAGAGAGTTTCGGTTTTTGACCTTACGAGCGTGTTCCGCGCCCGATTAACCAAGCGGTTTGAGATCGAACCACACAAGTGATAGAGCCGCAAAGGGACGTGTGCGAGAGATGCTGGACGGGGCGATGGAACGCATTCCATACAACTTGATGACGCCTGTCGGGCGCGAAGCGGAGTATGTCGCTGAGGCGATGAACTCTGGCCGCATTGGATCGAGCGCGCGTTTCACCCGAACCTGTGAAGCGTTTCTGCGCGATCGACTTGGTGCACCCGAGGTCTTGCTGACGTCGTCATGCACCTCAAGTCTCGAGATTTCAGTGCGACTGCTTGATCTCCAACCCGGCGAAGAGGTCATTCTGCCGTCATTCACCTTTGTTACGACCGCCAGCGCGGTTGTCCGTGGTGGGGGGCGACCCGTGTTTGTCGATATCGAGCCGGGAACGATGAACATCGATTGCCGCAAGATCGAAGCTGCGATCACACCGAAAACACGTGCAGTTATTCCCGTGCACTATGCGGGCGTTGGTTGTGATCTAGAAGCCCTGCAGCCGATTGCTGAGAAGCACGGCTTGGTCATAATCGAAGACGCCGCCCAGGCGATCGGATCGACATATCAAGGGAGCCCACTTGGCACCATCGGCTCTCTGGGTGCGATCAGCTTTCACGAGACCAAGAATATTGGCTGCGGTGAAGGGGGTGCTTTGATCATCAACGATCCTTCACTGATTGAGCGAGCCCGCATTATCCGGGACAAAGGAACGAACCGATTTGAGTTCGAGGGTGGAAAAGCCGACAAGTACACCTGGGTTGGGATCGGGTCCTCTTATGCTCTGGCTGAGATGAACGCAGCCTATCTGCTCGGTCAACTTGAAGCGTTGGATCATGTGACTGAGCGCCGCCGAAGCCTGCATCAGCGTTACATCCAGCATCTGCGACCGCTTGCGGACAGAGGGTGCATTGAGATTTTCGAGCAACCGGGGCTCGCCGGATCAAACGGTCATATCTTCTACCTTCTCGCAAGATCTGCAGACGAACAAAAACGGCTACTCGCGCATTGCCAAGCGTCCAAAGTCCTTGCCGTTTTCCACTATGTTCCCCTTCATTCATCGCCGATGGGGCGCTCGTTGGGATGGCAAGCTGGAGATCTACCGATCACCGAGGACCTTGCTAATCGTCTGGTTCGCCTGCCAATGTTTGAGTCTCTAGATGACAGAATGCAGCTGAAAATTGTTCAAACAGTCTCAGCGTTCTTCGGGCCAGAGGGTTGATGACGAAGACAATCGGTATCATTCAGCCGAACTTTCTTCCTTGGCGCGGATACTTTGATTTCATTGATGAGGTGGATGAGTTCATCCTCCTCGATGATGTGAAGTTCACCCCTCGCGACTGGCGAAATCGAAATCGGATCCGGACCCGAGATGGACGTAGCAAGTGGTTGACGGTCCCAATCATCAACAAACATCAACAACCGATTTCAGAAGCCCGGACCAGCAACCATATCGATTGGCGCCAAAGGCATGCTTCTCTTTTGGTAGAGAACTATGGGAAGGCCCCGTTCTATGAAAAAGTCATCGGCCAACTCTTCGAGATTTATAGACAAAGTGAAGACAGTCTCCTGACGCTGAATGTGAAGCTGATCCATTGGGTCATGTCGTTGCTGGAGATCGAAACACCCATTCTGATGGCTACGGATTTGAATGTCAGCGGGGATAAGAACTCACGCTTGATTGAGATCTGTCGCCGGCGCGGTGCCACACGGTATCTTTCCGGCGCTAGTGCGCAGGCCTACCTCGATGCGACGCAATGGTCTGATGCCGGGATCTCAGTCGCATTCAAATGCTATAAGGGTTACCCAGAATACCAACAGATAGCCGAACCCTTTGACCCGTTTGTCAGTGTTCTCGATCTCTTGCTTATGATCGGACCGGATGCGAAAGCATTTCTTGCTCGACCGTAGCGCGTCGCTTCGAAGCTGCATCAGGGAACAACAGATTGTCTTCAACCTCTCAGACCAAACGTCCATTAATCCTCTTTGGCGCGGGAGCGGCAGGACAGCGCGCTAGGTTCTACTTCGAACGATACGCAGGCTATCGGGTTGTTGCTTATTCGGTTGATCGCGCGTTCATGGACTCCAGTCGCTTTGATGACCTTCCCGTTGTGCCTTTCGACGAACTCCCCGAAGAGTACCCAAGCCAAGAGAATTCAATGTTTGTGGCCGTGGGGTATCGGGATCAAAATAAAGCGCGCGGTCGAGTTTGCTCTGAAGCACGCGCGCTCGGCTATTCACTCGCATCTTGCATCGCGCAGGGAGCGGCTGTCGTATCCGAAACCCTCGGAGATAACCTCCTGGTCATGGAAACAGCAGCGGTCGGTGTGGCATGTAAGGTTGGAAATGGCCTGATGATGAGCCAGGGCGCTGTCGTCAGTCATCACAACGAAATTGGCGACAATGTCTATCTAGCCTCAAACTCAACTGTGGCCGGTGGTACACGAATTGGCAGCTTTGGTTTCGTCGGGGTGGGTGCGTCGGTTCGCGACGGCCTCGAGGTTGCGCCCGGAACTGTCATTGGTGCCGGTGCGGTTGTCACTAAAAGCATCGAGCGACCTGGTGTCTATGTCGGGTCACCCGCACGCCCGTTGCGGTTCTTTGACGAAGACTAAACCCCGGTCAGACCTTGCTCATCGGCCTGTCGCCTCGAGCGGTGTTGCGTTCTTTCTCCATTCGGAGGCGGGCTGGAATAGGGTCTGTCATGTCCTCAGGATCCGCCATCGTCGCGAGATCCCAGTAGTTGACGATGAGCGCATACTTCATGGCATCACCTCTCGCCGCAATGGAGCAATGCACCAGAAGCGGGTGAAACAGCAAAGCATCTCCAGCCTCGATTTCCAGCACCTGCGTCTCGCGGTTGCCATAGGCAGCGGCGGGAATCTCTGGGCGCTCAGGGTTTGAGCGATCATGCTCGAGAAAACCAAGCTTGTGAGTACCTGGCACAAACCCGACAGTACCGTTCGTCTGATTGGCTGGCCTGAGCGGTATCCAAAGCCGCCAAGCGCGGTGGCATGGTGTCGTGAAATCCTGATGCATGGGAAGAAGGTATTTCTGCTCGCCAGGGACATCGGCTTTTAAGAGGGCGAACCGCGATGGCGCTCCCATTTTCGCCCAGTCCTGAAAGCCGATCTTGCGAAGATGGGCGTCTGCTGCGCGTTCTAACTCCCGAACTGCTGTTAGGTTCTTGAGCATCGGAAACAGGACGTGGCGAAAGTCACCCCCCAGGCGAAGAAGGCTCGCCATTGGGTCGGCGTCGTCCATTGGTTTGCCACGACGTTCAAGATGCACCCTGGCAAGGGCGCGGGTCTCTGCCTCGAAACTTTGCAAGAGGTCGTCGGATACAATCGATCTCAGGACAACGCATCCTTGTTCTTCAAGCGTGGAGCCACCTTCGAATGCCATATACTTTCTCGTGTTAGGGAACGCGTCTACGAGGGTATACCCGCCGATTTGTATCTTCCAAGCCTAGAAGCCGAAGTTAAACGGATCGCTTACGAGGCTAGCCATGAATGAGGCAGAAAGTTGGAACAATCCGGCGTCAGCGGCCAATCGGTTGGGTGCCGCCGTAGTCCTGTGTCGCCTCACGTGCCGCCTGGTCGACCAGTTTACCGAGTGCGGACAAGCGTTCTGAAGGGATCCGGGCACTGGGGCCAGAGATTGAAATTGCCGCAACTGATTGCCCAAACTCATCATAGACAGGCGCCGAAACGCAGCGCAGGCCGAGCGCATGTTCTTCGTCATCAATCGCGTACCCACGCTCACGAATGCGGGCGAGTTCTTCGACCAGGCCCTCTCGGTCCGTGATCGTTGTGGGCGTTACAATCCGATAGGTCATCGTGTTGATCAGCATTGATCGGCGTGCCGGTTCGAGATGTGCGAGCAGAGCTTTCCCGGCACCTGAGGAATGCAGCATCACTCGACCACCGACCCCAGTGATGGCGCGCATCGCGTGGCGGGACTCAATTTGGCCGATACAGACCGCTTCACCATCGTTCTCAAGGAAGAGGTTTGAGGTTTCCCCCGACATCTCCATTAACCGGCGCAAATAGGGGCGCACCAAGGTCAAGATATCGCGTGAGCGTGCAAAGGCAGAACCAACGAAGAAGGATGCCACGCCAATCCGCCAGATCCCGCCATTGGAGTCTGGTTTGACGAACCGTTCGGACTCTAACGTTGTCAGCAATCTGTGTGTGGTCGAAGGCGGGAGGCCTGCTGCTTCAGCCAGTTCCGTCAGCGTCATGCCATCACCGCTGGCTGCCAGATGGCGCATAATCGATAGGGCCCGTGTCAGTGACCGGACTTGGCCTGATGAACGCTCTTGAGACTCCGCCATGCTTCTCCCACAGGCAACTATTAGCCCCTGGTATCTATGTCTTTTCCCTTCAATACAATTGCGAGGGTGATACCAACGCGGGCGTTAACAGCGATTAATTGAGTGCAAAGCGGCGAAAAAGGAAAATTTTGTGAAAGATTGCAACTTATTCGAAGTAACAGTGGTTTTTTTAACCAGTGGTTTACCATCACTGTCTTAACACTGTTCCACCTTTGGTTGAGCAGTGTCGGGATGCGGATCACCCCCCCCGTTCTCACACCCATCTGGGCGCTGGACTCTGAAGGTAGCCCCATACCCATAGCGGGTATCACCGCCCCGGCCTCTCGGTCGGGGCGGATCCGTTTGCCGAACCGGCAATCAACGCTCTGCATACAGATCCTGCGGCTCTTTTTGGCTACTGCCAGCTCTCGCGCTTTCGATAGAGCGTAGATGGGCTGACGTTTAGCATCCGTGCGGCGCGTGTGATCGATCCATCGCAATGCGCGATTGTCGCTTCGATGAAGCGGCGTTCCATTTCGCTCAGTGAAACGCCAACTAAGCTGTCCACCACGTCTTCGGTCCCAAGCAGTGGTTTCACGTCCACGCCATTCGAGATTTCGGGGCTTGGGGGCGCGGGTGATGCGAAAGTGGTTTCCGCTTCAAGCGGAATCATCTCAGCCGTTACATCCTGGCCATCGTGGAGAACGACGATTTTTCGCAATACGTTCTGAAGCTGACGCACATTGCCGGGCCAGCGCATGGCACGCAGGCGGCCTTTCGCGGCGTCGGTGAGCCGGGCAAACCGTTTGCCTTCCTCGGCCGAGAAAACCGGGAGCATGCGCTCAGCGATCTCGATCAGATCGTCTCCCCGCTCGTTCAATGGGGGGAGGTGTACGGGCAGAACGTGCAGCCGGTAGAAGAGATCTTCCCGAAAGCGTCCGGCCCGGACTTCTTCAGCAGGATCTCGATTGGTCGCGCAGATGATGCGCACATCAACCTTCGCTGGCATCGTCGAGCCGAGAGGTTGAATCATCGAGGTTTGCAGGAACCGGAGCAGCTTGGTCTGCAAGGAGAGGTCCATCTCACAGATCTCATCCAGGAACAGCGTTCCACCATCCGCGACCATCGCCGCCCCTTGTTTGTCCTGAACGGCCCCAGTGAAGGCGCCACGGACATGGCCAAAGACCTCCGACTCCAACAGGTCCCGAGGGATGGCCGCGCAGTTGAGTGGGACGAAGTTACGCGACTTTCGCGGCGATAGATTGTGAATCGCGTTGGCGCAAACCTCTTTGCCTGTGCCGCTTTCGCCGGTGATGAACACGGTCGCAGTCGAGCGGCCAATGTTGTGGACCATCTTGTAGACGTCCTGCATCATCCGCGAGGAGCCAATAAATCCTTCAAAGGCGAGCCCGGCGCCGGTTGGCTCCATAACGGTATCAGGCTCGGTTGTTGGAGGCTCGATTGCCTCGGCCGCGTTCTTAACCGCCGACATGAGCTTGCGGTCGTCAATGGGTTTGACGAGGAAGTCGTAAGCACCCTCGCGCATCGCCTCCACAGCGCGGTTAATCGAGCCGTGGGCGGAGACGACGATCACGCGGGCCTCCGGGTCTCGCTGCCGAAACTCTCGCAACAGATCTATACCGTCGCCATCTGGAAGCATCAGATCCAGAAGGATTAGGCGATAGCTGCCATCGCGATATGCGTGTCGTGCCTCTTGCGCCGTATAGGCGTTGCGCACAGCATAACCGCCCGTCTCGAGCGCATGCGCGTAAATCATCGAGAGCGATTGTGTGTCCTCTACCAGGAGCACTGGATCTGATGGTGTTCCGGGCATTCGCTACCGTTTTGTTCTGTCGTCGACAAACATCAGCACACGTTGGATCTCAGCAAGAATTGCCGACCCTTTTGCGTTAACCGACGCATCGTCCATGGAGTTTGCGGCCAAGTTCATGCGTTGGGCTTGGTGCTGTAAACCCTTCGCACCGATCGCGCCAGCAACCGAGATCAAGATATGCGTAGCAGAGCGTATGCCACCATGAGATAAGTCGGGAAGAGACTTCTCGAGCGTTGCCTGCGATTCGCTGATATCGGCGCGAACCTTCTCCAGCAACTCGCGCATCTGATGCGAGCCGATTGCTGTCTCCAGCGCGTCATAGACCGTCTCATCGATCTCGGCTTCTCCTGCAGTTTCATCTGGAGTTGCTGGCTGCACTGCCATGCCGGGGCGTGGCCCGCGCCTTCCCATGTATTCCCGGATCTCAGCGCCAAATTGCTCAATCGAGAGGATTGGCTTTGAGATCACGCCATCGGCGCCTGCCTCGTCGATTGCTGCGCGATGTTCGTGCATCACATAGGCCGTGAGCGCGATCAGTGGGAGTTGGGCAAGATGGCCGTCTGACGCGCGGACCGCCCGAATGACCTCCAGACCAGAAACCCGTGGCATCTCGATATCGATTAGGAGAACGTCAAAATCCTCTCGTTGCACGATGCCGAGCGCTTCTGCACCATCCGCAGCCAGCGTCACGGTCGCGCCGAGGCATTCCAGCATTTGCATCGCGACAAGCTGATTGGTCGCGTTGTCCTCGGCTAAAAGCACATGGACCCCTTTCAACGCTTCTTCACGATCCGCGATGCCCTCCATCGTGGTCTTATCCCACCGTTGCTAAAGCCATATCTTACATCACAAGTGACAACTGGAACGCAGAAAACGCGCAAATAAAAAACTCCAGTACAAAGGACGCGCAGAGGCACGTCTTTATCATGATCGGTATCGTCCGTGCATGATCAAACCAAACATGCGCCTACGGACTGTTCGTTAACATCTACACATCGAAGTGTCGATTTCATGGCAGGTTCGATTCTTCGTGCTTTCAAGCAGACTTGCCATAGCCTAGCGCGGTCAGAGCTTCGGCGATTTCGTCCAGAATAACGGGATCGTCGATGGTTGCGGGCATTTTCCAGTCCCGACCATCGGCAATCGCTGCCATCGTCCCTCGAAGGATCTTGCCAGAGCGTGTCTTGGGCAGGCGATCGATAACGCAGGCAAGCTTGAAGGCTGCTACCGGTCCGATCTTGGCGCGCATGCGTGCGACACACTCATCAACGATCTCCCCATGCGGGCGGTTGCAGCCGGAGTTGAGACAGAGAAAACCCATGGGCAGCTGACCCTTGAGTTCATCAGCAACGCCGATCACTGCGCATTCGGCAACGTCTGTGTGGCCCGCAAGAACCTCCTCCATCTGGCCAGTCGACAGCCTGTGCCCGGCGACATTGATCACGTCATCGGTCCGCGCCATGATGTAGAGATATCCATCCTCGTCCATTATGCCCGCATCGCCTGTTTCGTAGTAGCCAGGAAAAGCGGTCATGTAGCTTTTTAGATAGCGGTCATCCGCCCCCCAAAGCGTCGGGAACGTGCCCGGTGGCAAGGGAAGCTTCACACAAACTGCCCCCAACTCGTTACGCGGTTTCTCATGTCCATCATCGCCGAGGATCTGGATGTCATAGCCCGGCATCGGCAGACCGGATGAGCCGATGCGCGGCTCAAGTGCCTCAATCCCCAGCGGAATGGCGGTAATCGGATAGCCAACCTCGGTCTGCCACCAGTGGTCGATCACTGGAACTTTCAACTGATCCTTTGCCCAATGGATCGTGTCTGGATCCGCCCGTTCGCCGGCAAGAAAGAGGCTGCGCAGACCTGACAGGTCATATTTGCCCACTTCGAGCCCCTTCGGGTCATCCCGTTTGATCGCCCGGAAGGCCGTCGGTGCGGTAAAGAGGCATTTCACATCATGCTCCGCGATCACGCGCCAGAACGTGCCTGCGTCCGGCGTCCCGACCGGTTTGCCTTCGAAGAGGACCGTCGTGTTCCCATGCAACAGCGGCGCGTAGATGATGTAGGAATGGCCAACGACCCAGCCGACGTCCGAGGCGGCCCAATAAACCTCCCCAGGGTCGACATCGAAGACATTCTTCATCGTCCAATGCAGCGCCACCATGTGCCCGCCATTCGGTCGGACGACGCCTTTGGGCTGACCGGTCGTGCCCGATGTGTAGAGGATGTACAGAGGATCCGCACCGCCAACTGGCACACATTCCGCAGGCGTTGCGTCTTCCTGAGCTGCTTCCCATTCGTAGTCGCGTCCTTCGACCAGAGGGGCCTCGCATTCAGGGCGCTGATAGATCACGCAGAAGTCTGGTTTATGCGTCGCCAGATCAATGGCCGCGTCGAGCAGCGGTTTATACTCAACAACCCGGCCAGGCTCGAGCCCGCAGGAGCCTGCGATGATTGCCTTTGGCGTTGCGTCGTCGAGCCGCACAGCCAGCTCGTTGGCGGCGAAACCGCCAAAGACGACCGAGTGCACGGCACCGATCCGGGCGCAGGCCATCACAGCCACAAGTGCCTCGGGGATCATGGGCATATAGACGATGACCCGATCTCCCTTCTTGATCCCTCGGGCTGCAAGCGCGCCACCAAGTTTCGCCACTCTGCTTTGCAGATCGGCATAGGTTATTTTTTGTTGGGTGCCTGTGATTGCACTGTCATGGATAATGGCAACTTGCTCACCCCGGCCAGCCTCGACATGGCGGTCCACTGCATTCCAACACGTGTTGCACACCCCATCGGCAAACCACGAGTAAAAGGGGGCTTTGCTGTCGTCCAGCGCCTTGGTTGGTTTCTCGATCCAATCAATTGCCTCGGCGGCTTCCATCCAGAACGCTTCTTGGTCTGCTGACCAAGCCGAATAAATCTCTGTATAGGAACTCATGCGCCTCATCCCCCTGGTGTTTTGGTTTTAGGACGCCTGTCGTTTCGCAAGCGACTTATAGATCGCGACCATTTGCGCGGCTTTCGCGGCCCAAGTAAACTGTTCTTCTACTCTCATCCGCCCGCGTTGTCCCATCTCGGCCAGTGTGTCGCGCTGTGAGAGGACTTCGCCCAGGCATGTTCTTAGGTCAGAGACCAATTGCGGGCGGTCTTTGACCGGGATTTTGAAGCCAACCGTGTCGTCGACAAGCTCACCCGGCCCTCCGTAATCAGCAACAATTGGAACTGCCCCCAAAGCCATTGCTTCCAAAACCACACCGCCACCAAACTCGCGGATACTTGGAAGCGCCATCACCGGGCAAGAGGACGCGATATCCTGGACTTGGCGATGCTCCATCCAACCGTGAAAGGTGACATGGTCTTCGGTGCCGGAATCTTGGGCCCGCGCCTTCAGATTTTCCAGCAACGGTCCATCTCCGATGTAGTGGAGCGCTAGCCTTCCATCTCGGAGGTAAGGTTCCGCTGCTTCCAGCAACACATCAGGTCCCTTGTAGGGCACCATTCTGCCAATGAACGAGATTTTGAGCGGGCCGGAACCGTCATCAGAAACGCGCTGCGTGAATCTGTCAGGATCGATTGCGTTCTCGGGAATATAGGTCGAGCGGCTCCGATGTGGTTCTGGCAATTCGCTTTGAGTATAGCGAGAGCCGGCAAAGAAATGGGCAGTATTGGCGAGATAAGTTCGACGACCAGGCTGGAGACGGTAGATCCATCGAATTGAGGACAGCCACTCACGCTCTTGCTTTTGAACCTCGGCGAAACCTGGCGGCCAAGGTATGCCGCCGTTCAAAGGCCCGACGACAAACGGCACCCCGGCTTCCTCGACCTTCTTCGCGATATGGCTCACCGCGGTTGGTGACAGCGGTGTCACCCGATGCACGACATCGAACTCACCTGCTTTGACGCGATCACCGAAAACCTGCCAAACCTTCTTCTCAAACCGAGGATAGGTCAGTGAGTTGATCGCCGTCACGATAGTCCAGCCCACGCCTTGGCCCAGGCGCAGTGCCTGAGTGAGCTTCCATGCCGGGCTTGCGACCGCCTCGGTATCGATTGCGGTGAAGTCTTCACCTTCGATGAGGCCAGCGCGTAAAAAGGCGTCTCGGTTTCGGATCTGCGTGACGATGTGTGCGTTGGTTTGCTCCCGAAGCGCCGAGGCGAGCGACCAGCCAACTAGGGGGACACTGACCCATTCGGGATTGGCGGCCTCCGCAAGGATCAGCGCCCTAACTCCCTCTCGCGTCATTTTCCGTCCTTCGTTGGCGTAGCGCTCATCTTGGCTGGGGTTTAGCCCCAAATGCGACTTTAGCCATAGTTCGCGACAGGGGTTCCCGCCAATGCTGCAATGTTAACGAGGCCGCGTGTGGTGACGGAGGGGCTGACGATATGCGCCTTGTTGCCCATTCCCATTAGGATCGGTCCAATCTCAAGCCCGTTCACCAGTTGCTTCAGGATGTTCCGCGATCCGGATGCTGCGTCAACATTGCCGAAGATCAGGCAATTTGCAGCTCCCTCCATCCGGTTGTCAGGCATCACGCGAGCACGGAGATCAGGGTTCAACGCATGGTCGGCATGCATCTCACCTTCGTACTCAAAATCGACATTCGCCGCGTCAAGAAGCGTAAGTGCATCGCGCATCCGGCCCGCTCCGGGCGTGTCTAGACTGCCAAAGACCGAGTGAGAGAGCAGCGCGATCTTCGGCTCCACGCCAAAGCGTCGGATATGGCGGGCGGATGCGATCACTGTTTCGGCGATCTGCTCGGCTGTTGGTTCCGGGTTGACCTGGCTGTCGCCTATGAAGATCACCGAGTTCTCGAGAATAATGGGCGAGAGTGCACCAACGGGGTGCAACAAATCGCCATCACCGTCATCGATCCCCCCCAGCACCTGGCGCACATAGTCGAGATGCCAGAGATATTGACCGACGGTTCCGCAGATCATGCTGTCAGCATCGCCGCGATAGACCATGACTGCTGCGATGGCGGTCGTATTGGTGCGCATGATCGTGCGTGCGAGGTCTGGCGTGACCCCACGGCGCTGCATGATCGTGTGGTAAGTCCCCCAATAGTCATTGTAGCGAGGATCGTTGGTCGGGTCGCAGATCTCGAAATCCTCGCCCGGCTTAATGTTCATGCCACCGCGTTCGATCCGGCTTTGTATCACGTCAGGGCGGCCGATCAGCACTGGCTGGTCGATGCCTTCTTCCAGCATCCCTTGGGCACAACGCAGAATCCGTTCATCCTCGCCTTCGGCAAAGACGATCTTGCGTTTGCCCGCGCGAGCCGCTTCGAAGACCGGACGCATGATCATCGCGGTTTTGAAGACGGACTGCTCCAGCGACTGCTTATAGGCGTCCATATCCGCGATTGGCAGCTCGGCCACGCCCGACTCCATTGCAGCCTTGGCAACGGCGGGCGCGACGGTCGATAAAAGCCGAGGGTCGAAGGGTTTTGGGATCAGGTACTCCCGGCCAAACACCATCCGCTCTCCACGGTAGACCGCTGCCGCTTCGGCCGACGAGGTCTGCTGTGCCAGCTCCGCCAGAGCATGGGCGCAGGCGACCTTCATCGCCTCGTTGATCTGTGTGGCCCCGCAATCCAGCGCACCGCGAAAGATGAAAGGAAAGCAGAGGACGTTGTTCACCTGGTTTGGGTAGTCCGAGCGGCCCGTGGCCAAGATCGCATCGGGCCGGGCTTCTTGTGCAACGTCTGGGAAGATTTCAGGTGTTGGGTTTGCGAGCGCCATGATGATCGGGTCTTTGGCCATCTTCGTGACCATCTCAGCAGTCAAGACGCCGGGCCCTGAGACGCCAAGGAACATATCTGCCTCGCCAATCACCTCATTGAGGACAACATTCCGGCCCTGGTCAGGTTGGGAGAAGCGTTGCTTTGTCTCATCCAGATCATCCCGCCCATCGTGGCAGAGGCCCGAGCGGTCGAGCATCCAGATGTTCTCCCGTTTCACACCGAGATCCATGAGGAGCGTCAGGCACGCAATCCCCGCAGCCCCTCCACCGGTTGAGACCAGCTTGATCGACCCGAAATCCTTACCCGCAATTTTCATAGCATTGATCGCGGCCGCCGCGACGACAATGGCTGTCCCATGCTGGTCGTCGTGGAAAACCGGGATGCCCATGCGTTCCTTGCAGATCCGCTCGACCTCAAAGCAAGCTGGCGCGCCAATGTCTTCGAGGTTTACAGCGCCGAAGGTCGGCTCCAGCGCGCAGACGATGTCGGCAAGCTTTTGGGGATCGGTTTCGTCGACCTCGATATCGAACCCATCGAGATCTGCGAACTTCTTAAAGAGCGCGACCTTACCCTCCATCACCGGCTTAGAGGCCTGCGCCCCGATATTGCCGAGGCCCAGCACCGCTGTTCCGTTTGAGATGACTGCGACGCGTTTGCCCTTGCCGGTGTAGAGATAGGCGGCCTTCGGATCCTCATGGATCTTCATGCAAGGCTCCGCCACTCCGGGGGAGTAGGCGAGGCTGAGATCCCGCTGCGTCGCCATTGGCTTGGTCACCCGAATGGCGAGCTTACCCGCAGTCGGGTTCTCATGATAACCGAGCGCGGCCGCCTTCAGCTGATCTTCGCTGGATTGAG
>JBCDAQ010000050.1:0-22360 GCA_039185285.1 Pseudomonadota bacterium
CTCCGTGATCGTGGCCGTCGCCTCGTTCCTGTTGATCAGCTTCCGGAGCATGGACAGTTGGGCGCTTGACCGGCTGGTCGGAGGCCGCTGATGGACATCATTCTGCACAACTACCCGCAGAGCCCGGTGGCCGAGAAAGTCCGCGTTGGCCTGGGGATCAAAGGGCTCTCATGGCACTCGGTCGAGATCCCGCGTCTGCCGCCAAAACCAAACCTGACGCCGCTGACGGGGGGATATCGCAGAACGCCGGTGATGCAGATTGGCGCGGACATCTACTGCGACAGTCAGATGATCTTCCGTACGCTCGAGGAGCGTTTTCCTGAACCGTCTCTCTTCCCGGCAGGTGAAGCGCTCAGTTGGGGGCTCAGCCGGTGGCTCGACGGCGAGTTCTTTACCCTTTCGGTCAAGTTGGTGCTCGGCGCAGCCGGGGCGGGTCTCGACCCTGCTTTCGCGGCGGACCGCGGGCGGCTTTACCTGGGCCACGACTGGCAGGACCGCTTGCAGGAGGCCAATCAGGAGCTTCCGCACTATGCCGCCCAGATGCGCTCGGGTCTCGCTTGGATGAACGCGCAACTGGCGGATAGGGCATTTCTCACGGGTCCAGCACCTGGATATGCGGACGCGCTGCTCTACCACGCCGTCTGGTTCGTTCGCGGGCGCTGGGAAGGCGGCCCGGATTTTCTGGCCGAGTTTGCTCATCTCGTCGCCTGGGAGGATCGTGTCCGCGCGATCGGGCATGGGACCGTCAGCGACCTCACGGCCGAAGACGCCCTGGCAATTGCAGCGGCCGGCGGGACGCGAACGCCGGAGAGCACCGACCCCCGCGACCCCCAACGCCTCACGCCGGGTGAGGCGGTCAGTGTTGCGCCGGATCTTGACGGCGGTGAACAGGCGGTAGAGGGGCAAGTTCATGCCGTCACCCCGCATATGATCGCTATTGTGCGCGAGGAGGATGGCCTCGGCCGGCTCTGCGTCCACTTCCCGCGTGCTGGTTACCGCGTCACGCGGCTCTGAGGTCTTCTATGAGCGCTCTCTTCTCCCCCTTCGGTCTGCGCGGTGTCACCTTCAAGAACCGGGTCGCTGTCAGCCCGATGAGCCAGTACCGGGCCGAGAATGGCTATGCCAATGACTGGCATCTGGTGCATCTGGGCCGCTTCGCACTGGGTGGTGCGGGGCTCGTCTATGCCGAGGCGACGGCGGTCGAGGATATCGGGCGGCGCACCCATGGGGATCTAGGGCTGTGGGAAGATGGGCAGATCGAGCCACTGGCACGCGTGACCCGGTTCATCATCCAGGAAGGCGCCATCCCAGGCGTCCAGCTCGGCCATGCGGGGCGCAAGGCGTCAGAGCGCCGGCCCTGGCATGGTGAGAGCCCGGTGAATGACGAAGATGAGGCCGAGCGCAATGAGCCGCCATGGGAGGCGATTGGCCCCTCCGCCCTGCCCTTCGCCGATCCCTGGCCCCTGCCGGTCGAGATGAGCGAGGCGGATATCCAGCGGGTGATCGACGCCTTTGGTCAGGCGGCGCGGCGGTCTCATGAAGCAGGTTTCAAGATCATCGAAGTCTATGCAGCCCATGGATTTCTGCTGCATCAGTTCTATTCCCCCATCGCCAATCAACGGACCGATCGCTGGGGCGGGAGCCTGGAGAACCGCTGCCGTCTGTCGGTCGAGGTTGCCCGGGCGATCCGGGCCAACTGGCCCGAGGAGCTGCCGCTGGCCTTCCGCCTCTCGGCGACAGACTGGATGGAGGGCGGTTGGACCGAGGAGGACACGTTGGTCCTGGCGCGGATGCTCAACGAAGCGGGCGTCGATATGATCGATTGCTCCACCGGTGGGATCGGCGGCATGGGCGGACGGGAACGACCCTCGCTGATGCCCTTGGCCGAGAACTTCCAGGTGCCCTTCGCCGCGCAATTGCGCAACCAAACCGGCATCCCGAGCATGGCCGTGGGCCTGATCTGGGACCCGCAAGCGGCCGAGAAGATCATCGCAACGGGCGAGGCCGATATGATCGCCCTGGCGCGGGAGCTGCTGGACCACCCGAACTGGCCCCTTCAGGCGATGGGGCAACTGGGCGCAGATGAGCGTTTCAACGCCTGGCCGCCTGAGTTCGGCTGGTGGCTGGACAAACGCGAGCGGGTCTGCACGAAGCTGGGCTTGAGATAGCGCCTGTGGCTTGACCTGGGCGGGTTAGACGTATTCAGCGGGCACAGAAAAGCTCCGCTCCTTCTTGTTTGTTTGGAACCGCCAGCCGATTCCGATCGCAATATGTTGCGTGCCCCGCCGCTCACTGTCATAAATACAGTTCAAGAGCAGGAAAGTGCCGGGAGAGCACATATGGCCGCGACTGACCTTTTCGATGATGGGTCTGATGGATCCTATAACGCCTCCTCGATTGAGGTTCTGGAGGGGCTGGAGCCTGTCCGAAAGCGCCCCGGCATGTATATCGGCGGCACCGATGAGCGGGCGTTGCACCATCTGGTGGCCGAGGTTCTCGACAACTCGATGGACGAGGCTGTGGCCGGTCACGCGACCCGGATCGAGGTTGAACTGCTGGCCGATGGGGTCTGTGTTATCACCGACAACGGCCGGGGAATCCCGATCGATCCGCACCCGAAGTTCCCGGATAAATCTGCGCTGGAAGTTATCCTTACAACCCTCCATGCAGGCGGGAAGTTCTCGGGCAAAGCGTATGAGACTTCGGGGGGTCTGCATGGGGTTGGCGTCTCGGTCGTGAACGCGCTGAGCGACCGGCTTAGGGTTGAGGTTGCGCGGAACAAGGCGCTCTTCGCGCAGGAGTTCTCTCGCGGCTTGGCGCAAGGACCGGTGGAGAAGCTGGGGCCGACGCAGAACCGGCGCGGGACGCGGGTGGAGTTCCACCCGGATGCCGAGATCTTTGGGCCGCGCGCCGCGTTCAAGCCAGGTCGCCTCTACCGCATGGCGCGGTCCAAGGCGTATCTGTTCCGCGGGGTTGAGATCCGCTGGAAATGCGCGCCGGAGCTTCTGAAGGAAGGCGATGAGACGCCCGAGGAGGACAGCTTTAAGTTCCCAGGTGGGTTGGAGGATTATCTGCTCTCCACCCTCAACGGCACTGAGTTCTACGGCGAGCGGCCTTTTGCTGGGAAGGTCGACTTCAGCGGCAGGCCTGGCTCGGTCGAATGGGCCATCGTCTGGGCGCCGGGACGAGATGCGCATGTCTCCTCCTACTGTAACACCATCCCGACGCCGGAGGGTGGGACCCATGAGGCGGGATTCTGGGGCGCGGTGCTCAAAGGCTTGCGCGGCTATGGAGAGCTGACGGGCAACAAGAAGGCGGGCCAGATCACGCGCGAGGATATCGTGGGCGCGGGGAATGCCATGATCTCCGCCTTTATCCGAGAGCCGGAGTTTGTGGGGCAGACCAAGGACCGGTTGGCAACTGTCGAGGCCTCGAAACTGGTTGAGAACGCCGTTCGCGACCGGTTTGACACCTGGTTGGCAGCCGATCCGAAAACCGCAGGCGCCATCCTGGAGCACTTGATTGAACGCGCAGAGGAGCGGGCACGGCGGCGGGCGGAGAAGGAAACCCAGCGAAAATCGGCAACGAAGAAGCTGCGGTTGCCGGGGAAGCTGGCCGATTGTTCCGACGCAACGCGCGAAGGCTCGGAGATCTTCCTGGTTGAGGGTGACTCGGCTGGTGGTTCGGCCAAGCAGGCCCGGAACCGGAAAACCCAGGCGGTTCTGCCCCTTAGGGGTAAAATCTTGAACGTTGCGAACGCTGCGGCAGGCAAGCTGGCACAGAACCAGGAGCTGCAGGATCTGATGCAGGCGCTGGGTGTTCAGGGCAGTACGAAATATATTGATGGCGATCTGCGCTATGAGAAAGTCATCATCATGTGCGACGCGGATGTGGATGGGGCGCATATCGCCTCGTTGTTGATGACGTTCTTCTTCACACAGATGCGGCCCTTGATCGAGAACAAGCACCTCTACCTGGCGGCACCGCCGCTCTACCGCCTGACTCAAGGGGCGAAATCAGCCTATGCGTCGGATGATGTTGAGCTGGAGGAAATGCTTTCTAAAGGACTGGGTGGAAAAGGGAAAACCGAGTACACACGGTTTAAGGGCCTGGGCGAGATGATGCCCAAGCAGCTCAAAGAGACAACGATGGATCCCAGCACTCGGACCTTGATCCGCGTGGTGATCGACGACGAGGATCAGGGCGAGACCGGCAATCTGATCGACCGGCTGATGGGCCGCAAACCCGAGCTGCGTTTCGAGTACATTCAAGAGAACGCGCGTTTCGCGGAAGATCTTGACGTTTGAGGTTTGCCCGGCGATGCCGGGTGAATGAAGTCCACGGATAATCCTACCCTCGGCATTATTATCATGACGGTCGCCATGTTGGGCGCGCCGTTCATGGATCTCTTTGCCAAATGGGCGACGGATTATGTGGTGCCGGGCGAGGTCGCGCTGGGTAGGTTTCTGGCGCAAACGCTGATCCTCATCCCGATCGTCAGCCTGGTTCGGGAGTGGTGTTGGCCGAAGAAGGCGCATGTTCTCGCGGGCGTTTGTGCCGCCATTGCGATCCTGGCGATCAACTCGGCGCTCAAGGTGATGCCGATCGCCAATGCCATCGCGATCTTCTTTGTGGAGCCGTTGATCCTCACGGTCCTGTCGGCCTTGATCCTGGGGGAGAAGATCGGCTGGCGGCGCTACTCTGCGGTTTTCGTCGGTCTGATCGGGGCATTGATCGTTTTGCGCCCGAATGTCGAGCTTTATGGCTGGGCGGCTGTCTACCCGCTGATCACCGCCTTCGCCTTTGCCGGATACATGATCATCATGCGGCTTCTGAGCCCCGGCGGTGGCCGGATTGCCATGCAGTTCTGGATGGGGGCGACGGCGGCGGTTGTGTTAACGGTGGTTCTGGGGGTTGGAACCGTGGCGCAGGTTTCCGAGTTGACCTTGACCGTCCCGCCGATTGAGGCGCTTTGGCTCTTCCTCGTGGCCGGGGGGTTGGCCTGTCTGATCCATCAGATGATTGCGCAAGCCCTGGCGCGTGCAGAGGCGGCCGCGTTAGCGCCGCTTCAGTATCTTGAGATTGTTGGGGCGACGACGATCGGCCTGATGTTTTTTGGCGAGTTTCCGGATCAGTGGACACTGGTTGGTACGGTGATCATCATAGGCTCTGGCGTCTACGTCTTCCATCGAGAGAGACGGTTGGCGGCGTCATAAGGAGAGCTTTATGAAATGGGTCTTGCTAGTTCCGCTTATCTTCTTAGCAGCATGCGATGAAGCGACGGTGATCACTCATGTCGATCGGGACACATCGATCGATGGCTCTGATTTGATCGCAATGCAATCCGGTGGCGGCATTCCGACAGTTGTCCTTGGCAAAGCGTTTCAAGGTGCAAGCTCTGATGAATTAATCGCCGGGCTGCAGCCACCGGCTGGAGGTAGCCAAGAGATCGCTTGGCGGGAAATCTCGCCCGAAGGGCCGCGCCACAGAACTTGGATGGTCCTTCATTTCAATCCGCTCGGGCCACCAAACCCGGCCGCGGACTGTCGCTTGACAGACGAAATCCCAACGGGTCAGCCGAGATCCGAAGGGTTCGAGGTTACGATGAGTTTCTGCAAAGACAACAGAGCCGAGGCGCATGGACATCTCAAAGCACTCAAGGTGCAATCAGGTGACTTCGACGCCTACTCAAATGTAATGCGCCAGCTGCTCAACGCGATCTTTGCTGAGGCGGGGTCCGAGCGGTAGTCACGGAGAAGCGTAGCTAATTCCAGAGAACGTGACCTTGGACACCGAGCCTTCCTCAGTCTGTCGAGCAGGTGCAACCGCCACCTTATCGGCCGTGAAAAAGTAGGGCTGTAGATAGCCCGGATGGTCCGAGAACGCGAAATAGAGATCAATCGGTTGATCGAGAATGCCGCCGCCAGCGATGTAGGCAGTAAGCGCCTGTTCGAAAGAGTGAAATCCCGCCTTCCAAGCCCAATGCTTTGGGACATCATCCTCAAGAACACTGCCATCAAAGCTGACCGTGTTGAAGACCTCACCATGTTGGTGGTCGACAAAGTTACTCAGCCAGAAGGATTGGCTTGTGGTGAGCATTGGACGCATATCCGGATCAGCAATCGCGAGGGACGCTGCAAACTGGCTCTGTTCTGCAAAGGTCCAAGAAGATCGTTTCGGATCGACATGCCCAGCTTCATCGATGCTGTTTGCCCAAGCGCCTCGCCCAGCACTGAAAGATCGAGTGAGCGCCGCTTTCCCTTTCCGACCCAAGTCTCCGGCGCGGTCGTTGTCACCGAGGAGGGCTGCCGCCATTTGCAGAAACCAGAACGACTTTAGTGTATAGCCAAAATGGATCGCTTGATGGTCGCGTGCAGCCCCACCCGCCCCCGCCAAATGCCTTTCAAACATGTTCTCAGACGCGACGTAGAAACGCGCCTCAGCTCGGTGCGAGATCTCGGCCAGATCGGCTCGCCATGTCTCGCCAGCAGGGCCTTCTATAAGTGGCGTCATCAACAGGAGATAGGCGTTGATCTGATCGAGATAGGAGACGAGGTGGTTCTCATCAGAAGGCTCGCCGCTGCTAGAACTGTGGAGCTGATAACCCCGCGTCGTTGGATTGAGGAAAGCGATCTTTATATTCTCACGGGTCCGTTGGATGACTTGCAGCGTTTCGGGATCGCGGGTGAGATAGTAGTAAAACGCCAGACCTAGAAGCGCGTAGGACTGCTCCACCAGGTTTGGCTCCCGATCATCGGGGCGCCAGCTTTTGCTTTCGTGATCGAACCGCAGAAAATGCCTACCCGTGACGGGATCAATCGCTGGGCCACTGAGTGCTCTGACCCCGCGCCGCATCGCCCTCAGATACTGAGGGTCGCCGGTCATGTTAAAGGCAACGCCATAGGCGTAGGTCTGGCGGGAGATCGCGACAACAGTCGCCTTAGAACGCGAAATCCAGGGCCGACGCGCGATCTCGGAGCAGGGCGCACCCTCGGAAAACAAGGAACCGTCATTGCATCGCATCCCCGGGTAAAGGCCAGCTCCGCCATCGAGTGCATCGGGATGAGTCCAGAACGGCAACAGGTCTTGGGTCACGTGGCGGTGCCAGCGTTCTGGCGCCAAAACGTCCTCGGCCCGAACAGGGAATGTCAGCAAAGCAATCAAGGGAACGAGCAGAGACAGGAACCGCATCAGTGTTTTTCCGCCTTCGCCTAAGCTTCTGATCTTAACTCTTCAAGTTCGAGCCATTCTTCTTCGGCTTGTTCTAATCGGACTTGTCGGTCCGCCAGGCCTGCGCTGGCTTTGTTGAACTTCTCAGGCGCTGTTGTGAAAAGGTCGGGTGTTGCGAGGAAATCTTCAAGCTTGGCGATCTCGGCCTCTAGCCGGTCGATTTCCGCAGGGAGCTGCTTTAGCCGATGCTCTTGCTTTCCGGTGAGGCCACTAGCCGCCGGCTTAGGCGCTGCGATTGGTTTGGCGGCGGAGCGTTTTACCTCTGGCTCTTGGACGGGAACGGTGTGCGCTCGCTGTTCGCGATAGTCGCTCCAACCGCCGGGATAAAGCACGCCGCGCCCATCTCCCTCCATCGCGATTGTCGCTGTTGCCACTCGGTCAAGGAAATCTCGGTCGTGAGAGACCACCAGGACGGTGCCGTCAAAGTCAGCCACAAGCTCTTGAAGCAAATCAAGGGTTTCGATGTCTAGATCATTGGTCGGTTCATCAAGAACCAGCAAGTTCGACTGGCGCGCCATGATCCGCGCCAGGAGCAAGCGCGCACGCTCACCACCAGAGAGCGCCTTAACCGGTCCCCTTGCCTGCTTCTCGGAAAACAGAAACTCCTTGAGATACCCGACAACATGCTTCGGATGGCCACGCACCATAACCTGGTCGTTGGCCCCTTTGACGCCTAAAAGCTTATCTTCGGTAAGGCTCTCCCAAAGAGTCTTTTCCGGATCGAGTTGGCTCCGATTCTGATCGAAAACCGCCATCGAGACCGTCTGGCCGATTTTGACCGACCCTGCATCTGGCTCAACCTCGCCGATGAGCATCTTGAGGAGTGTTGTTTTCCCGACCCCATTTGGGCCAACCAGCGCCACCCGTTCACCTCGTGCCAGACGCAGCGAGAAGTCATGAATAATTGGTTTCTCGGTGAAAGATTTTGAGAGCCCGCGCGCCTCGATCACCAGTTTGCCCGACTTCTCGCCCGAGGAAAGCTCCATCGCTGCCCTGCCCGTTCGGGTGATCTGATCACGACGTTGCTGGCGCAACCCTTCCAGACGGCGCAGACGGCCCTGATTTCGGGTTCTGCGGGCCGAGATACCGTAGACGGCCCAATGCGCCTCTTGCGCAATCAATCGGTCGAGTTTGTGACGCTGCGCTTCTTCTTCCTCGTGGATTTTATCCCGCCAATCTTCGAAGGCAGCGAAACCTTTGGGATTGCGCCGCGCCATCCCTCGGTCGAGCCAAAGCGTCTCACGCGCGAGTGCTGTGAGAAAAGCGCGATCGTGAGAGATTAGCGCAAAAGCGGATTTTGTCTGTGCGAGGTGTCCCTCCAGCCATTCAATGGCATGAATATCGAGATGATTTGTTGGCTCATCCAACAACAAGAGATCTGCGTCCGACGCGATCACCCGTGCCAGCGCTGCGCGGCGGCGCTCCCCGCCTGATGCGGCTTTTGGATCAATGCTGCCGGACTGTTTCAACCCGTCCAACGCCATCTCAGCACGCCAATGCTCAGCCGGATCGAGATCCGCGGATGCATAGTTCATAAGCGTAGAGAACCCGGCAAAATCCGGTTCTTGCGGCAGGTAGCTAACACTCGCCCTTGGCTTGACAAAACGGTGCCCACCATCGGGCTCGATCATGCCGGCCGCGAGTTTCATAAGGGTGGATTTACCGGATCCATTGCGCCCAAGGACACAAAGCCTATCACTCGGGCTGATCACCACATCAAGCCCGGCAAAGAGCGGGTTTCCACCCCAGCCCAGGGTAATATCGGACAATGTCAGAATGGGAGGAGCTGCCATGGCCGCCCTCATGCCCAGTACCGGGCGTCAGGTCAAGAAATGAGCATGTGAGAGTAGGTACAGAACCACATCAGGCGTTTTGGTATCCCGTTGCCAACGTAACAACGGAGATGACAATGAGCAAACATCCTCAGGAACTAGCAGACACCACCCTAGATCAAGCAACCGGTGGCACCGAAAGGGTCACGCTGAACTATGAAGAGGTCAAGTGGACCTACACCACGCAAGATAGCAACAAAGGCGCCTTTGAGTTGACTGAGTTCACTGTCAAAGGTGAGCGCTAAAGCAACCGCCGATCAGGACCTGGATCGAATTGTACGATGAACTCGTTTAGAGTTTGAAGCATGACCGAAAAGCGACGTGGATTTGAGTAATGTCAGAAGATGAAAAGAACGTACCTGAAGAAGTCACAGACGACGCGCTGGAGCAAGCCTCAGGCGGTGAATTTGACGGCAAAGCAAACAACATTCGGTATTCTGACGCGAAGATCGGCAGACCGAAACCAAAAGGAATGGAGCGCGTCTTTGACGACGAGTAACGGAGCTGCATGATGTCAGAGAAGGAAAAGAAGACCACTGAGCTGTCTGAAACCGAACTCGACGACGCTCAGGGCGGTGCGCCGGAGACCATTGCTCTCGATTTTCGAAGGATCGAGCCTGAGTTCACAACGGCAAAAGCTGCCCGTGGCAAAGGCAGCGTCGAAACGACGTGGAAAGTCGAGAAGGGCGAGAAGTAATCCCTTCAAAGCATCTGTAGGGCGGCATCTGATCCGCCCTGCGAAATCCATTGAAATCAGCACCTTGATTACCGTCGTGGCCCGCTACCTTGTTGTCGCAGACAACGGAGGTGCCTGATGACCACACGACGTTTGATCCTGTCAGCATTCGCTCTTGCCCTGCTCCCCGTCGCGAGCCGGTCTGGGACGATTGCTAAAAAGACCGGCGCATCGGCGCATAAATTCAGTTTCGTTGACATTGATGGTGCCCCGCTGGACTTGGCGCAGTTTTCCGGTCGGCCTGTGATGGTGGTGAATACGGCTTCTCGCTGTGGATTCACGTATCAGTATGACGCGCTCCAGGCGCTTTATGATCGGTATCGCGAGCAGGGATTTGTGCTGATCGGCGTGCCGTCGGATGATTTCGGCGGTCAGGAGTTGGAAAGCGAGGCCGAGGTGAAGCATTTCTGCGAGGTCAACTTCTCCCTCGACTTCCCATTGACCGAGATCACACGGGTCCGCGGATCGAAGGCTCATCCGTTCTACCAGTGGGCGCGCAAGGAACTGGGAACGTCCAAAGCTCCGCGCTGGAATTTCCACAAGTATCTGATTGCGCCCGATGGCCGGTTGGTGACCGCCTTCGGCACGCAGGTAGAGCCCGACAGCGTTCAGGTTACCGACGCTGTCGAGCGTTTGCTGGGCGGGGCCTGATCAGACCTCGCTCATCAGTTGTTCCTTGGCCTCAGCCATTTTTTCGAGCATGGCCGAGCGGATCTCGGCCTCGGTTGCCTTGTCACCGAGGTCTCCGGCTAGTTTGCGATAAACATCTTCATCGCCAGCTTCCTCAAAATCCGCCTTAATGACCTCCATCGCGTAGGCATCGGGATCGGGTTTTCCCAATAGACCTGCTGCCCAATGGCCGAGGAGCTTGTTGCGCCGAGCTTCAGCCTTGAACTGCATTTCCTGATCATGAGCATACTTTGCTTCGAAGGCGCGTTCGCGATCGTCGAATTGTGACATCGGTTTCCTCTGGTTACACTAAGTTGTTGCTGCTCATATAGGGATTCGAACGGGCCTGAACTATGATCTAGCGCAAGTCTTGGCAAAATGCCTCACCCCATGTATGGAGCGATCTCCCGGGTGGCTCCGGGCTCATCCACGAGGAATGATATGGCACGGCGTCGACTGATCTACGAAGGCAAGGCGAAGATTCTCTACGAAGGTCCGGAGCCGGGCACCTACATCCAGTACTTCAAAGATGATGCCACCGCTTTCAACGCCGAGAAAAAGGACGTGATCGAAGGCAAGGGCGTCCTCAACAACCGGATTTCCGAGCATATCATGCAGGCACTGGGTAGTATCGGCGTGCCCAATCATTTCATCAAACGCCTTAATATGCGCGAGCAACTCATTCGTCAGGTTGAGATTATTCCGCTAGAGATAATCGTGCGCAATGTGGCGGCCGGGACGATCTCAAAACGCCTCGGCCTGGAGGAAGGCACGCCCCTGCCCCGGCCGATCATCGAGTTCTGCCTAAAGGATGATGCGCTGGGCGATCCGCTGGTGAGCGAAGAGCATATCGTCGCCTTCAACTGGGCCAACCAACAGGACCTGGACGAGATTGTCGCGATGGCCCTTCGGGTGAATGACTTTCTCAGCGGGCTTTTCTTTGGCGTCGGGATCAAGCTGGTCGACTTCAAGATTGAGATGGGACGGATTTTCGATGGCGATTTCCAACGGATTATCCTGGCCGATGAGATAAGCCCGGACAGCTGCCGGCTATGGGACGTGAAGACGGGCGAGAAGCTGGATAAAGACGTCTTCCGCCGCGATCTGGGCAATTTGGCCGATGCCTATACCGAGGTCGCCAGACGCCTTGGGATCCTACCGCAGAATGGTGGCGCACTTGCGGGGCCAAAACTGGTACACTGATCGTGGAGTTCCGCGATCAGGAGGCCTCCGATGCGCAAATCGGCCTATCCCGCACCCGGTAAGTCTGACGAAGATTTAACACCTGAGACCAACCAGACCCGGTCAAAGCCGAAGGGGCCACCCCCTTATCGGCCGCCTATGCCCCTGTGGAGTGGGTTCCTCATCGCTGGCATTCCCGCGCTTTTCATGGCGGTTGGCATCTGGGCTGGCTGGAACGACAGCCGATTTGAGCGCGAGGCGCGGCATGCCGAGGCCGAGATCATCAGCATTCGCACAGAAAGCGCTGGTGGGTCGCGGAACTCTCGTGGTGAGATTTGGGGCAACACCTCGACCGCTGTTTATCCGACCGTCCGCTACACCACCGAGAGCGGGGAAACCTATACGGTCGAGGCAGAGACCAATCGCGGTGGTCAAGCCATCCGAGATCAGACCTGGATTCGGGTCGCCTACATGCCCGATGATCCGACCCGCGTGCGGATCTCTCGCGGCGTTTGGGACACGTGGAAGCAACCCTTGGCAATCGTGGTGCCCTGTTTGCTTTTGATTGCTGGCACCATCTGGCTGTTCCGCTGGCTGAACCGCCGAGAGCGCGCGAAGTATGAGAAGCGATGGGGGGTGGCCCCCTGACGTGCTAAGAAGACGAAGGTTTCGATATGTCAGTCGCTCCAAGGTTTCGATATGACATGCCACTGTTTCTGCAGTGGTTCATTATTCTTTTCTGCTCGATCTTTCTTCTGATCGGCATCGGGATTGCGTATGAGTCCTATCAGTTCGCGCGCTGGGGCGAGGCGGCGGAGGCCGAGATCACGTCGATCCGGCAGTCCGTCGAAACGCGCTCCCGCGATACCGGATCGGCCGAGCAGGTCGTCACCGATTGGCCGACAGTGCGCTACACCACCCGAACGGGAGATACGTACGAGGCAGAAGTCGAGGTCACACACGAATATGGCGACCGATCCATCGGGGATTGGGTTCGTGTGCTTTACCTGCCGGAAAGCCCGACCCGTGTGCGTCTGGCGCGTGGGTTCAGCGATCTTTGGATTGCGCCGATCGCCTTCATCTTGATGGGCTCTCTCTTCACCTTCGGTGTGTTCTTTTTCTTCCGCTACAGCAATCGCCGGGAGCGGGAGAGGTACCGCAAGAAGTATGGAATTGATCCGTGAAGGTGATTTGACCTCCTGACGCCTAGACGTGCGCGGTTCGCCGCCTACCTGAGCGGGAAAGGGAGTGCTTCATGGACTGGACAAAGCAGATCAACGCCTATTGCGAACGCATGTCCGCAGAGTTCTGGGCAGAGCCCGTGAACGCACTGACGAATTTGGCGTTCATTGTCGCGGGGATTGGGTGTCTGATCTATGCCCGGATCATGCATAGACGTGACGGTGCAGTGACTTACCTGGGTGTTCTGATCTGCGTGATCGGGGTCGGCTCCTTCCTGTTCCACACCTTCGCGACCCGCTGGGCGGCTTTGGCGGATACCGGGCCGATCATGATTTTCATCCTGAGTTTCTTTACGATCGCGATGAATCGCTTTCTGGATCTGAGTTGGGCCAAGGCCGGGATCCTGACGATCGGTTTTCTGGCAGCATTGATTGCCGGCGCCCTGATGACGCGCGGTGGCGGGATCGATATTCTAGTCCCGGGCGAGCCGTTCTCAACCCAGACCACGGTCTTCTGGGTAGCATTGTCGATCACGTTTGCAACGATCATGCTGGCAGGGGGCACGCTGACGACGGCGGCGATCGTCACCTTTGGCTTTCCGACGGCCGCCCTGTTGATCGGGCAGTTCATCAATCTCTTCACCGGCCCACTGATCACGGGTTGGCAACCTTACTTCCCCGCCTTTCTGGCGCTGATGGGTGTCGGGCTTTATCTTTTCTCCTCTGGGCACGACGCGTGGCCCTGGTTGGTCGGCGCGGCGGCGATCTTCGCCGTTTCGCTCACGTTTCGCACATTGGACCAACCGGTTTGCGGCGTGTTCCCGATGGGCACACACTTCCTCTGGCATGTGTTGAACGCGGCTGTTCTGGGGACGCTGATCCTCGGCGTGATCGAGGAAGGGCGCGAGGTGGCGGAATAGGAATTGCCGTGCGCTCCGCGAGCGGCTAATCAGGCGGCGAGTGAGCTAGAGCAGGATCCCGCCGATGAAAGCCCGTGTGTTTGTCGCCCTCAAAAATGGCGTTCTCGACCCCCAGGGGCAGGCCATCGCGCATGCGTTGGGATCTCTCGGCTTCGAGGGGGTCAATGACGTCCGTCAGGGCAAGATGATCGAGATTGATCTGGACGCGAGCAGTCAAGCAGAGGCGGAAACCCAGCTGGAAGCCATGTGCGAGAAGCTCTTGGCGAATACGGTGATCGAGAACTATCGGATCGAGGTCGAGTAACATGGCCCGCCGCTGGTGGCGCCGTTTTGTTCCCTTCCCAAAGAAGAAGACGCTTCAGCGTTGGTTTCCGCATTTCGAGACCCGTAAGAGCGTCGCTTTGATTATTCAATCAAAGGCGGATGTGGTTCTGGATGTCGGCGCCAATGAGGGGCAGTACGGCCAAAAGCTGCGAGCTTGCGGCTATCGTGGCAGGATCGTCTCATTCGAACCGCTTCCAGATGTGCACAAAGTGTTGTCGAGGACAGCCGCCGGGGACGCGGCGTGGTCGGTTCACCCCCCAAGCGCCGTGGGCGCTGACGCTGGGCAGCTGACCGTTCACCATTACAAGGACAGTTCGCTGAGTTCCGCCCTCAAGCCAACGCAAGGACGCGCCGATGTGGCGGCATTCCGGCCGGTCGGGTCAATCGAGGTATCCGTTGACCGTCTGGACGACCTGGCGGCAACCTATCTTGGCAAGGATGACAAGGTCTTTGTGAAGATCGATGTGCAGGGGCTTGAACCTGAGGTGATTGCCGGAGCGGACGCCCTGTTGAAGCGGGCGGTGGGGGTTCAGATCGAGCTGCCCCTCAGACAAGTTTACGATGGGGAGAGCAGCTATCTTGACCTTCTGGCCCGGCTCGACCAATACGGTCTTCGAGCAGTGTATTTCTTTCCGGTGGTGTTGAAACGACGCTTGGTCCCAGAAGATCAGATGGATGCGGTTCTGCTGAGGCGCTGACCGAGCGGTTGGACAAAAGGACACGGTAATGAAAACGGCAGTAATCGTCTTTCCTGGATCCAACTGCGACCGAGATATGGAGGTCGCATTAACCGAAGCAGCAGGCAGGCCGGCGGAGCGTGTCTGGCACAAAGACAGCGAGCTGCCAGCCGGATTGGACGTGATCGCGATCCCGGGTGGGTTCTCTTTCGGCGATTATCTGAGATGCGGCGCGATCGGAGCCCGCTCCCCCATCATGCAATCGGTTGTCGAATTTGCCAAAGGTGGTGGAATGGTCCTCGGCGTTTGCAATGGCTTCCAGGTTTTGACCGAAACCGGCTTGCTGCCCGGTGCGTTGATGATGAATGCCGGTCTGAAGTTTGTTTGCCGCGATGTTCATCTGAGGGTTGAGACGACGGAGAGCCCCTTCACTTCAGCCTATGGCAATGGCGGTGTCATCCGCGTTCCTGTTGCGCATCACGAAGGCAATTACATCACAGACGAGGCGACACTTGCGCGCCTGCGTAGCGATGACCGGATCGCGTTCACCTATTGCAAGCCGGATGGCGACGCTGGCGGAAACCCCAACGGCGCGATGGCCGATATTGCAGGCATACTGAGTGAGTATCGGCGTGTTCTGGGCATGATGCCCAATCCGGAACGCTTGTCGGATGCAGCCCTCGGTGGAACGGATGGACGACCGTTGTTCCAAAGCCTGCTCGACACGATGGCGACTGCGTGAGAGCGCTCGCGGCGATTGCGCTTTTCCTGGCGGCTTGCGCGCCCGTTCGTCAGGCGCCGCCCACGCCCCTGCCAATTCCTCAGACCTCCGCGATCGTCGCTGCTGACGCTTTGACCATCGACCAAGCACTGGAAGCGGATAGCGGGCCGTCAATGACGATTGTTTTTGACTTAGAGGGACCCGAGGCCCGTGACCGCGTCCGCTCGGTTGCCGTGCGTTGCTGGCTTGACCATGTTGTGCGTGGCTCAACCATGTTTGCAGATGAGGCAAGCGGAAGCTTGGTGATTGTGAGCGACAATGCCGACCTCGTATCGGTGAATTTTCTACCGCATCAAGGCTCAGGCTCTCGGGTGAAACTGGCGGGTCAGGCATTGGCTGATGAGATGACAAAGTCGCAATTAATCCTGACTTTGGATACAGCGGTCCGGACCGGCGAGACAGCATGCCCGCCAACCGCAGGCTGAGGCTTCCCAAGGCCATCAAAAGTATCTATCCAGCGCCGAGCAGCCCCAAACGAGGTCCCCTATGAGCGTCACCGAACCCGAGGTCAATCAGTCGCTGGCCGCCGATCACGGGCTGAAGCCTGATGAGTATCAGCGCATTCTCGACCTGTTGGGACGAACGCCAAGCTTTACCGAGCTTGGGATCTTCTCGGCCATGTGGAACGAGCATTGCTCTTACAAGTCCTCTAAGGTTCATCTGCGAACCTTGCCGACGACGGGACCGCAGGTGATCTGTGGGCCGGGTGAGAATGCCGGTGTCGTGGATATTGGGGATGGCCACGCTGTCGTCTTCAAAATGGAGAGCCACAACCACCCTTCCTATATCGAGCCATAACAAGGCGCCGCGACCGGCGTGGGAGGCATTCTGCGCGACGTCTTCACCATGGGGGCACGACCGATTGCTGCGATGAATTCATTGAGTTTCGGAGCACCTGAGCATCCGAAGACGCGGAGCCTTGTATCCGGCGTCGTCTCCGGCATCGGTGGATACGGCAATTGCTTTGGAGTTCCAACCGTGGGCGGCGAGGTACGGTTTCACCCTGCCTACAATGGCAACTGTCTGGTCAATGCCTTTGCCGCGGGTTTGGCGGAAGCAGACAAGATTTTCTATTCAGCCGCTTCTGGTGTTGGCATGCCGGTTGTTTATCTGGGAGCAAAAACCGGACGCGATGGCGTTGGCGGGGCCACCATGGCCTCGGCCGAGTTCGATGAAACCATCGAAGAGAAACGTCCAACCGTTCAAGTCGGCGATCCTTTCACTGAAAAGCGCCTGTTGGAGGCTTGCCTGGAGCTGATGGCTTCGGGGGCTGTCATTTCAATTCAGGACATGGGAGCAGCCGGCCTGACTTGCTCAGCAGTCGAGATGGGGGACAAGGGCAATCTGGGCGTCGAGCTCGACCTCGATCTGGTGCCATGCCGCGAAGATGCGATGACTGCCTACGAAATGATGCTCTCCGAAAGCCAGGAGCGTATGTTGATGGTGCTCCGACCGGAAAAAGAAGCCGAAGCTAAGGCCATCTTCGATAAATGGGATCTGGATTTCGCCATCGTCGGACACACGATTGAGGAAGACCGCTTCTTGGTTCGTCATGGCGATGAGGTCAAGGCTGACTTACCGCTGAAAGCGCTTTCGGGCACGGCGCCAGAGTATGATCGCCCGTGGGATTCAGCACCTGCGCCAGCGCCTCTCACCTCGGTGCCAGAGGTTGATATCGCCGATACTGTCCGCACACTGATCGCGTCGCCAAACCTTTGTTCTCGCCGTTGGGTTTGGGAACAGTACGACAACACCGTGATGGCCGATACTGTGGTCCGCCCAGGCTCAGATGCGGCGGTTGTTCGCGTCCATGGCACGCAGAAAGCTTTGGCATTCACGTCTGATGTGACACCGCGCTATTGCAAGGCAAATCCGGTCGAGGGCGGAAAGCAAGCTGTTGCCGAAGCTTATCGCAATCTGTCAGCAACCGGTGCGATGCCACTGGCAACGACAGATAATCTCAACTTTGGAAATCCAGAAAAGCCAGAGATCATGGGTCAATTTGTGGGATGTATCCAAGGCATTGGCGAGGCGTGCAGGGCGCTCAACATGCCGATCGTTTCAGGCAACGTCAGCCTTTACAATGAAACGGATGGCAATGCGATCTTGCCGACGCCCACCATTGGCGCTGTTGGATTGTTAGGAGACCTCGACCAGTTGATTTCGATGGCACCCGCAGAGGGTGATGCTCTCGTCCTGATCGGGCAGACTAAGGGACATCTTGGGCAATCTGCCCTGCTTTGGGAGATGTTCGGCGAGGCCAAGGGCGACGCGCCGTCGGTCGATCTGCGAAATGAGGCGAAGGCTGGCCAATTGGTCAGAGACTTTAAGGCCAAAGGGCTGATCTCTGCCGCGCATGATCTTTCCGACGGCGGTTTGGCGATTGCTGCCGCTGAGATGGCGCTGGCAGGAGATGTGGGGGTCCAGATCGACGCACATGGCGAACTACCGGATGCAGGGTGGTTCTTTGGCGAAGATCAAGGTCGCTACCTAGTTTCCTGCTCGGAAGACGCTTTGGCCCTGATGACGGAGGCTGCCGTCGCAACGCAAGTCTCTCTGAAAAGGGTAGGCACCGTAACCGGACGCGAACTTGCCCTTGGCAGGGCCGCGATCCCACTCGACGAGCTGTCTCAACTTCACGAGGGTGGTTTCGCCGCGATGATGGGCGAGGCCGACTAACGGTTCAGCGCGGCCTCGATTGCTTTGCCGAGCCGAGGTAGGAGTGAGCGCTTCAGAAGATTTCGGATTGCTCTGGGCGACTCTGCCCCGTGTTCGGTCGCGATCCGCGCCGCCAAGTCCGAAAAGATTTCTGGGCGTTCAGATTGCAGCAACCAGAGAAATTCATCGGGATGGCGCGCTTCGAGGCCCTGCCCCGCCAAAGCTCGCGTCGGGAAATCTCGGATATTGAAGGTCAGCACGGTGGCGACCTTACCCGCTGCCGCCGCGACGACATGTGCGTCGCCTGGATCCGGCAGACTGATGAGATCCTCCAACGCCGGGTTCGATGGAAGAAGGGCGTCAGGCCATCTCTCGTTCATCCGCGAGACGAGATTTTCGACCTCAAGACCATCGCCACCCTGCTTTACTGTCGACCGGCGCCATTCTTCGAGAATTCTGGCCGACCAATGAGGTTTGATCAGGCCGTGTTCGGCCGCGCCCAATGTCAACCCGCGAGGAATACGGGCGAACAACACGCAAGTGTCGATCATAACGCTGGGTCGGCTCATCCGTCTTGCATCCGGAAGAAAAGAGCCTTGAGGTAGCTGTTCTCAGCCAAGTATGGATGCTGGGGATGGTCTGGCCCTGCCCGGCCCGAGTGAACCAGCTGAGCCGCGCGATCCGACGTCCTGATCCCATTCGCACATGCGCGACCGAAGCTTTCAGGGTCAGCTGCGTGAGAACATGAGCAAAGGATCAACCAACCGCCTGCTGAAACCAACGGAGCCGAGAGCCGCGCAACCCGCTGATAGGCACGCAACCCTTGAGGCAAGCTCGCTTTGTTCGGCGCGAAAGCCGGAGGGTCACAAACCACAATATCGAACTTACGCCCGTCATTCGCCAGGTTTTCCAGTGCTTTGAATGCATCGCTTTGGTGGATCTCAAAGCGATCTTGTGCACCCATGGCCGTTGCACCCCCTAAGGCGAGATCAAGCGCGGGAGCCGAGCTGTCGACCGACAAAGCAGAAGCCGCGCCACCCGCAAGTGTCGCCAATGCGAAACCGCCTACATGCGAGAAGACATCCAAGACATGCTTGCCAGCCGCAAGCTGTGCGGCAAATGCATGGTTTGGACGTTGATCGTAAAAGAGACCGGTCTTCTGGCCCTCCGCCAGATCTGCAAGGTAAACAGCACCGTTCATAGGCACGGGAACCGGGCCGTCCAGAGCACCTCTCGCAGTCCGAGTATACGTCACCAAACCTTCGAGCGACCGGGCGCGAGAGGTCGCGTTGACGACAACCGTTGTGCATCCAGTCACGTCGGCCGCCGTATCGATCAAGCTCTCCAGCCGGGTTTCAACCCAGGCCGCATTTGGCTGGATGACCAATGCCTCGCCAAACCGATCGATGACAAGGCCGGGCAGACCATCCCCTTCAGCATGCACTAAGCGGTAGAAAGGAGCATCGAATAGAGCCTCTCGGAGCTTCAGAGCACGGTCCAATCGGTTTGCGAGCCAAACTGTATCGATCTCAGCATTCGGATCTGGGTCGAGAAGCCGCGCAGGGATCTTGCTCTTTCCATTGAACGCCGCGAGGCCATGAACACGATCACCCTCGGCCAACACTACGAGACAACCAGGCTCCACGTTTTTCGTCCGCCGATCCATTGCAATCTCGTCAGCAAAGGCCCACGGCGCGCCCTCTGCCAAACGCTTACCCTTGCCAGGGCGGATCTTCACGATGGGTCGGGAGGCAATCATCGCCGCCGATCTAGAGAGCCATGCGAAAAATGCAAGCCTGCCTTTTGTTGACAGCCTCCAAATGCAGCGTCAATCAGGAGGGATGAGTGACATTGCGATCCAAGAAGAAGACCGCACCCTGGAGGGGATCGGGTGGATGGTCGCCACCACGTTGTTCTTCGTCGCGGTTACCGGGATCGTTCGCTATTTGGGATCTGATCTTCCGGCAGCAGAGGGTGCCTTCCTGCGTTACGTGATTGGGCTCATCATGCTGGTGCCGTTTGTCGGACCGCTACTGAAGTCGCCGCCAAATGGTAAAGAAATGCTGATCTTTGGCATTCGGGGGACGATTCACGGAGTTGCCGTCTGCCTCTGGTTCTTTGCAATGGCGCGGATACCGATCGCCGAGGTGACAGCCATTGGCTACACCGCTCCCATTTTCGTCGCCTTAGGAGCGGCTTTGTTCCTGGGCGAGAAGATGAAGCTTCGCCGGATCACAGCGATTGCCATTGCTTTTATTGGAACGCTGGTCATCCTCCGCCCCGGCTTGCAAGAAATCTCATATGGTCATCTCGCACAGCTTTGCGCGGCCCCCTGTTTCGCCACGTCATTTCTAATCGCAAAAAGGCTGACTTCCAGCCGAGATGCGATCTCCATCGTCTTTATGCTCTCTCTTTGGAGCACCGCGATTCTCTTTCCCTTGGCGTTGTTGGAATGGCGCAATCCCACCTGGGAAGAGATCTTCTGGCTCAGCCTGACCGCATTTTTTGCGACTGCAGGTCACTGGACAATGACCAGAGCCTTTGCTTGTGCGCCGATAACAGTGACCCAACCCGCGCAGTTCTTACAACTCGTATGGGCTGTGATTCTGGGAATGGTGATGTTCGGTGAAGCGTTGGATCCATTCGTGATTCTGGGCGGTGGGATCGTGGTCGCTTCAGCCACTTATATTTCTCACCGCGAAGCTGTTGCAGCGCGGCAAGCGAGGACACCGCCTGCTGTTGCAACGAAGGTCTAACCAAAAAAGGGCCCCGCAGTCGCTGCGAGGCCCTTTCGTGAGAATGAGCGTTTGTTGCGAGACATACTCGCCACCGTTCCCAGTCTATGTTCTCAGAAGGTGGTTAGGAGGGGCTGCCCCCCATAATGTCCTGCATATCTTTCACCATACGCCCGAAAGTCTCACTCGACATTCGACCACCTCCTTTCAGTTGTTGCGACTGCTAGAGATGGTGCCAGCGAATGCACTTGAGCGCAAGGGGTAGATTTATGCAGTGCGCGCGGCGCCAAAAATCCAAGAGACCAAGCGGCGCATTTCGCTTGCGCGCAGTGCTTTGGCACGTTGAGCTGCGGTTGCAGCAGTGTCGGTTCCACGTTCGCGGCAGGCTGTGAGGCTGAGATTGGTCATGATCGTCGCTCCGTTGTCAGAGGATTGGAAACTTGGTCTGACACACAGATAGGAACGATTTTGCGCTGCACCATTGCGGATTGTGCATAGCTGCTTGCCATTAGCAAAAGTAAAGGGACGCGCCCGGCACTTTAGAAGAACTCGACCCTCGACCCCTCGCCCGAGGAGGCGACCAGCCAGTCGTATAGGTGCTGGGCATAGGATTGGAAGCAGACGATTTCCCAAGCGTCCTCACCAGTGCGCCACATGCCGACTGCGATCTCGGCGAAATGAGTGCGGCGGGCGGTGCCGATCGGGAAGGCGGCGTCGGAGACATCCAGAGGGGCGCCTTTGGCCATCAGTTCCCGGGCGCCGGGGCCGGTCACCTGAATGACAGCACGAGTGTCTGAGACCGTGACCGCCATGTGGTGCTCGCCTGCCAGTGCGTCGCTGATCGCCGCCGCCTTGGCGGGCGCATCGGCATAGGCGCAGAAGAGCAGAAGCTCGTCCGTCGACATCCAGACAGCCCCCAGGTCGCCGTTGAACGCTGCCGTCAATGGTGCTGGTACCACGACACCGCTGTGGTCTTTCACAGCAGCGGCCAGAGCGGGTGATGCGAGGTCTCCGCGCAGGGTGATCATGCCGGTGAGGCCCCGATCCTCGATGGTGACGGAGAGGCCTTCGGAGGCGCTGGCGCCGGCCAGGACAGTTTGCGGTTCAGACATTCTGACGGGCTCCTTCCTTGTCGAGGAAGACGGGATCACAGATCGTGGCGCGCATAACCTTGTCGCCCTCTAGCGGGAAGGTCAGAGTCTCGCCCATCCGCTCCGAGCCGCGCTCGATCAGCGCCATGGCAATCGAGTGGCCGAGCGTCGGCGAGAAATAGGTCGAAGTGACATGGCCGATGGTCTTCATCGGCCATGTCACTTCGACCTATTTCTCGCCGACGCTCGGCCACTCGATTGCCATGGCGCTGATCGAGCGCGGCTCGGAGCGGATGGGCGAGACTCTGACCTTCCCGCTAGAGGGCGACAAGGTTATGCGCGCC
>JBCDAQ010000051.1:0-22343 GCA_039185285.1 Pseudomonadota bacterium
GCCGCCGACGCCGCCATCAGCTGTCGCCGCGAGCGGTAAATAGAAAATGCTCAAGAGAGAGGCTGCTGCGAGACGCGTAAGTACGCTGCTCAGGCAGTTCCTCGACTTTCGGCGACCGCTCCAGATCAGCTATTGATCTGCATGAGGAAGCATACTTCGTGGTCTTCTGCGCGAGGCGAGATAAGATCTTCGATGAGACCAACTTGAGAGGAAAATATGAAATTATGTGAGCTTCTGACGAGGGGTCTTGCGATAGCAGGTCTCAGTTTGCTGGCGGCGTGTTCGACAGCGCCGAAAGTCTTCGTTGATCGAGATCCGGCTGCCGAGCTGACAGGCTATAAGACTTTTGTCTGGGCGCAGGATCCGCCTCTGATCCAAGATGGAGACTACCCAATTTCTCCTCTTGCGGAACGTCGGATGACCCAGGCGATCGAGGGAGTATTTATAGAAAAAGGTTATCAGTTATCGCAAGATCCGGAGACTGCCGACTTTGCTGTTACATATACGCTTGGTGTGCGCGACAGGATCAAGACACGGTCCTATCCTTCGACCTATGTCTCGGTCGGTCGTAGTTATCGATGGGGGGGAAGATACTACGGATTGACGCCGTTTCCGACGACCGAAACACGTGTTGTCGAGTACAAAGAAGGCTCTCTCTCGATCGATGTTTATGATGTTCAGGAGCGTATTCCCGTGTGGCATGCGTCGGCCTCTAAGCGCCTTTCAGATGCGCAATTACGGGAAGCCAGTGCAAATGCCGATGAAGCGGCACGACTAGTTCTGGCCGATTTTCCTATCTCAAAGCCTGAGTAGTTTTCTCAATAATATCAGACGCTAAACGGGTTTAGAAACGGGAACTGGCAGGTTTAGTGGATAACGCCCGGCATCCTAAGAACTGTGTGTTTTTTGTTCCCTTAGCGCTCAAGGCGAACGAATGCTAAACGCGTCCTGCGTCGATGTTCTGGGCTTAGCTAGAGAACTTAAGGTCTTGTCTTAAGACTAATCTTTGGATATCGGTTTGGCGTCGCCAGCTTCTCCGCCAGCGTCTTTGGACCTGTCTTACGTGAGTAGAAAAGCATGGCGGTTGGGGGACCCAGCGCAGAACGCGACGAGGTGTTCTATAAATCCAATGGACAAGTGCTCCGGAGGATTGAAGACGCATACCGCGATATGATCCAACATGACGGCTATGGCGAAATGCGCGTCGAAGTGCGCATCTTAAAGCGTGGTCAGAAGGAAGTGATCATTCACTTCGGCAAGCAATTCAGGTTTGTCGTCGATGTCGCTTAATCTGCGTACCACAAAGCCTGCATCTCTGGTCATGGCTATCGCTCTGTGTCTGAGCGCTCCCGGCTTTTCTCAGGCGCAGGATCAAACAGTTGCTGAGGATCAAACGCCCGCTTCGACCGATGAGGCCGCCCGCGAGGATCCTTTTTCTCCCGAGACGATCTTCGATCAATCTGCCACTGAAGGTGTTCAGCAGTCTCGCCAAAGGCGCTTTGTCCCGGCGGCTGTTCCTCAGCGCCTACCTGAGATGAGGCTGCGAGGGATCGGTCGCTCAAGGTCGCTTGATCCACCGACCGTGCTGCTCGAGATCGACGGTCACGGGATCTTTGTCGTGACCCAAGGCGACACTGTCACGCTGCAATCTTCGAGACCCGAGAATGTCATTCGGATCCGAGAAATCACCGATATCAGCGTGATCCTCGAGGTCGGCACCTTCGGCGAAGTAATCGAGTTGAGGTGATCGCATGCGACGTGCTCTATACCACCTGTTCGTTGCGGTCATGATCGCTCTCTCTCCCGCAGTGGCAGCTTCTCAAGTGCCCGAGGGTGGCTTTATCCAGAAGCTTGAGTTTAGAGACACCACCGTCAGTGAAGCGCTGCGTCTGATTTCGGAGCTGACGGGTGCGAACGTCATCGCGACCAGCGAAGCAAGTACTGAGCAGCTCACCATGATCGTCCGCAACACCACCGTGCGCGGCGCGATTTCAACGATTGCCCGGGTGACCGGTCTCTCCTTTACCTTCGATCGAGAGACGAACTCGTACCTCTTGCTAACGCCTTCCGAGTTCAGCAGCGAGGTGGTCATCTTCAGGGATGGAAACATTCGAATCTTCACACTGCGCAACCAAAATGTTGTGACGGCTGCGCTTACAATTGAAAATCTCTTCGGCGACCGAGTTGAGTTGGATCTAGATACAGAAGATCCGGACGCGCTGGTTACAGACGGAACGGCCATCCAAGGGAGCCGTAGCACCAGCACGAGTAGCAGTTCAGATCGCTTTCGTTCCAACAGCGATAATGACAACAACAGCTCAGGTGGTAACAGCAGTGACGTTAGCTCGATCGACCGCGGCAATCTGAATGCACGAGAGCTTGCACAGCTTTTGGAGTTGGGTAGCACGGGGGGCGTCGGTTTCGGCGATGCGGCAGAGGTTTTGGGGCTGGAGCCCACAATTTTTGTTACCGTAAACCGTGATCACAACCTGCTCTTCGTACGCACCTCGGACCAGGCGGTCCTTCAGAGCATTGAGCAGGTAATCCGCGCGACCGACCGACCAACCAAGCAGGTTCTTCTGGAGATGAAGATCCTAGCGCTGAGTCTGAACGATGAGTTCCGCTCGATTTTCAATTTCGGGATTGCTGATGATGACGGAACATCGACCATCCTCACCGGGAATTTTCCACTCGAAGGCGGAACCTTCTTCCTGCAACTTCTGAACGACAATTTGTTGGCGCAGATCGAACTTCTGGAGAGCGAGAACCGAGTGCAAACACTCTCGACCCCGCTCTTGGTCGCCGCCAACAACTCCCCGGCAGAGCTGTTTGTAGGGGAAGAAGCTGTCCTCACCAGAGGTTTTGATACGCAGACAATCGTCAACGACAACTCGACCAACTCCTTCATTGAGGCCCAGACCGAGATCCGCGAAGTCGGTCAGACACTGCAGATCATCCCTCGGATCAACGCCGATGGCACCATCACGATGGTCGTCCGGCAAGAAAACTCCACGATTGCTGAGAACAGCACCGACCTTTCTGTCGTCGACGACGATGGCAATGTGACTGTGATCCCGATCGACACGGTCAACACAGCGCGGGTTGAAGGAACGGTAACCGCGATGGATGGGGCAACGATTGCCTTTGGCGGCTTGCTTACAAACTCGCAGGTGACAGATCGTGATCAGGTTCCAATCCTGGGTGACATTCCGATCCTGGGCACTGCCTTTCGTGGTGACGTCGAAACCAGCGGGCGTACGGAGTTGGTCATACTGATCACGCCGCATGTCTACTCGACCGGTCAGGCGGGTGAAGTGATTTCCCGGCGGCGCCTAGCAAGTCTTTCGCAGAATGATGCCATCGACTCGGACGGGTTCGATGCCTCGCGCAATCAGACCCCCCCGACGAACCGCCCGGGCCAACAACAGAGTTATGTGAGCCTCACCCGCTATGCGGCATCGCTGAGCAACGGCACCTTGCCGCCTCCGGGAGGTGTCTTCTCGGGGATCGTTGAGACGCCCCTCGCGCCTTCCGCTCCTCTGGTTTTTGGTCGGTCGGGCGGTGTGATAGCTGAGGCCGTGGGGACATGGCGACAGGAGAACCTTTATGTTACCTCCGTACTGCTAGAGAACGTTTCAGACACAGTTGTCACACTCAGCCCGCGTGATCTTCGCGCGCCATGGCTCGCCGCGACGTTGGAAAGCGACTTCCTGTCCCCGCGCGGCCAGGAAGGTTCGCGCAACTACATCTATCTGATCTCAAACCAACCTTATGACGAAGTTTTGGCGCGCACCGCCATTGGAGGAGCCCTATGAAGACAAGAGCGGTCTTTTTCCTAATGGCGACGGGTTTCATCCTGTCCGCCTGCGGTGGTGTCCGAGGCGCATCCGACTTTGCAAAACGTGAGGCCTATGCCGCTAACTTTGACCAGATTCCTCTTGTTCCTGAGGAGGTTGAGGAAAGCCGCGTGCTCAATATGTTTGTCTTCTCGGGCACCGCCGACACGCCTGTTCGAGAGGGATACTCCGTTCCATTTGCCGTTAATCTTGAATAGTCGAGAGTTCCTTGACAAAAGATACCCATAAGCGGATTTTCTGTACGACGCGTCGGTGGGCGGCGGTCAGAACGATCACCTTTGTTCGGCTGCCCTCATGACTCAAGAAAACCATCAGAAGACATCTGCATCATCGCTTTGGTCGCGCATGCGTCTTGGTGTGCTAATTGCGCTTTTCGCCGGTTCTGTGACCGCGTTCGGCAAAACGATATATGACCGCACTGTGGTGGGCGCCTATGGCAATGATAGCCAGGCGATGTCTGCCATCCTCAGCGCGGATCCACGGTCGCTATCCGCCGATGACTTGACCAGTTTTCGCTTCGACTCCCAGGCGTATACTGAGGAGGTCGCAAATCTTGATTGGCGTTTGTCCTTCATGTTCGACCAGGGGGACGGCCATCTCGAGCGTCCCTATCAGGCGGCAACCAGCGCGACAGTTGGCACGAACAACGACGGTCTCGGACCAATTTACAACGCCACAAGTTGTGAGAGCTGTCATCAGGCGAATGGCCGAACTGCACCGCTTCCCGGTCAGGGCTATCTGGTGCGATTGAGCGTCCCTGGTGTAGGCCCGGAAGGCGGCCCAAAACCGCACCCGGTCTACGGCGGACAGTTTGGTGATGTGTCGATCGAAGGCGTAGCGAGCGAAGGTGCGGTTCGCATAACCTATGAAGAGATTGAAGGTAGATATGGGGATGGCACACCATACACCCTGCTCAAGCCGACAGTGGAGCTAACAGATCTCGGTTACGGCGACATTGGCTTTTACACCATGACATCGGCAAGGGCGCCATTGTCACTGTTCGGATTGGGCCTGCTTGAAGCCTTGGATGAAGAAACCCTGCTTGGCTGGGCCGATCCTGATGACTTGGACGGGGATGGAATCTCAGGACGGGTCAACCGCGTCTGGGATATTGAGCATCACAAAACCTCGATCGGGCGCTTTGGGTGGAAGGCCGAGCAACCTAGTCTGGTTGCCCAATCCGCAGATGCCGCCGCAAATGACATGGGGGTAACGACAGCCCTTCTACCCAGTCAAACCTGCACCGATGCTCAGCCTGCGTGTACGGCCGCTCTACATGGCGAAAGTCATGGTGCTATGGAACTGGATCGTGTTTCGCTTGATGAAGTTGCGGCCTATATGCAGCTCCTCGCGGTTCCAGCACGAGGTCATATCGACCATCCTGAGGTTGTTCGGGGTGAAGAGCTATTCAACGCCGTTGGCTGTGCCGCGTGCCACAAATCGGAGGCCGTGACGGGGGCAACTCATAAGTTCAAACGGCTGAGGAACAAGCGGATACAGGCGTTCACGGACTTGCTGCTCCACGATATGGGCGACGGTTTGTCAGATAACCGACCGAGTTTTGAGGCCGATGGCAACGAATGGCGGACCCCGCCGCTCTGGGGCCTAGGACTTTTGGAGCGTGTCAACGGGCACACCATGCTGCTCCATGATGGAAGAGCCCGCAATATCGCCGAGGCGATCCTGTGGCACGGCGGTGAAGGAGAAGCCTCGAAGGAAGCTTTCAGAACCATGCCGGCCAAGGATCGAGAAGCTTTGATCAAGTTTCTGAAGTCGCTTTGAACCAGATCGATCGAGCAGACGCCTTTGAGAAGGCGGAGCGTCTTGTCCGCCGTGCATGGACATCGCTGAGCGGCGTCTCAAAGAGAACCTTCGAAACAGCAAAAGAGCTGGGCGAGAAGGCGCATCCAGCCCTTGGCCAGTTGCTCAACCGAACATCTGAGCTCCTAGATACAAAGATCACCAATCGTGATCCAGAGGTGCAGGCTGTGGTGCCATCCGTCGTCCCGACAACTCCGGCTTTTGAGTTGCCTCCCCTGAGAGAGCTCCGTCCCGAGGTTCAATCTGTCGCCGACGCGATCTCTGGCGTTGTGATCGGGCAAGAACGGACCGTTCGCCTCTCGCTTTGTTGCTTTGTTGCGGGTGGTCACCTGCTTTTAGACGGGCCGCCCGGATTAGGCAAAACAACCCTAGCACAGGCGCTCTCGGCCGTCACCGGGCGCGCGATGCGCCGGATCCAGTTTACTGCCGACCTGATGCCGGGTGATCTACTAGGCGTGCCAATCTTCGACCAGAACAGTAACAGCTTTGTCTTTCATCCAGGGCCTATCTTCTCGGAGATCGTTTTGGCGGATGAGGTGAACCGGGCGCCGCCGAGGGCACAAAGCGCCCTGCTTGAGGCTATGGCCGAGGGGCGAGTCAGCGTCGATGGTGAAACCTACAGTTTGCCGGAAGGCTTCTTCGTCGTCGCCACGCAGAACCCTCTGGGCCAGATCGGTGCGTTTCCGCTTCCTGAGAGTCAGCTCGACCGTTTCCTGATGCGCCTGCACTTTTCCCATCCTAGCAGAGGTTGCGAACGTGATCTTTTGCGGACAGGGGACCGTAGAACGGCCGCAGAGGCATTAAGGCCAATGGAAGGGGTCGATCTACGGACCCTGTCGGCAGAGCTGGACAAGACTGTCGTCGGCGATCGGGTTCTCAATTATCTGCAGGACCTCCTGGACGCATCGCGTGATCCTGCGCGTTTTCAGGCTGGCCTCTCGGTTCGTGCGTCGCTTGCACTTTTAAACTCCGCACGCGCTTGGGCGTGGATGCATGGAAGTGAGTGGATCGAACCCGAAGATATCCAATCCGTCTTCACCCCGGTCGCCGAGCACCGGCTGATTGCTCATGACACTGCTGGCGGCGGCAAGAATCTCGCGGCGAGTATTCTGGCCTCAACCGCTTTGGCATAATGGGTCGGGTCAAGCGCAGGATTACAGGGCGCGGGATGCTCTTGCTTTGCCTCGCGATTGGCCAGTTCTTCTTGGCCACACATTTCAGCAACAACATGATTTTCCTGAGCTGCTTTTTCTCAATCGGCCTTTTGATCGCAGCCATCGTGACAAATTGGGCATGCCTAAAGGACGTAGACGTTAGGCTTCTCCCTCCAGAGCCTACAGCGGTCGGTGGGGTTGCGAGGTTGGGGTTCCTCGTTGAGCGAGGAGCAAAGACCGAAGGGCTTACGGTTGCGTCGGGACCGTTTACGGCAGTGCCCCTCTCGGGCTCACACAACGTCTTGGAGGCAAGGATCGAGGCCGTTGAAAGGCAGATCATTCACTTGAGAACCTTCGAGCTCGCGGGCAGTGATGCTTTCGGTCTCTTCCAAGTCTCCAGACCCTTACGATCTGATGAGGCAGGGCCGGTCGAGCTTGCAATTTACCCCAAGCCGGATTGGGCTCATCCAACGCTTGCAGCGCCCGCGCAGTCTGAGCAAGGGACCGGTCAGAACCGCGGTACATATGCTGGTTTGCGTCCTTACCGGCCAGGAGATGCGCGCTCGGATATCTCATGGCGCGCATCTGCCCGTCACCAGGGGTTGATCGTTAAGGAATACGAGAGTCTGGGAAGTGATCGCGCCCAAGTCTTCGAACTCGCGGAGATCGACGACACCCTCGAAGCAGATCTATCTAGGCTCACGGCTGCTGTCCTCGGCGCAGCACGCGATGGGGCTGCAACAGGCTTGCGCTTGCCTGGTTTGGAAATTGGACCTGAACGGGGGGAACACCACCTCTCCCGTCTGCTTGGCGCCCTTGCCGGTTTTCGGAAGGCCAGCGCATGACGCGGGGACCGTCCCTTAAACTGTTCCTGGGCGCGGCAACAGGCTTGCATCTCATACATCTGGAGCTGGGTCTCTCGGTCGTTTTGGTCTTCTGCGCCGCCACTGCGATTTTACTTCCGCGTTTTCTGAGCGGTTTTGCCCTGACCGCCTCGACCTTTGGGGTTGGCGCTCTCTCGGTAGCTACCGTTCTCCTGCAGGTCGATTGGTTCAGTGGTGTGGCAGTCGTGACGCTGCTGGGCTGCGCTGGCTGGTTGAAGCTCGCAGAGGTCGTCAGGCGAAGAGACGAGCTCTTGGTCTGGACGATTGCTTTTTGGATGCTTGGTATGGCGATGCTTTGGCTGCCGCCAGCGGCTGCGGTTACGATGATGCCGTTAGGGCTTCTGTTAGGCTTTTGGTGCCTCGCGCACCTCATGCCTGCGCGGCCGAAGCTGAGAGCGATCTTGCACAGCCTCGCGGTTGCCCTTCCTGCCGCCGTTATCCTCTTCACCTTCACGCCCCGGATAACCGGAGATCTCGGAGCCCTCAGCTTTGCGCTCGGCATCCCGCTGATTATCGAAACAGAAGCTGAGAAGAAGCGCGATCCGATGCAAGACAGTCTTGCCATGGGCGATATGGCTGAGCGGGCTTCTGATCCTGATCTCCGAGTTCTGTCGGCCACTTTCTACGACGGCTCCGGGAACTTCTTCGACGGGGTGCCTCCGCTAGGGGATCTTTATTGGCGTGGGCCTGTGCTCTGGAGCTTTGCAGATGGCAAATGGTCGGGACGAAAGGGTTGGGGCAATCGCACGGCTCGGATGAGGGGAAAGATCACCCACAAGACACTTGATCGCGAACTAAGTGAGAAAGGGCTGATTTCTGTCTACGACGTGAAGATCTTCCCGCATCGGGGATACTGGCTCTATGCCTTAGATTTTCCTGCAGCCGTCCCAGCTTCGAGCTTCATTACCAAGGATTACCAACTCCAAAACCTAAATCCCGTACGCGAGCTGCTCGGATATCCGATGATGTCCTATCTAGACTATCGAGCCGGACTGAAGCTCGACGCCGAAACTCGCGCCATGGCGTTGCAGTTTCCTGAGGGTGAGAATCCAAGAACCTTAGATCTTGGCCGCCAAATGCGTGAGCGGCACCAGGACCCGGTTGCAGTCGCCAAGGCAGGGATGGCTCATTTTGACCAAGGGTTCCTCTACGACCGAAGTTTCGGGGGAGTCAACGTGGCCGACCCCGTAGACTTTTTCCTCTTCTCCCGTCGAACCGGATATGCGGGCCACTTCGCGACCGCCTACGCTTTGATGATGAGAGCCGCCGGGATCCCATCTCGTCTCGTCGCGGGATATCGCGGAGGGATCCATCTGGGCCTCACGAACCGGGTCTTCGTAATGGAAGAGCACTCTCATGCTTGGACAGAGATCTGGCTTGAAGACTACGGTTGGGTGCGGATGGATCCGGCAACCAGGTTCACCAGTCAAGAGCGTCAGGGCGAAGTCGATGGCTGGGGACTAGCGGGCGATCTACAAAGCCCTGGAGAAACGAACCAGACCGACGCTGCTGAAACTGCTCCCAGCTTTGAAACTGGCGATGTGGAAGCAATGCGCAGTGCAGACCGACTCGAATGCCGTCACTCGGAGAAGCCATGGTGGCAAAGTTGGATAGTTGAGTTTGACGCGGGCCAGCAGCTCGATCTTCTCGATACGGTCGCGCTATCGGGTAACTGGTGGAGCTTGGTCTCATCCGGAGTTGGGCTTGCCTCGGGTCTAACACTGATCTGGTGGGTCACGGTGCGAGTACGATCGTGGCTTGCCGAGCGTCGGAGGCCCTTTGAGGAGCGATGCGAAAGCGCGCTTTGCAGAAAACTCGCCAAGTCCAATCGTATCAGGCAAAAGGGGGAGGGTTTGTACGCTTACTGGCTAACTTGCGCGGCCAACTCTGCCCCACCTCCTGACTTGGCCGACCTGGTTCACGAGCTACGAGCCGCCCTGTTTGCCGGAAAACCGCTGAGCCGCGACTGGTTGGAGCGTCTTCATCGACGCATCTGAATTAGTTGCGAAACCGCCACTAAACACAGGTTCATTGCAGGACACCGATATTCCTGACTGGAATAGTCTGAAATCTTTTTGACAGGGCCAAAAGGTCTTGTTAACGATGCTTTATCCGCGAGCGAGAGCACATCAGCAGCGCGGAACACCACCCGGAAAGACACTTCGCAGACCAGAACGAGGAGGGGAGATCTCTCTGCCGGTCCGCGCTAAATAAGCATCCGCCGGGATGCGGCCCATAGGGCCGTTTGCACCCGACCATGAGTTTCCTTGGGGGAAATCTGGTCGTCTTCTCAGAAAACGACAGAGATATGGAGTCTCAGTATGACCACTCGTCATATCCGCCAGGATCAAGGCGGTTTTACCCTTCTCGAACTTCTCGTGACCGTCGGCATCATGGCTGCCGTCGCAGGCACCGCAACCCTCGCGCTGCAAGACACCACCGCACGCGCCTCGGCCGCAGCACATGTCCTGATGATGGATGAGCTTAACGAAGGCATCATGACCTTCCGCGCGCTGCCAACGAACAACGCTTACCCGACCAACTTCGACTCTTTGATGGAAGTGGCCGGAACTGATGCAACCGCCGCAGTCCCGCTAAGCCGCCTTGGTGCCGCATTCACCACCACGGCCGATGGGGTTGGTGATCTGACGCCATTTCCATTGACCGATGATCTGGCCGGACCTCTGTCCGATGTCGGCATCGACAGTCTGCGTTATGTAGACACGTCTCTGTCGGCCAACCCTGACGGCACAGGTGATGGTCCAGAAGACACCGCGGGTATCGCGTGCAACGATCTTCAAGCCCTCATTAACAGCCGTCAGAACGCGGTGGTCGCAGGCAACTTGTTCCTCAGCCCCGAGGCAAATGGTTGTGGTTTCTCGCGCGAATTGAACCCCGATGCAACGAACGGTAGCGAAGTGGTGATGGTTTGGTCCGGCGGTAACGAGCGTGTACTTGGCGCCGATGTGCCCGAACCGGCTTTCAACGCAGCTGATGCGGGCGGTGTCGATCTGGCAAACACTGAGGTTGGTGCAGAAATCATGATGGTTGTGGGCGCGGGTCCTTCATCGAACCTGTTCGACGCGAGCGAAGTTGGCGGCCTGAGTTCGGTTCCGGTCTACCGTCACGTTGCCCGTGACGAGTACAACCGCTTCTTCATCCTGTTCCACATTGGAACTGCTGTGGACGATGATGCAGACGGTACTCCGGACCGGATTGCGGCAGTCGACCAAGTCGTCATCTCCGGCGTCATCGACGGTGCTGGTGATACCAAGGAAGAGGAACTTGGTGAGTGGGACGGAACCCGTAACACCATCTAATCCAACGCTTGTTGGGCCGTTGAATCTCTCTCTGGCCCTTCCGCCGAACCGGGTTCGCCCGGTTCGGCTTCTTCCCACAAAGCACCGGGCATGCGGTATGTCGGTACGACGCTACACTTCTACATATCAGCAGGGTTTGACCCTGCTCGAAGTGCTTGTGACACTGGGCATCATCGCCGCGGTCGCAGGGATTGGCGTTCAGGTCTTCACCACCGTCAGCACCAACACTTCCGACCGGCTGGTCCGGCTCGAGATGCGCGAGGTCGCCAATGCGATCCAACGCTTCCGCCAGGACACGGGGTATTGGCCCAAACAGGGGCCTTTCGAGAATGATACCGTTGGCTTTGTGAACTCTCCGGCTGACTTTTCTCAACTCTTCATTCCACCGAACGATGGAACCGCAAATATCATAGAATATGATCTTGCGAGCGGCACCGGTTGGAACGGCCCGTATCTCTCAGAGCTGGAGCAGCTTGAAATACGCGTCGGCACAGACCTCGAAATAGATGGTGAGGGGAGTATCACACTCGGGCTGAACTTGGTGCTCGGGGTGGGAGACCCCTTCAACGAAGACCCACTCGATACTGGCCTTTTCGAGTGGATCGGCGACGATGTCGATGGCGACGGAACGCGTGACCGCGCGGCGATCCTCGGCCGACCATACCTTCTCTTCACCGACGATATGGCGAGCGAAGTCCGAGAGGACGGAACAACTGGGCCGATCGAGCGATGCGACGCGCCGTGTCTCGTCAGCGCTGGCCCGGATGGCGAGTTCGACACGCTCACCTTGAACGGTCAGGACGATGACATCGTCGTCAATATCGGAGCTCTCAACTGAGAATTGGAAACGACTATGAAGAAAGCAATCCTGACCGGCATTCTCGTCATCTCCTTCGGGATCGCGGGCTATACGTTCTATGAGTCCTACCGCCTGCAGGACCCGGAATATCAGCGTCAGCAGACGATCCAGCGCAATGGTATGCTCGAGACACCACTGACCGGTCGCACGGTCGTCAATCTCGATCGCTTCGTCACCGAGACAAAGCTGCGCAAAGAGGGCACGCGCGAGATCGTCGCCCCAACAGCAATTGCCTTCAAGGGAACGATCAAGCGTGAGCCTGAGGCGATCAAAACCGAATACGTTTATACAGCCCTCACCATGATGGAGGTCGCACCGCTGCCCGAGGTGAATCACCGTATGTTCGTCGAAAGCGAAGACGGCCTGATCCTGCCAGTTTATGTTTGGGACGAAGCGGTGGCGGCCCTGACCGAGAGCGGTGTGACGGGTGAGCCGGTGGCGCTGACGGGCTTTCATATCTACACCTATTCCAAAGGTCCTGCGATCATCGTGGACGCGGTGATCTGAGCCGATGAGCGCGCGGCGGGTCATCAGAAAAGCGCAAGCGGGCTTCAGCCTGCTCGAAGTGCTGATCGTGGTCTCAATCCTCTCCGTCGCGGCCTATGTGGCACTGGACGCGGTGGATCACGACTCGAGCGAGCTGCGCTACAACCTAACAGAAACCCGCCTGGAGAAGATCCGCCGAGCCATCGTGGGCGACCCCAGCCTTACAGTGAACGGCAGTCCAATGATCTCAGGCTACGTAGCGGATGTGGGGCAACTGCCGCCATGTTTGGAGGCGCTGTTCGTCCGTGACGCAGACTGCAATCCGAACGTCACAGAACCTATCCCCCCAGTCTACGCGACGTTCAACGACGCGGGCGGGAACGACGCGAATACGGCGGGGGCGTTTGTCGATAGTCCTGCGGCTCCCGACGGCGACTACGACGTTGGGGAGCAGATTCTTCTCACTGCGGGGTGGCGAGGCCCATACTTGAGCGGTGACTTCGCCGATTTTGCCGATGCCTGGGGCAACGCGCGGTTCGGTACGAGTTATCCAGCAGTCGCGACCGATCCTCACTTTGAGAACGGTTGGCGAATCACAACAGCATCCGATGACTTCACAATCGAATCGATCGGGCGGGATCGGTCTTGTGAACCTATGGAGGCTTGCCCTGCAGATGCTGCCGAGTCGATATCGACAAATATCCTAGATGCCGACGCATCGATGACCGATATCGATATGCTAGATTGGCTAGTCGATCTCGCAGGGCTCCAAGTATCGCTGACGGTAGAGAATGTGGGCCCATCGATAGCATTTCAAGCCTGCTTCGGTGTGATCATGCCGGATAGAGTCGATCCGTCGAGATGGGCTCTTGTTAACTCCGACATCGTGGAAACTGATGTTTCTTCCACCGCGTCTGTAGAGCAAACAATCTCGCATACTTTTGGTACCGACGATGAGGTGACGCTGGGACGCCGTAGCATTATCGTGTATGCGCCTGCGGGTACCCCATCATCATGTAACTTCGTAGGTTCTGAACCGGAGGACGCCGAGTTTAAGAACCAGATCTTCGGGTCCGTCTCCCGCTTATTTGTACCTCGAGCAGCGCTAGAGGATGCGTCGTTTGAGTTTGAGAACTGAGCGCCTCGATGTCCGTCCTCCCCTTCTCCTCCGCCAAGATCTTCGTCGTCTACACCGACGGCGTTATCACCTATGGAGCTGTCTTTCGGCGGCGGCGAGGGAAAGCAGAATTGGTGGAGCGGGCGGTGTCGGGGGCTGCTGAGCCTGCTGATGCTCTGGGCGATTTGATTTCTCAACTCGGCGGCAAGCGCTCGGTGCCTAGGACGGCGCTCTTTGCGAGCGATCGGGCTGTACTGGTTCGTGCCGAGTTGCCGGTGGACCCGGATCGGCCACGCAAATACGATCAGATGCGCGAGCTTTCGCGATGGGAGGCGGAGCCTGCCTTCTCCGATCTGCCGGATTGGACCATGAGCGATGTCCTCCTCGCCTCCGGGTCGATCACCGAACAACAGTTCCGGATGGTCGAGGCAGAGATTGAGCACAATCACCGCCCCGGTATCCCGCAGCAGCGGTTTCAGGATGTCGCGCTACGTCTCGACGTCATTGACCGTGCGACGCGCGATCTTGCAGTCACAACGCAAGAACGACTGGCCGAGCAGGTCAGCGATGCGGCCTGCGCCTGGGCCGGGGCTGCGAGCGAGGAAGTCACGAGCGCGCCGTATCCCTGGCTGATCTCAGCGATCTCCGAGACGACCCGCCAGGCCTGGGTCGAGGCGTTCAAGTCGCACAAGATCAAGATCCCCGGACTGTTTCCGGGATGGGGCCTGGCGGCAAGCGGAGACGAGCCGCACCTGATCCTTGAGCGCCATGCTGGTGCAATCTTTGCCATGCAGACCAGCAAGGGCGTGGTCGAAGCGGCTCAGATGAACGACCTTTCTGCCGCAACGGCGGACGAGGCCAGGGTCCTTGAGCGGATCATGGATACGCGACCGCCAGATAAAGTGACCGCGATTGGCTTTGATCCTGAGACTGAGAGCCGGATCAAATGGCATGCACCAGAGGCTGAGTTTATAGAGGATTGGCCGCTAGCGGCGCTTCGAGCCCTTGCACGCCACGGGCTTGAAGGAGATCGCACCCGCCTCGCGAGCCCCTCGATTGCACTCCGAGAGCCCGCAAAGCCGCTGCTGAAGAACCCGGATTTCTACCGCGTTGCCTTGGTTGCGGCGGTTGCGCTTTCCATTCTGGTGTATGAAGGCAAAGGCAGGCTGGAGCTTGCTGACCTCAAAGATCGCCTAGTAGAGCTCGATCAGGAGTTCACGGCAAAAAAGGCGATTGCTGGCCAGATCAAGAGCAATGTCGACAGGATCAACTCGCTCAAAGATGAGGCGGTCACCCTTCAGGCGCGCATTGCAGACATTAAGGAGCGTGAACAGAAAGCGCTTTATCTGCAGAGCCGCCGCGCACAACTGCCGATTGGCATTTTGAATGCGGTGCGCAGCTCCGCACATCCGGGGCTTGTCATGCGATCGATCAGCGAGTCTGCGAAACTCTCAGAGATCTATATCGCGACCGCATGGTCTGTCTCAGAGGTTGGTGCTGAGCAGTTCGTTTCCGATCTGAACCGGAACCTCGCGCCCCTTGGCCTTAGCGTCGCGGACGAGAGCGTGTTTCAGGAAAAGGGCCTGCGTGGAATTGAAGGCTACGGCGTGCGGCTGCGCATTGCGCGCACACCTGGTTTTGTGCTTGGCGAGGTGTCCAAGTGAAACGCGTGTCCCGCCTGACCGAGAGGGATAAGGATCTCTACACGATCTTGATCTGCCTCCTGCTGATCTGCCCTTACGTCTTGATCGTCTACTCCGAGACGCGAAAGGAGACTCAGTTCACTGAGGCGATGATCAATCGCAAGCTGAACCGGATCGAGACGCGAACGAAGGCGCCTCCATTGCCTGAAGTGGATGCCCGTTCTCTCGCGCAGAAAATTGCTGATTTCAAAGAGGAAAGCGAGACCGCAGCACAGAGACTGCTCATTCGCGAGCAAGGGTTTGCAACGCTTCAATCCGTCGACGAGGTCAAGCAGCTCCGTCTGGAAATCACGCGGCTGGCTGATTTCGAGGGTGTTTCGCTCGTGCGTTTTGGCGACCTTCAGGACAGTGACGGAACCGATAGTGTTCAGGTTCTGATGGAGGAGGCGAAGAACCAGTTTGAGCGCCCCGTAATGCAGTTGGAGGTCACCTCGGACTTTGGCCGCCTTGCAGCATTCATCAGCGGGCTGAACGATCTCAGCAAAACCGTCGCGATCGTGCGCTTCGATGTCGAAGCCCCTGAGTTCGATGTGGATCCGGAGGCGCCGGTGCGCTCACCACTTCTCACTGCCAGATTGGATCTGGCGCTATGACACTCGCGTCCACGGATCAAACAGCGTTTCTTGAGCTTCCAGAGGGCTTGAACTCCTTGCTCGACTTCATGGTGGAGCAAGGTGCATCCGACCTGCACCTCTCGACCGACACACCGCCTGCGTTGCGCTGCAATGGCGAGATTGTGCGGATTAAAGGAATGCCGTCGCTTACACCCGATTGGATGGACCGCGAGCGTGCTGTCCTGGCAAACGATCATGATCTGGGTGAATATCTCGCCAGAAAGTCCGTTGATTTCGGGATCAGCCGTAACGGGCAGCGGTTTCGGGTCAATATGTTCCGCCACCAGGGTGGTGATGCGCTCGCGATCCGCCATCTTGGCTCAGATTTCAGCTCCCTCGCGGCGCTGAACCTTCCTGAGGAGGTGAGCCAATTTACTCGATACCAGAATGGGTTAGTTCTGATCTGCGGTGCGACAGGTAGCGGGAAGTCGACAACACTGGCCTCACTGATCAACTCGATCAATCGATCTTCCGCCCGGCATATTCTGACGATCGAGGACCCAGTCGAATACGTCCATATGGACATTGGTTGCATCGTCCGTCAGCGAGAACTGCACACGGATGCTGAGGACTTTGCGTCCGCGATCAGAGCTTCTCTGCGAGAAGACCCAGACGTCATCCTGGTGGGCGAAATGCGCGATGTGGAGACAATGCGCGCCGCGCTGACCGCAGCCGAGACAGGTCACGTCGTCTTCTCAACCCTTCATACGGGTGATGTCGTTGGTGCGATCCGACGCATGATCGGCGCTTTTCCTGCCAATGAACAGGATGCCGTCAGGCTTCGGATAAGCCAATCACTCAGAGCGGTCATGGCACAGCATCTCCTGCCGACGCGTCGGCTTGATGGACGGATCCCTGCTGTTGAACTCATGTTCCTGACTACTGCTATTCGGCACCTGATCTCGTCGAACAAGCTCGATCAGCTTTACTCAAGCGTCGAAACGGGCCGTGCGGTCGGTATGCGCACGCTCGAGCAGTCTCTTGCTGATCTCGTTCTGAACGGGCGGATCAGTGAGGAAACGGCCTATGGGTACTGCCAGGACGCTGACGCCCTCGAACGGCTGATGAGGTAGGGGTAATGGCGCTGAGCGAGCAGGATCTTGTGAGCGCCGCTGTTTCGAGCGGTCTGATCAGGGAACAGGAAGTCGATGATATCCGTCGCGAGGCTCGTCGCTTGCGGCTTCAGTTGGTCGAGGCTGTCGCCCGGTTGGGCAAAATTCCGGTCCCGGCTATGTGGCAGGCTGCCGCTGAACAACGCGGCCTGCCGTTCCTCAGCCCGCGCTCTTTGTCGCCCGAACCCGCCGATATGGCGCGTTTGCCAACTGGTTTCGCACTGAGAAGACGCTGCTTGCCTGTGCGTGGTGTGCAGGATGAAGTCTTGCTGGCCCTCGCCAATCCTGACGATGTGGCAACCATTGATCAGGTCGCCCGATCACTTGGTGCCGAAGTCAGACCCGCTCTGGCCCACCCTGATGCTCTCGAGGGTGCTATCCAGCGCGCATTGGGGGAGGTCGCGGATGCCGCGATTGCAACCGAAGACGCCGTCTCGTTGGTCGAGGACATCATCTCTGACGCCCTTCTCGCAAATGCATCTGACATCCATATCGAACCCAGCGAGCAGCGGGTTCGGGTGCGCCTCCGGGTTGACGGTCGATTACAAGATTGGCGCCGCGACCTGCGACGAGGTGAGAGCGATCCGGTGATCAACCGGATCAAGGTGCTGGCTGATCTCGACATCGCCGAGTCCCGCTCGCCTCAGGATGGCGGCTTCAACTACGAACTCGATGAGCAGGAGGCCCGGCGGATCGAGATCCGGATCTCCACCCTGCCGGTCAAGTGGGGGGAGCGGGTGACGATGCGCCTGCTCGGTCTCACGGGGGAGCAGTTTGGTCTTGAAACCTTGGGCCTCCCACCTGCGATCCACGACCGGTTGGTTCAGTCGATCCAACTCCCTCATGGCGTTATTCTGGTTACGGGACCTACGGGTAGCGGGAAGTCGACCACGCTCTACTCCGCCCTTCGCAGGCTCGACCGCCACTCCTTCAATGTCATGACCGTCGAAGACCCGATAGAACAACTTGTCGAGGCGACGGCACAGACCCAGATCTCGACGAAAGTGAGCTTCGCAGGCGCGCTACGTTCGATCCTGCGCCAAGACCCAGACGTGATCCTCATCGGAGAGATCCGCGACCACGAGACTGCAGATATCGCCCTGAAGGCCGCGCAGACCGGCCACCTTGTGTTTTCAACGCTTCACACCAATAACGCGGTAGGCGCGATCACTCGGCTGACGGATCTGGGCGTCGGGCGTTATCAGATCGCATCCAGCGTCGAGGGCGTTCTAGCTCAGCGCTTGGTGCGCCGCCTCTGCCCGCGTTGCAAGGTAGCACGCCAGGCGACACCGGCGGAGAACGCGCTCCTTGGTCGGGCCAGCGACGACCCGACTCCGGTCTACGATCCGGAAGGCTGCCCCGCCTGCCTCGGCACCGGCTATCGCGGCAGGGTCGGTGTTTTCGAAGCGCTTTGGATTGACGATAACTTGAGGGGCCGGATCGCCGATGACGATAGCGAGCTCTCGCTCATCGGCCATGCGGATGCGTTCTATCCGCTGACCGCAGATCTCGCCGAGAAGGTGCGTCAGGGGCTTACTGATCTCACCGAGGCGGCCCGGTATGGCCTCAGGCAGGAAGTCTGATGCCCATTTTCAACTACATTGCTCTGAACCGCGAGGGAACGGAGTTCAAAGGCGTTCTTGAGGCGCCCGATCTCTCGGATGCGCGTAGGCAACTCCGGGCAAAGACCCTCATGCCCGTTTCGCTGGAACTCGGCCAGTCCGGCGCACGGATAGGTGGGCAAGAGAGAAGCCGCCCGTTCCGTCCAACGCGCTACCTCTGGACCCGGGCGCGCGACAAGCAGTTCTTCTTCCGCCAAATGGCGTTGATGATCCAATCCGGACACAGGGTGCGCCAGGCCTTGGAAATGAGCGCCGAACTGGTCGAACGCGAAGGGCTCGCCCGCGCGATCCGGCGCATGGTCAGCAGCATCGACCAAGGCAAGAGCTTCTCCGATGCGCTTCGCGCAGAAGGCCGCCACTTCCCCGCTTTCGCCGCCGCCCTGATCGGCGCGGGTGAGAAAAGCGGCACGCTGGATCACATCCTGGGCGAGATCGCGACCTCGTTGGAACAGGCGACAGAGTTGCGCAACTCGTTGATGCGCGCCCTGGTTTTGCCGACGATCACGCTGGTTGTCGCCTTCCTAGTGCTCGGCTTCATTGTGCTTTGGTTGGTGCCAATCCTGACGGATTTTATTGGTCGGCAGGGCGGCGATATCCATTGGACCATGCAGATCCTGGTGAGTTTCACAGACTTCATGTTTGACTTTGGCCCCGCGATGGCGCTCGGCCTCGGCTTGACGACCTTCCTAATCCTCGCCGCCTATACACAAGATCAAGGCAAGCTCGTGGTCGATCGGATCGTGCTGTCGCTGCCGATCTTCGGCCGGACCTTGCGGCTCTATGAGATGTCGCGGTTTGGCGGGGTCGGAACGCTGCTCCTCACCTCGGGCTTGCGTCAGGTGGAGACGCTTAAGGTCCTCTCAGATGTCACTCAGAACCACGCCTACCGCGCGCAATACTTGACCGCTGCTGACAACGTCCTGACGGGCGAGCGGGTCTCGACGAGCCTAAAGGGCGTTATTTTCCCGGATCTAGTCCGCCACATGATCTCGGTCGGCGAGGTCAGCGGCAGCCTTGACGATGTGCTGGCGCGGATCGGGGTGTTTTACGCCGATGAAGTCGCGACGCGCGTTCGCGTAATCCTCAGCACGCTCGTACCCGCCATGACCATCGCCGTCGGAGTGATCGTGGGCATCATCTACATCTCGGTGATCCTCACCATCCTCGGCGCTTACAACTCGATCAGATGACGGGGCCCGTTCTCAGCATACTTGGTGGTATTTTGGTGCTTTTGGCATTTCCAGCGGCGCGTCGCCTTGCTGATCATCTGCTCGCGCGGGCGGATCATGCCTGGTCCGCATCCTCGCGTGACTGGGCGCGGGCGAGCGCGGCCCCGGTCGAGGTGATGACCAGCATCGAGGCGCTGACCCTCTCGGGGCATCCGGCGCTGGAGCCGCGCATCCAATGGGCGCTTCGCGGGTTTTGGGCGGTGGCGACCGCTGCGGCTCTTTGGGGCAGCGAAAGCCCTGTGCAGGCGGGCTTGCTGCTCGTGGCGAGCTTGACCCTATTAGTGGCAGCGCTGGCGGATCTAAGGGCGAAGATCCTGCCCGAACCCTGCGTTGCGCTCTTCGCCGCTTGCGGTGTCCTCGCTTGTCTTTTGGATCATGGGCCACTGCCCTCCGATGCGCTGGTCGGCGCTTTGGTGGGGTTTTCGGCTTTCTTCACCCTGCAAATCGGTTTCCGACTTCTCCGAGGAAAGGAAATGCTTGGCCTCGGCGATGTGAAGCTTTTTGCAGCCGCAGGGCTCTGGGTGGGCTGGCAAGGGTTAGCGATGGTTGGGCTAATCGGCAGCTTGCTGGGGATCCTTCAGTTCGCCGTAACCAAGGGCAGCGACGACCGGGCAATCGCGTTTGGGCCAGCCCTGGCTTTGGCAACGCTGGTGGTCTTGGGGTTTTTATCTGCGTCATGATTGCTCTCTCCAGCATGTGGAATAACGCAACCCGTACGACCACAGAACGGCTCGGTTCCCGCTTTGATCGAGTTGCAACCCACAGGCAAACCATTAGTTTCCAACCAGAACGGAGCGAGCGTTTGCCAGCCGATTTGTGGTGCAAAGGCTTGGCAATGAATTTCGTACATCCATCTATTCTTCGCGAAGGGTGCTACCGATGACATCGGTAACGCCTGCATCCCCACCGACTGGGTGGACCCGACTGGCCTGGGGCTTCACGATTACCGGCATCCTAGTCGGCCTGGCGGCGTTCCTTTGGGCGGCGCTCGGACCCGTGAACACCTGGGCCGGACCACTTTTCGCTTGCGCCGCACTTGGATGGCTATTCACTGCCGCATGGGGTCCGCAAGCGGTCGCTTGGTCCCACGAACGCCGGATCGAGCGAGATCGCCTCGCCGCCCGGGTCGAGCCAGACGCCGAGCAGGAGGACACGCCCGCCCGTCCCGGGCGCGCGCAGCTGTGGCTGCAACTCGTGCTGGTGCTCGCCGGGACGAGCGGCGCGATGGGCGCCTGGTTTTTGGGCTGGCCTCAGGCGCAGGAGGGTGCACGGCTGATCTGGTTCGGCCTGGTAGCGTTACTCGCCTTCCCAGCCCTGGTGATGAGCAACGCCCTGGCAGAGCATGTTTATTCCGGCTGCCGCCACCAGGCACGGTTCACGCGGTTTGCGATGCTCGCGTTTCTTCTCACGGGGCTGGCGATTGCAATGCGAGGCGTGGCGCTGCCCGTTGATATCATCGCAGGCGATGCGCCTCTCAGCGTTTGGGCATTGCGCGCGTTGGCGGTGGTGCAGATCGCTCTGGCGGTCGAGTGGACCATCCGCGCGTTGATCTTCCCGTTCCTTCCAAACCGGTCGGCTGAACGGCTGAACGACTCGTTCCTCCTCAACACGTTTATTGGCCGCCAAGGCAGCGAGGGCGGGGGGTTTGAGGAGCAGTTCGGCATCGACATCAGCCAATCCTTGGCGGTTCAGTTCGTCCGCCAGTCCAGTTTGTGGCTGGTCATGATCCTGGGTGTTGCGACCTGGCTGACGAGTGCGATCACAACGCTCCGCGTCGATGAGCGCGGAGTCTACCAGCGGATGGGCCAGGTCTCGGCAGAACTGTTGGAGCCTGGGTTGCATTTCCACCTGCCCTGGCCCTTGGGCTCGGTCCAGCGGATTAGCTATGGCGGCATCCAGGAGGTTCGCCTCAACGCAGTCGTCGAAGCACAGACGCCACGGCGCACTGAAGTTGAGGCGCCGTCAGCTAACCAAGACGACCGGATCTGGTCCAAGGACCACGGCGAGGAGCTGTTCCTCATGATCGCCAATCAGCCCCGGCTGAATGCGGGCGAAAACTACGAGTCGCAGCGGCCCTACGAGCTCTACCACGCCGATGTGGTGGTAACTTACCGGGTCGGGCTTGCCGCCCAAGAGAGCCTCCGTGCCACCTACCACGTCGCTAACGCTGAGCGGTTGGTGGCCCAGATCGGGCGGCGGGAGCTGGTGGACCTCTTCAACAATCGCACTGCCGAGGATCTGCTTTTTGCCGATGTCTCCGCCTTCTCGCAGTTGCATCACCGCGCGATGCAAGAGCGGCTGGATGCTCTGAAAACCGGCATCGATGTGGTCGATGTGATTTTCGAAGCGGTTCATCCACCCGTCGCAACAGCAGCCACGTTTGAGCGTGTTCACGCGGCGGAGAACGAAAGCGCTGTGCAGATTAACATCGCCCGGGCCGAGGCCGAACAACGCCGCGCCACTGCTCAGATCAACGCGGCACGCACGAACGACCAGGCCCGCGCCAATGCCTTCAGCGATACCGCAGAAGCCCGCGCTGAGCGGGGCGTGTTTGCTGCCGAGCGC
>JBCDAQ010000052.1:0-22253 GCA_039185285.1 Pseudomonadota bacterium
AAGTGATCGGCTCGGGCGGCAAGGTCATCCGCTCCATCGTCGAAGAGTCGGGCGCCAAGGTCGACATTAACGACGAAGGCATCATCAAGATCGCCTCGCCAGATGCGGCCTGCATCAAGAAGGCCTACGACCTTATCCACGCGATCGTGGCAGAGCCCGAAGTCGGCATGATCTACACTGGTAAAGTCGTAAAGATCATGGACTTCGGCGCCTTCGTGAACTTCTTCGGCAAACGCGATGGCCTGGTCCATATCTCCCAGATGACCTGGGAGCGTGGGGCCAATCCGAAAGACCTCGTCAAAGAGGGCCAAGAGGTCAAAGTCAAACTCATGGGCTTTGACGACCGCGGCAAAACCCGCCTCTCGATGAAAGTTGTCGATCAAGAGACAGGTGCCGAGATCGAAAGACCCGCTAAGGAAGAGAAGAAAGAACAGCCCGCCGAAGGCTGATCTCTTCCTGGTACTGAGAACTGAACCCGGCGGCCTCCGCCGGGTTTTTTCTTTGCTTGTCGCAAGGGTTGTACTGGCTAATCTGTCGCCATGAAGCGCGTGACGATCGGATGTGGAGCAGGGTTCGCAGGAGATCGCTTTGATGCCTGCCTGCCGGTCATCGAAGCGCTCGCGGAACATGATGGCCCTCGCTACCTGATGTTCGAGGTTCTAGCCGAGCGCACATTAGCCCTCGCTCAGCAACATCGGCAGAAAGACCCGGCTCTAGGTTACTCGCCTTACCTCGATCACTACATCTCCCGTGCGTTGGGACCGGCGCTTTCGGCTGATGTCCGGATCGTCTCCAATATGGGGGCCGCGAACCCGGTCGCCGCTGCCCACCGGGTGCAGGATCTGGCGCGGGGGTTTGGATTTGCTGTGCCCCGCATCGCAGTTGTGCTCGGCGATGATCTCACGTCGATAATGTCCGAGGATGAGATCCGCCGGGCCCCCTCAATGGAAGGCACCGACCTGGCGCAGCGTCCTCTGATCGCGGCGAATGCTTATCTTGGAGCGAAGTCGGTTGCGGCTGCTCTCGCCACTGGGGCAGAGATTGTTCTGGTGGGGCGGACCACGGACAGCGCGCTCGCGCTCGGACCGCTTATCCACGAGTTTGGATGGGGGCCAGAGGCGTGGGATCATCTGGCTGCAGGCGTCGTTGCGGGACATCTTCTTGAGTGCGGAGCCCAGGTAACAGGGGCCTATTTCGCGGACCCGGGGTTCAAGGATGTTCCAGATCTCGCCCGCGTTGGATTTCCCATCGCAAATGTCAGCGAGGAGGGATCGATCGTCATCACGAAACCACCTGGGACGGGCGGTTGCGTGACGAAGGCAACCGTCACCGAGCAACTGCTCTATGAAATGCACGACCCGGCCGCATACCTGACCCCGGATGTGACGGCAGATATCACCGAAGTCACGCTCTCGGAAGAGGCGTCAGATCGGATTAAGATTGCCGGGGTCCGCGGCCACCCAGCCCCGGAGACTTTGAAGGCAACGATCTGTGTCGAGAACGGCTGGATGGGTGAGGCTGAGATCTCCTATGCAGGCCCAAACGCGCTTGCCCGAGCCCGTCTGGCAGGCGAAGTCGTGGCCGAGCGGCTCGCCATGCATGGGGTTAACCAACGACCAAGAGTGGAGATCATCGGGGCAGGCTCAGTCCTTACCGGCGGTGTCGCGACGGATATGCGGCCCGATGGCGACTACAGAATGCGGGTCGCTATGTTGGCCGAGACAAAGGAAGGTGCTCAAATGGTGGCCGATGAAGTGCTGTCACTCCTCTGTTCGGGCCCCGCGGCCGGGGGCGGGGTTCGCAGCCATGTTTCAGCGCAAATGGCAACCGCGTCGATCCTGGTCCCGCGGGATCGGGTGGAGGCCCAGGTTCAGATTGTTGAGGTGAACCCGTGACACGCGTCCCGCTTCATCAAATTGCCCATGGCAGGGCAGGGGACAAAGGCAACGTTTCGAACATTTCCGTCATCGCCTACCGAGAGAATGATTGGCCCGTGATCGAAGAGCAGGTGACAGCCGACCGGGTGCTTGATGTCTTTGCCTCGCTGGGTGCGACGCGAGTGGATCGCTATGAGCTTCCCAACCTGCACGCGTTGAACTTCGTCATTCACGATACTTTGGATGGAGGTGTGAACGCCTCACTTAGCCTTGACCGGCATGGCAAGACGCTTTCTTTCAAGCTCCTTGAAGACATCACGATTGTCCTCGCAGACTGCTAGTGGCCTACTTAGCGCGGACGCAGCGAGAATTCGAAGGTCGTTTTAATTCGACTGCCTAATCGCAAAAAAGGTTCACGTGGTTAGACCTGTGACCGCACAAATGTTGGTAGATGCTTTCTTGCTCACCAAGGGCAAGCTGTTGAGAGATCGACCGGGAGAAAAAGTCAGTAGGGTTTACACGATCAATCGTTGGGCTGTCTCAGACTTCGAAGTTCAGACTGTTCTTCGTTCAACAGCTCCCATATCGTACAACCCATGACCGAGACATTCGACTACATAATCGTTGGTGCCGGCTCCGCAGGATGCGTGCTGGCAAACCGCCTGTCGGCAGACCCAAAGACCACAGTTTGCATCCTGGAGGCTGGCCCCTCCGACTGGAACCCATTGATCCATATGCCGGTTGGTTTCATGAAGCTGATGAAGGATCCAACCTACAATTGGCTCTACAAGACAGAACCCGGTGAATGGACTGGGGGGCGAAGCGTGGACATACCACGGGGAAAGACGCTTGGCGGGTCGTCCTCCATCAATGGCTGTATCTTCAACCGAGGCACGCCAGGTGATTTCGATCACTGGGCACAACGGGGCAATCAAGGTTGGGGGTATGCCGATGTGCTGCCCTACTTCAAGTCGCTGGAGAGTTTTGAAGGCCATGATCCCGATGATCGTCGCGGGAAGGACGGCCCTCTGCGTGTGACGCCCTCCGATTGGAAGCATCCCCTGGTTGATGCGTTTATGGCTGGGGCGGAGACGCTCGGGATTCCCAAGAATCCAGACTACAATGGTGCGACGCAGGAAGGGACTTCCTATACGCAACGTACGATCGTTAACGGTCGTCGGCAAAGTGCTGCCAAGGCATTCCTCACTCCCGTGAAGTCCCGCAAAAACCTTGAAGTGCGCACCAACGCCCATGTGACGGGCTTGGCGTTCGACGGCATGCGTTGCGTCGGTCTTCGCTATAACCAGGGTGGGCGCGATGGCTATTGGAAGGATCTAAGAGCAAATCGGGAAGTGATCCTTTCCGGCGGGGTCATTAACTCGCCTCAGCTGTTGCAGCTGGCTGGGATCGGAGATCCAGAGCACTTAGCTGAGATTGGGATCACAACCCGAAGGTCACTCCCTGGCGTGGGGCGGAACCTCAGAGACCATTTCACGCCACGTTTCACAGCGCGGGTGAAGAACTCAGACACCTTGAATGAACGTGTTCACGGGCTCAACCTGATGATGGAGGCTGTAAAATGGGCCGCAAGGCGACCCTCGGTTCTCGGGATCGCGTCGACGGTCTGTTATGCTTTCGCTAAATCGGACCCTGCTTTAGATGTCAACGATTTGCAGATCACCTTCATGCCCGCCAGCTACAAAGAGGGTCATCAATCAACCCTCGACGATCAACCGGGTATGACAATCGCCGCCTGGCAACAACGACCGGATAGCTGTGGCACGGTGCAGGCGCGCTCGGCGGACCCATTCGACAAGCCCGTCATCAACGCGAACTACTTGGGCGAAGAAAGCGATCGACGCGTCCTTCTGGCAGGGCTGAAGATGGCGCGCTCCCTGTTGCGGACAAAGCCGATGGAGCCTTACTTTGCTGGGGAGATCTACCCTGGCGATAAAGTGGTAACCGATGATGATCTTCTTGACACGGCGCGCAGTCGTGGGACGACCGTGTTTCACATGATGGGCACCTGCCGTATGGGGCCGGAGAGTGATCCGACTTCGGTCGTTGATCATGAGTTACGGGTCAGGGGTTTCGATGGTTTGCGAGTTGTAGATGCATCGGTGATGCCGACGATGCCAAGTGCCAACACCAATGCTGCCACCCTCATGATTGCGGAAAAAGCGTCGGCAATGATCCGGGCCGCATAGGTGGCTCGATGTCCAGACAGGATCTTCCGATTGGCAAAGATCACCCGTCGGACAGGCTTTCTCTCGGCAGCCAAACTCTGTGCTGAGTCTTCACTCTGACCTGTTTGTCAGTGTTCTTTTGACGGCCTCTTGCCAGACCGAATAGCGATGGTCCGCGTCTTCTTTGCCGATCTCAGGTTTAAACCGCCGATCGCGAGACCATGCCTCGGCAAAACCATCCTGGTCCGGACAAATCCCTGCTTGCATCCCAGCCAGCCAGGCGGCGCCGAGAGCTGTCGTCTCAGGCACGACCGGCCGATCAACTGGTGCTTGGAGGATGTCGCTGAGGAACTGCATCGTCCAATCGCTTGCAGTCATTCCGCCATCGACCCGTAGAACTGTTTCACCCGCCGCACCATCCCGGCGCATGGCTTCCAGGAGGTCCCTCGTCTGAAACCCGACGCTTTCGAGCGCTGCTCGCGCGAACTCAGCAGGCCCGGAGTTCCGAGTCAGGCCGAAAACTGCACCTCGGCAATCGGCATCCCAATAGGGTGCACCCAACCCAGTAAAGGCTGGTACGATCGTCAGTTCCTGTTCTAGATCGGCTTGTTCGGCCAAAGTTTGTGATTGCTCGGCATCTGCGATCAATCCCATGGCATCGCGCAACCATTGGACAACCGCACCTGCAATGAAAATCGATCCTTCGAGCGCATATGTCCGTTGGCCGTCCAGTTGATAGGCGATGGTTGTAAGCAACCGGTTTTGCGAGGGGACCGCGTTCGCCCCTGTGTTCAACAGAGCGAAACACCCCGTGCCGTAGGTTGACTTCAACATCCCTGGCTTGAAACAGGCCTGACCAATAGTGGCCGCCTGTTGATCGCCCGCAACACCAAGAATGGGAGTTTGCATGCCCAAAACTTCAGTTGTCGCAATGTGATCTGCGCAATTCTTGATCTCGGGCAACATTGCCATCGGCACGTCGAACAACGCGCAGAGTTCCGGATCCCAAACACCTTGGTGAATATCCATCAGCATCGTGCGTGCCGCATTGGTCGCATCGGTTACATGAGCATTGCCGTCCGAAAGATGCCAAATCAGCCATGTATCGACCGTTCCAAAGAGTAACTCCCCATTCTCCGCGCGGCGCCGCGCACCTGGAACGGTATCAAGGATCCAGGCCAACTTCGTCGCAGAGAAATAGGGATCCAGAAGAAGACCAGTCCGCCTGGAGACCATTTCTTCAGTGCCATCTGCCTTCAATCGAGCACATGTCTCGGCTGTTCGACGGTCTTGCCAGACGATTGCAGGGGCAACCGGCTTGCCTGTCTCTTTCTCCCAAACGATTGTCGTCTCACGCTGGTTTGTCAGGCCGATTGCCGCAATTTCAGTAGCTTCAATATCCGCATGTACGAGAGAATCTCGGCAAGTTTGGATCGTGGTTTCGAGGATTTCGAACGGGTCCTCCTCGACCCAGCCGGAATGTGGATAACTCTGCGAGATCCCCATTTGCGAGAAGCCGAGCGGCTTCAGACTGGCATCAAAAACGATCGCGCGGGTCGAAGTTGTCCCTTGATCGATAGCAAGAATATGTCCCATGCGCCGGAACTATAACGAGAAATTAGGATTTGTCCCGACTTTATGGACGGTATAGGTTCGCAACCAAATTCGTGAGACATTTCAAAGTTGAAGTTTCTTCAAAGGTTTAGGCACTTGAACACGTGTAAGTTACTTCTATTTTCAACCCTGGGTGATATAGACGGGTTTAGTTTGGGTGGAACCCCGACGGTTTTCATAGATTTGAACGTTTGAACATGAAGGTTTCGTGGTCGTGACAGCCCACGCCCTCTGAGCGCGCTTTGCCGATGTGTAGTAGTCGGCAAGCGCGCTCATTACTTTTTCTGATAGCACTGACATAAACCTGTTGCACACGCGGACTATCCGGCGCCTGATCTCGGTCAGCGGAGGAAAGACCATGCAGCATATCGCTTTTGCAAATCCCGGTAGTTTTTGGCGGGGAAACCTGCACACCCATTCTGACTTTTCCGATGGTGCTCTTCCCGCGGAGGAGGTTTGCCGCCGGTACTCGGACGCGGGGTACGATTTTCTCTGCTTGTCGGATCACTTTGTCGGCCGCTACGAATATCCGATCACCGACACGAGCGCCTTTCGCACGAACCGTTTCACAACCATCCTCGGTGCAGAAGTCCACTCCGGAGCAATGGCAAACGGTGAGATTTGGCATTTGCTCGCCGTTGGTCTGCCGAAGGATTTCACGCCATCGAACTCTCCCGATTTTCTTCCCCGCGAGGATCAGGAAAACGGTGCTGAAATCGCCGCCAGATGCCGGGAGGCTGGCGCCTTTGTCGCTGTCGCGCATCCGCAATGGTACGGGCAAACCCTCGCGGATGCATTGACGATCGAAGCGGCCCACGCAGTTGAGATCTACAACCATGGATGTGCGATCGAGTGCGGTCGCGGTGATGGCTGGGCGATATGCGATCTGATGCTTTCTACCGGAAGGCGGCTAAACGCAATTGCGACTGATGACGCCCATTTCAAAGGTCCTGATCACTTTGGCGGATGGGTTATGGTTAAGGCTGAAGCAAATACTCCAGAAACCCTCCTTCAGGCTTTAAAAGACGGGGCGTTCTACTCCTCCACAGGGCCTGAACTACACGACGTGATGGTCGACGGGGACACGATCCAAGTCGCCTGTTCGCCCGTCGCGCACATCATCGCGGTCGGCCAGAACGCGGCCTCTGCGCAAGTGCATGGCCGTAATTTGACCCGGGGAGAGCTAAGCTTGGATCGGTTCCGTGAGCATGGATGGGTCAGGATAACCGCGATGGACGAGTTGGGCCGTTGTGCATGGTCTAATCCGATCTGGATCGAGTAAGCATGATTTGGATCTAACCCATTCTACTCTGGGATAAAACGGACCGGTTGGTACTTCAACTGACAGAGCTTTGAGTCACCTTGGTTTTACAGAGAAGAGCCATGCGAACCCCGGAGAACAGGGGGTCTCGCTGACGAAAGACGCAGGTACAGTGGCGAGGGCGACTGATCGAGAAGATCGCGAACTCGATGTTGCAGAAAGCGGGATTTTGGAAGATATCTCAAGAGCAACGCACTCGGTCACGAGGAATGCCATTAACATCTACCCGAGGGCCATTAGAGCGGCCAAAGACGGTTTTTGGCGGTCCGATGATCGCGACGGTCCTGTCCAGTGCGGCCGTGGCTAGTCGAGATCGCGAGAGTCGTCTAGCAATATGCATCTACGCTAAAAGTGCTGAGAGATGTGCAGATGCTCAGATGCTGCGGGGGCGCCGAAGGATCATTCCGGCCTTCGCCTCCGCTTCGAAGCCCATGTGGGAATAGAAGCTCTCGGCATTCATCTCTCGGCCTGTAAGCAGCATGATTTGGTGGCAGTCTGACTTCCAAGCTACTTTTACGGCTGTCTCCATCAACGCGCGGCCGATGCCTTGGCCGCGCTTCTCTTTGGTGACGATTACATTCTCAACCAAAGCGTAGGATTGTCCGGAAAAGCTAACATTTGGCAGAACGTGAAGTGTTAGAGCCCCTATAATCCCTGTGTCAGGTGCTTCGGCCACGAAGACGGTTGTGCCTGAATGGGTGACAACCGCAGCCCAGCGTTTCGCACCGAGTGGCCCGTCAGCGACCGAGATGCTGTCGCCGACAAGTTCCTTGTAGAGCTCGATTGCTCGCAGGCCGTCACCGATGCGGGCCGGGCGTATTCGCATCATATCACCTGTCTAGGCCAATATCCGGTGCGTCTTCCGCCTTCATACCTACTACATGATACCCGCAATCGACGTGGTGGCATTCACCGGTGACCCCTGAGGAGAGGTCGGAGAGCAGATAGAAACCCGCCTTGCCGACATCGTCTTGAGTGACGTTGCGACGCAGAGGGGAGTTGTACTCATTCCACTTCAAAATGTACCGAAAGTCGCCGATGCCTGAGGCAGCCAGTGTCTTGATTGGGCCGGCGCTGAGCGCGTTTACTCGGATGTTCTTTGGGCCCAGATCCATGGCCATATAGCGAACGCTTGTCTCAAGCGCTGCTTTAGCGACACCCATGACGTTGTAATGGGGCATGACCCGTTCGGCGCCGTAATAGGTGAGCGTCAGCATCGACCCACCATCCTCTGGCATCAACTTCTCGGCCCTTTGGGCGAGAGCGGTGAACGAGTAGCAGGAGATCATCAGCGATTTCTCAAAGTTCGCGGCTGAGGTATCAACGTAGCGGCCGGTCAACTCCGACTTATCGGCATAGGCGATTGCATGGAGAAGGAAGTCCAGCTTACCCCACTTTGCCTCTAGCTCGCTGAAAACAGCGTCTACCGAAGGCTCGTCGGTGACATCACAAGGCATCACGAGATCGGAGCCAATGCTTTCGGCCAACGGGATCACACGTTTCTTAAGCGCGTCGCCCTGATATGTGAAGGCCAACTCAGCACCTTGCTCATGACAGGCTTTCGCGATCCCCCAGGCGATGGACTTGTCATTAGCCACGCCCATGATCAGCCCGCGTTTGCCTGCCATCAAACCCATGGCCGGTCTCCTTTTCCTGCCGATGCTTGTTGTTTCCGCGCTTTTAGCAAAATTCACGGTTGCATCAAGCATCATAGCGCGTAGGTCTCTTTTGACCCTGCAAAGGGCTCGATGAGGTGAAAGACGATGGTTGACCTGAAAACTGGTGGAAAACTGACAGGTATCTTTGCGACTGAAGATCCGTTTGCGCTTGCCCAGGCGTGGTTGGACGAAGCCGAGAAGACCGAGCCAAATGATCCCAACGCGATCGCGCTTGCGACCTCAGACAGTCAAGGTTTGCCGAATGTTCGTATGGTCTTACTGAAGGAGATCGAAGCTTCTCAAACAAAGGGAGGGTTCGTTTTCTATTCCAACTTCGAGAGCGCCAAGGGGCAGGAGCTCGAAGCCAATCCAAAAGCGGCAATTGTGCTGCATTGGAAAACTCTTGGAAGACAGATCCGTATTCGTGGTCCGGTCGAGAAGGTCAACGCGAAGCAAGCAGATGCTTACTACAACAGCCGCGCATATCAGAGCCGCATTGGAGCCATTGCGTCGCGCCAATCGCGTCCGCTTGCGAACCGCCGGACGTTACTGGCTGAGGTGGCCAAGCTTGCAGCGAGGCATCCCAAGAAACCTCCTCGCCCTGCCAATTGGGGCGGCTACCGGATCCGGCCGGTTGAAATGGAGTTTTGGGCAAACGGCGATTTTCGGTTGCATGATCGGTTCCGGTGGACCCGTCTTAGGCCGGATACAACCGCATGGACCGTGCAACGTCTCAACCCTTGAGGGAAGAAACGTGAACACGCCGTGAACTGACTCTCTGGTAAAACAAAGGCGAACCAGAGAGGCAGGTATGAGCGCTGCATACCAGATCCCACCGGGACAGTCGGTTGTCTTAAACTGCGTGCGCATACTCGCGACGCTCGCGGTTTTCCTTGGCCACGCGACAAAGCCGGATGTGCTGTTCGATGTCGATATTGCGCTGATCGGGCGGGCGACAATCCCGGTTTTCTTGATGCTCAGTGGCTATTTTCTCGCGCGCGCCGTCTCTGCGGGAGGGCAGTTTAAGACGGCTGTCTTGAAGCGCTATTTCGGCCTCTACCACGTAGTTCTGCCTGGAATTGTCATTCTCTTTCTCGCCGATCTCTGGTTGGTGCAAGCGGGCTCTCCGATTCTGGAGAACTCGAAATTTGACTCTGAGATCTCGGTCCACCGTTTCCTGGTCGAGACATTCCAGGCGCTTACCTTTAGCGGTGCTTACTGGAGGGTGGATCCGCTCAGCCAGGGGCTTTTTGCAAACCAGTCCTATTGGACCGTCGAGTACATTATGGCTTACATGGCCGCGACCTCGGCGATCTATCTACTTAGTGGGTTTACCCGCTTTGCTGTGGTTGCAGTGATTGCATTGATCGCTGGACCGACGATCCTCCTTCTGTCGCCGCTGTGGTTTGCCGGAGTTGTTGCTTTTGAGATTCACAAACAGTGCCATGCGGCTTGGGTTCTGGAATGTTCTGGCAGGGCGGACGAGGCAGCACGGTGGCCACGATTTGTTCGATCCTGGGCACCTCTCTACGGCGCCATTGGGCTGATTGTTGTGGTCTACATTGAGCGAAGCGGGCTTGGTTCATGGGTTTATGATGAGTCGAAGACCTGGGCTTCTTTTGAGTTCAGGCAGCATCTTGGTATGGCAAAACGCTTTGCTTGGCAGTGGATGCTGGTACCGGGCTTATTTTTGATCGTCGTCGCATCGAAGTATCTGATCTACTGGACGCCTTCAGAGAAAACCCGGAACTGGACCAAGCGCGTGGCGCGCCATAACCTGCCGATCTATATGTTTCATTTCAGCATGATCTACGTGGTGCAAAGCATGATCCCAGACTATCAACCGCATTGGTGGTCTCCAGATCCCTATCTGATGATGGCGGGCGCGCTTGTTTTGACTTTGAGCATCTCGATTGTGTGCTCTCGATACGTTAAACCCATCGCTGACCGAGTGCTGGCGAAAGCGCTTTCATGATCCCTTTCTTTGTCCGTGCTGCGTCTATTTTTCTGATCTTTGCGGTCGGACTGGCCAGCGCTGAGACAAAGATCAATCTCAATCCGCAATATGGTTCGCAGGTTTACTTCCCTCCTGCCATTTTCACTCCGGACCTTGATGCAGGCGTTTCGATGAAAGACCAGGTGATTGTCGTCTTTCATGGCTTTCGGTCTGCTTTGCCGAACGGCACCTTTAAGCGCATTAGAGAGATGATGTCAGAGACCCATTCCGTGATTGGGGTGAACTATGAGTATTTCGATATCGAGGGTACAAAGAAACTTCTTGGCCAGCTTCGCACCGACTATTTGAAGGGGCGCGAGGTTGCAGTTGTGGGCACCTCGCTTGGCGGCTACTGGGCGAATTGGTTCGGTCATCAGGTTGAGGCGGACAAAATCGTTCTATTGAACCCGGTCTCCAATCCGGCGATCTTCTTGCGCAAATACATAGCATTGGTTGTTCCGAGCCAGCGACGCGATATCAGTTTCTTCGTCTCGGCCGAGGACGTGGCGCGTTATCGCGAGATTCCGATTGAGAGGTCAGAAGACCCTAAAACCCTACTGATTTTGACAGAGGATGACCCGCGAATCGATCATCTTGAAACCTTATCGGCCTGGGGTGGGGAACCTAATGTAGAAACGCTTGTTTATCGCTCGGGAGGTCATACGATGAACCTCAAGAAACATCCTGCCCGCGAGGCGGTCCGGAGTTTTTTGGCAACCGAGTGAGTCCATGACTGAGAATGCGACGGGTAAAACCCTGCTCCTGACTGGCGCGAGCCGAGGTATTGGTCATGCAACGGTCAAAAAGTTCGCGGCTGAAGGATGGCGGGTGATCACGTGTTCTCGCCAACCTTTCCCAGAGAATTGTCCCTGGCCAGGTGGACGCGAGGACCATGTACAGGTTGATCTTGCCGATCCACAGAGCACGATTGCCGCCGTCGACGACATTCGATCGCGGATCAACGGGCGTCTTGATGCTTTGGTCAACAATGCGGGGATATCTCCCAAAGGCCCGGAAGGGCAGAGGTTGAACACACTGACGACCGACTTGCGCTCCTGGGGGCATGTGTTTCACGTCAACTTTTTCTCTTCGGTTGTTCTGGCGCGTGGTCTTGCGGAAGAATTGTCAGCCGCAGGCGGCGCGGTCGTAAATGTCACGTCGATTGCGGGAAGCCGGGTGCATCCCTTTGCTGGCGCGGCCTACGCGACGTCGAAAGCGGCTCTGGCCGCGCTCACCCGCGAAATGGCACATGACTTTGGACCGATCGGCGTCCGTGTGAACGCGATCGCGCCGGGTGAGATCGAAACTGCGATTTTGAGCCCAGGCACTGACAAGCTCGCCGAAGGTTTGCCAATGCGCCGTTTGGGTCAGCCAAACGAAGTGGCTGATGTGATCTTCTATCTATGCGGTCCAGAATCAAGCTATGTCACTGGCACCGAAATCGAGATCAATGGCGGGCAACATGTGTGAACCCGCCGCGCGCTCCCCGGAAAGACCGCGCGATTGACCATCTTTGCGATTGCCCACCCACCCGCGCGCGGCGGGTTTGACGACTTAGGAGAAGACCATGATTGACCTCTATACCTGGACCACCCCTAACGGACGCAAGGTATCGATTTTGCTCGAGGAGCTTGGCGTCCCTTACACGGTTCATTCCATCAACATTGGGCAAGATGAGCAGTTCCAGCCGCATTTCCTCGAAATCTCGCCGAACAATAAGATCCCAGCGATTGAGGATCATGAGACCGGAGTGAAGATGATGGAGACCGGCGCCATTATGCTCTATCTCGCTGAAAAGCACGGGAAGTTCCTTGGCGAAGGAGCGGACCGCCTCAAAGCTATCGAATGGCTGATGTGGCAGATGGGCGGGCTCGGACCAATGGCGGGACAAACCCACCACTTCGTCAAGTTCAACAAAGGAACGTCGGAATACGCCGAGAAGCGTTATCAGGGTGAGACCAAACGGCTGTACGGCGTTCTAGACAACAGACTTGAAGGCCGTGATTTCATCACCGGTTCCTACTCGATTGCCGATATGGCGTGTTGGCCCTGGATTAGTCGCTTCGAATGGCAAGAGATTGATTTGGGCGAGTTTGCCCACCTGAAGAGATGGTACGTGCGGATTGCGGAACGAGAGGCGGTGCAGAAGGGCTATCACGTTCCAAAGTTTACAGCAGATATTCCAATGCCTTAACGCGTGTTTTGCGCTTTGCGCATGGCGGGTTTCTGATTTTGTGCGTTGCAATATGGCATCTGGTATACCAGGTCACTCTCATCGCAACGAGAGAACTGGAGGCCCTACATGTCATTTGCCACCGAAACACGCTCTGCTGGATTGTTCTCGATTGTGCGCGAGATCATTGGGGCGTTTGCAGCCCTTCCTAATGCTTTCGCCGCAACTGAAGACTACCGCCGCCTAGAAGAGATGACTGATGCTCAATTGGCTGCAAAAGGATTGAAGCGCGCGGACATTGCGCGCGAAGTCTACAAGGCGCACTTTTCCTAGCTCAAAAGCTACCCGGCTAAGGGGATGGCACGAGTTCCTTCAGCCTGATCTTCGTGATTTGGTGGCGTGTGCGTTCAATCACTTCGAAACGCAGCCCGTGGAACGCGAAGATTTGGCCTTCGGTCGGGATGGTTTGTGCCTCGTGGATCATCAAACCTGCGATGGTGTTTGCTTCGTCATCAGGCAGGTGCCAATCGCAGGCTCGGTTCAGGTCTCGGATCGTCATTGAGCCCGGAATAACCAACGAACCATCCGTCTCGCGTATGATGCCTTCTGATTCCAAATCATGCTCATCGGCGATGTCACCGACGATCTCTTCGAGGATGTCCTCGAGCGTGATCAGGCCCTGCAAAGTCCCATACTCATCGACCACCAGGGCAAAGTGCTGACGGCGCTTTAGGAACGCGCGAAGTTGATCGTCCAGCGGTCGGGTGTCTGGGACAAACCAAGGCTTCATCGCAACAGCTGCGATGTCGAGACGTGACATAGCATCAGCAATGTCCGAGGCATCACGCAACTGGCGATCCACCGCACGCAGAAGGTCTTTTGCGTGAAGCACGCCGACGATGTTTTCCTGCTCACCGCGCCACAGCGGCAGACGCGTGAATTGCGAGGACAGACACTGACTGACAATCTCTTCTGGCGGGTTCTCGATACAGATGGCGGCAATATCTCGGCGATGGCGCATCACCTCGGCGACTTCGCGATCTTTAAGGTCGAGTGCCGCGAGCAATCGGTCGCGATCGATTTTATCAACGCCGCCTTCTGAGTGGTGAAGATCGATCGTACCGCGAATTTGCTCGTCGGGTGCCAGGAAATGCGCTGACGGATCTGTCTCCACACCAAACAAATTGAAGGCCATTCGAACGAACCAACGCACTGCGTCGACCACGGGTGCCAAGACGCTCACAAGCCTGCTGATCGGACCCGCAACGCGAACGGCGGCTTTCTCAGGATTGGTGATTGCGTAGGTCTTTGGGGCGACTTCAGCAAAAACCAGGACCAAGATTGTCATCACAAGGGTCGCCCATGCGACGCCAGCCTCCCCAAAAGCCACTGTGAAGATCGAGGTTGCAAGCGAGGCCGCCAGAATGTTGACGAGGTTGTTTCCAAGAAGGATTGAGCCGATCAGGCGCTCGTAATTATCCGTCAGCTTCAGCGCGGTCTTAGCGCCTCGGCTGCCTTTGCCCGCTAAGGAATGCATGCTCGCGCGATTGATCGCTGTCAGCGCGGTTTCGCTGCCAGAAAAGAAAGCCGACATGCCAAGAAGGCCCAGGATAATCAAGCATGTCCACCAAAAGGACGGGTCCATCAGAGGTTCCTCAGAGTTTTCAAGAGTGTCGTCATGTTATGGGAGTGCGCGGTGGCTAGAGCAAGTTTCTCACGCCAATAGTGGTCGTCCGATCACCCCTTGTGCCCCATCTCGTGGCTCAGAATTCGCCCAAGCCGACCCAAGTGACGTTTAAGATGTGCAAGCAGGGGAGACCCTGAATCGTAGGCTTCGCGCATTTTCCGTGCCTTTCCAACGAGATCACAGGGCGGATTCTGTGCTCTCGGGTCATCAGCAGCAACAGCCATCACAAAGGTCGAGGCTGGACGATTGACCGAAGCCAGGTCGCATTTCTTAAGCAACAACAGAAAGTTCTCCCGCGTGAAGCCAAGTGTATGAGCAAAGTGGAAACGATCGAAACCTTTTGTCTTGTAACCGTACATGTCGGGCACTTCGAGCATCATGAGCCCACCGGGCGCCAACCAACGACGCATATAGCTGAGAGCCTCGGTCGGGCGGTTCAAGTGTTCGATCACATGCATACATACAATCACGTCGAAATGGCCCTCGGGGAACAGATCGGCTTCTAAGCTGCCGCCGTGGATTTGTGCATTCGCAGGTAGGCCAGCTGCTGCATGATCTGCAAAATCGCTTCCTGGTTCGATCCCGTGGGATTCGTGGCCCCGCGATGCGAAGGCGCGGACGACTTCGCCCGAACCGCACCCGACATCGAGGACCCTGAGCGGCTTCGCCAGGTCGGCAAACTGGCCGACTCGGGCAACACGTTCCTCCGCCTCCTCGGCTTTGCGGCGCTGATGGCTAGCTGATGGGCGGCGGCGGAGAAACTGATACTCCGCTCGATAGACCGAAGCGTAGTAGGTCGCTAACTCGTCATCGGTCGGCATGGGATGATGGAAGAACAAGCCGCAATCCGAGCAGATATGCGTTTCAAGCCGCTTCAGCTTGCGATCCCATCCACTAATCTTCTCGTGTTTGTCAGAACCGCAAACGGGACAATTGCCCGGCGTCCCTTTGTAAGGGTATCGGGTGAACGGCAAAAAATAACCCAGCATTCGACGGCCTTAACAACGATGCGGCGCCAAAGGATGCCCTTGTCGCCCGCTATGCGACTGCAGTCTTTTAATCGGCCAGCGGGTGTTTTTCCAGAACCAGAGCTTTCATTCGATCATCGAGGACATGAGTATAGATCTCGGTCGTCGAAATATCGGCATGCCCAAGCAGTTGCTGTATCACCCTTAGGTCCGCTCCATGAGCCAACAGATGCGTCGCGAATGCATGGCGCAGCGTATGGGGCGACAATCCTTCCGGATCGACGCCTGCGCGGACAGCGAGGGTTTTCAGTGCCATCCAGAAGCCGACCCTCGTTAGGTGCCCGCTCTTCCCACGCGACGGGAAAAGCCACGGAGAAGAGCGAATTCCGGCGTCTACGGCGTCCTCGTCACGGACGTCTCGTTCTGCGAGCCAACGCGCTGTGACCACGCGTGCTGTGTCCGACAGCGGTACCATCCTCTCTCGCCCGCCTTTGCCGCGCACGAGGATCATTCGAGGGTCGCCCCGAACCGCATTGGCCGGGAGCGTTACCAACTCGCTCACGCGAAGACCGGTGGCATAGAGGAGCTCCATAAGGCATTGCATCCTCAGGTCATTTCCATCCCGAGCTGTGTCCAAAAGGCGTGTTACCTCTTCCTCGCTTACGGTCCCGGGCAGCTTGCGGTCTTTGCCCGGCCCTCGAAGTCGTGCGGCCGGATTGTCATCTCGCAGACGGTCGGAGTAGCAGAATTGAAAGAACTGCCGGATGGCGGAGAGCCGTCGCGCGCGTGTGCTGGCAGCCAGACCTTCGGCCTCTAGGTGACCTAGATAGCTCTCAATCATCTCACGATCGACGCTTGCTAGACTGTGACCTCCCAACCACGTGGCAAAGCTGCTCAGGTCTCTCTCGTACGCGTCGATTGTGTTCTGCGAGGCTCCCCGCTCTGCAAGCAAAGCCTCAAGAAAGGATCGGATCCAATGCCGATCAGGGGGCCGTGTCATTGCCCACTGGGCGCGGGCAGCTCTATGACCACCTCACGCTCTGGCGCGGGCAGGTCGAAAATCAGCGCATAGCCGAGCAATCCGATACCTCCGAATAGGGCCAGAACGAACAGAGCCTTGATGAGAAAGAAAACTGTGCGCACGAGGGTCCTCTCCCGCCCGGATCATGTCTGTCTTTGCACCTGCCGCATCCCTGGTCTATAGCCGGGTGAGCGCCGTGCCTGCCTCAGAGAACACGCTAACCTGTCGCGCGGCGCCGTGCAATCCGCTCGGAGGAGAGAGACGAGGAAATGACGGACGCCGCACCGAAGCCTGGTCATCGGCTCACGCTGCTGAAGCCGGTTGTCTTGATCGGCTTGATGGGCGCAGGCAAGAGCTCGGTCGGGCTTCGTTTGGCGGAAATGTTGGGGGTTAGCTTCCAAGACTCCGACCACGAGATTGTCGCGGCAGCGGGTCGGGAAATCCCTGATATATTTGATGAATTCGGAGAATCTGAGTTTCGCCGACTTGAACGCGCGGTAATCGCGCGGCTTTTAGATGAAGAGAATGGCGTGCTCGCAACTGGGGGCGGCGCGTTTATGCAAGAGGACACCCGGACCGCAATCGCCGAGCGTGCAATTTCTGTTTGGTTGAAGGCAGATCTTTCGGTTCTGGTTTCTCGAACTTCCGGTCGAACGCATCGACCGCTCTTAAACCAAGGAAACCCAACGGAAATTCTGGCGGAGCTGATCGAGAAACGCTACCCGATCTACGCGCTTGCTGATGTGCATGTGGAGAGCTTTCACGAGCAGACGCACGAGGAGATGGCGGCCCGGATCATCGATGGATTGCGGGCTAAGGGCGCGGTGGAGGACTAATGGCAACTGCAGTGAAAGTGGGGTTGGGCGAGCGTGCATACGAGATTTGCATCGGCCCGGGGCTGCTGGCTGGCGCTGGACGCCACGTTGCGCCGTTTCTGCCGCGACCTTTCACGGTGATTGTGACCGATGAGACCGTGGCGGGCTTGCATTTAGCTGCGTTGCGGTCGGGGCTTTTAGCGGAAGGCATTCAATCAGAAGCGATTGTTCTGCCCGCCGGGGAAGCGACTAAGTCTATGTCAAAACTCACCTTTTTGGTGGAGCGCCTGCTGGAGTTGAAGGTCGAGCGAGATGATCTGATCATTGCCTTCGGCGGGGGTGTTATCGGCGATCTCGCCGGATTTGCGGCGGCGGTCCTGCGCAGGGGTGTCGACTTCATCCAGATCCCCACGACGCTTCTGGCCCAGGTCGACAGCGCGGTGGGCGGCAAGACGGGCGTGAATGCGCCCCTCGGGAAGAACCTGATCGGTGCGTTTCATCAACCGAAACTCGTGCTGGCGGATATCTCGGTACTGGAGACGTTGACGGGGCGGGAGTTCCTCGCGGGCTATGGCGAGGTGATGAAGTACGGCCTGTTGGGGGATGCTAACTTCTTCGAGTGGTTGGAGAAAAACGCACCGAGATTGCGCGACGGGGACGTCGAGGCGCGGATTGAGGCGGTGCGCCACTCCTGCCAGATGAAGGCGGATATCGTGGCCCGTGATGAGAAAGAACGCGGCGACCGCGCGCTGTTGAACCTTGGCCATACCTTTGGTCATGCTTTGGAGGCCGCGACCGGATACTCTGGCCGTCTGCTCCATGGGGAGGGAGTTGCGATCGGCTGTGGTCTGGCCTTTGACGTCTCCGCCCGGATGGGGCTTTGTGCGCAGGAGGCGCCGAGCCGGGTGCAGGCTCACCTGGCGGAGATGGGGATGAAACGAAGCCTCTCGGACATCCCGGGAGAGCTGCCGGATGCAACCGGGCTGATCACCCTGATGGGCCAGGACAAGAAGGTAAAGCAGGGGCAGCTGGCCTTCATCCTCGCCCGTGGAATTGGTGAGGCGTTCCTGACCCGTGATGCGGACATGGGCGCGGTTGAGGCTGTCCTGACCGAGGCGTTGGAGACCGGGTGAAAGATCCGTTAATGCCCAGATCTCAGGGGATTTTTGCAGGATCTTTGCCTCGGATCTCAGGGGATCTTTTATCGACGCAACCGGACTTTTGCGGAAAAGCGCCGAGGTCGGACGTCAAAGCTGGATGTGCAGGTGATCATCGTGGCGGGCCGCATGGCAGCCTTGGAAGCGGATTTTGCTGCTGGCGAGGCCCAGTTGTCGTTTCAAATGCGGCTCGAGCAAAATCTTCCGGACCCGAGCGTCGCGGGCCAGTAGGTTCAGGGCTAGTCGGGTGCGCTCTGGCTCGATCTCCATGTCGGGCCAGAGGGGTTGGAGCCAGCGCAAGTTCCAGCGCAGCATGGTGCCCTCTTCTGGGCAATCGCTTGGGCCGTCCTCGAAGGCGAAATACCCGATTGGGGACCGCGTGCTGCCCGGCAGGTAGGCGCCGCCGCGTCGGTAGAAGAAGGCGAGATCCGCCGACCGCCCGTCTTGATGAGAGAGGTGCGGCAAAAGCGGAAAGCCGTCGATAAAGGGGAAGTTGGCGTCGAGTACCAGAGTGATGGTGCCGGGATAGCGGCGCTCCATCTCTCGTCCCAGATCGAGCAGCACATCGCGCATCTCAGGCCTCACATAATGGCGGTTCAGGGCGCAATAGAGCGGGGTGGCGAATTGAAGCTCCCCGGTTGGCCAGCAAGGGAGCGGGACCCGACCAAAAAGGGGTGCAACGACAAGCGCCGATCCCCACAGGGCGACATAGACGAATAAGAACGTGAGAACCCGGCGCCGCGTGGCCAGTGCGATCAACCAAGCGATCCCGCCGAGCTGTGTCAGAAGGGTGAGGAGCAAGATCGCGAGGCCGTGCAAGAAGAAACGGAGCATGTGACAAGCCTAAGCATTTTTGACAGTCTCTGCATTCCCGCTTTGCCACGCCCAGCCCGCCACCCGCCCCCACCCACCCTCCGCGGGCAGCGGACTGGGCGTCGCAAAGCGGGGCGTGAAGTTTTTCATGACAAGGCTCGCCAGCGGTGTTAGATCGGATCTCGACAGGGGCGCCCGTGTGGCTGAGACGCACCCTTAGAACCTGATCCGGTTAGAACCGGCGGAGGGAGTCACCAGCATCCCCACACCGGCGGACGCGGCCCTCCAACCCCGAAGGAGGAGCCTATGATTCGTATACTCACCGTCCTCTTGGCGCTTGTCGCCACGCCGGCCTTTGCGGCTGACAAGATGACCCTGATCCTAGATTGGTTCATCAACCCCGATCACGGGCCGATCATCATTGCCGAAGAGAAGGGGTACTTTGCTGATCAGGGGCTCGAGGTTGAAGTAGTGCCGCCTGCCGACCCGGCCGACCCGCCGAAACTGGTGGCCGCTGGGGCGGCTGATATGGCGGTTTCCTACCAGCCGCAGCTGCATTTGCAGGTCCATGAGGGCCTGCCTCTGATGCGGGTGGGAACCTTGGTGGCGACGCCGCTGAACTGTTTGCTGGTTTTGGCGGATGGGCCGATCGACACCCCTGCTGACCTCAAAGGTAAGAAGATCGGGTTCTCCGTCGCGGGTGTCGAGGAAGCGGTGCTGGGCGCTGTTCTGGGCAAATATGGCGTCTCGGTCGATGAGATTGAGCTGGTCAATGTGAACTGGTCTCTCTCTCCCTCGCTGATGTCAGGCCAGGTGGATGCGGTGATCGGCGCCTATCGGAATTTCGAGCTCAACCAGATGGAGATCGAAGGCGTGCCGGGCAAATGCTTCTATGTCGAGGAAGAGGGGCTGCCTGCCTATGATGAGCTGATTTATGTTGCCAACCCGGAGACCATGAATGCGGATATGATCCGGCGGTTCCTGGAGGCGACTGAACTGGCCACCCAATACATCGTGAACCATCCGGAAGACAGCTGGGAGATCTTCTCTGGCACCTCCGCCGAGCTGCAGGACGAGCTGAACCAGAATGCCTGGTACGACACGCTGCCCCGGTTTGCGCTCCGCCCCGCGGCGCTGGATCACGGGCGCTATGTCCGGTTCGAGGCGTTTTTGAAGGAGACGGGGCTGGTGCCCTCGATCAACCCAGTGTCGAAACTGGCCGTGGATGTCACCCAATGACCGATTTCGGATCGCCGATCTTTGGTGCCTGGCGAGCGGCAGCGCGGCCTGAATGGGAGGCCTATACCCGCCATGCTTTTGTCGAGGGGCTCAAAGGCGGGACCCTGCCTAAGGCGTCGTTCCTTCACTACCTGGTCCAGGATTACGTCTTTCTGATCCATTTCAGCCGGGCCTGGGCGCTGGGTGTTGTGAAATCCGCCTCTCGCCAGGAGATGATGACCTGTGCGGGCACAGTGGATGGACTGGTGAACCATGAGATGAAGCTGCATGTGGAGATCTGTGCCCGCGAAGGGATCACGGAGGATGATCTCTTCAACGCGACAGAAGCTCAGCCGAACCTCGCCTACACGCGCTATGTGATGGATGCGGGCCTTTCGGGCGATTTCCTCGACCTGATGGCGGCATTAGCCCCTTGTGTCTTTGGCTATGGCGAGATCGGAACGCGGTTGGTGGCGGAGGCGGTACCAGATGGGCCCTATGCGGAGTGGATCGCGACTTATGCGGGCGAGGAGTACCAGGACGTTTGCACCACGGTGGGCGGCATGATCGAGCAGGCTGTGGCCGATCGGTTGGGCTCAGATCCCATGTCTCTGCCGCGTTGGGAGGCGCTTTGCCATCGGTTCCGGACGGCGACGCGGCTGGAGGTTGATTTCTGGCAGATGGGCCTTGATGGAGCGGCCGGGTGATGAGCCCCGGGCTTTCCGGCGCATTCGAGGTGGGCGGGCAGGTCCTGTTCACCGGAATCGAGTTGGAATTGGCCAAGGGTGAGTGGACCTGTCTGCTCGGCCCGTCGGGCTGTGGGAAGTCGACCATCCTGCGCCTGATCGCGGGGCTGGAGACCGGCGGGCGTTTCACCGGCGCCATGGAGAGCGCCGAGGGCCAGGCGGCCTATATGGCTCAGGCGGATATGCTGGCGCCCTGGCTGGATGTGACAGCGAATGTGACCCTTGGCGCCCGGTTGCGCGGCGAGACACCGGATCTGGCGCGAGCCGAGGCGCTGATCGAGCGGGTTGGCCTCTCAGAACATGCACACAAGCGCCCGGCAGAGTTGTCCGGAGGGATGCGCCAGCGTGCGGCACTTGCCCGGACATTGATGGAAGACCGGCCCGTTGCTCTGCTGGATGAGCCTTTCAGTGCCTTGGACGCGGGCACACGGGCGACGTGTCAGGAGCTTGCGTTCGAGTTGCTGGTGGGGCGCACGGTGCTGTTGGTGACCCATGACCCGGCCGAGGCCGCGCGACTGGGCCACCAGGTGAATGTGATGGGGCAGGGGCAGATCCTGCACTCCATGCGGCCCGAAGGCGCGCCGATCCGCGACCCGGCGGGGGCGGAGGCGCTGTCGGCGCAGGCGGCTTTGTTTACCCAGGTGCGCGCGGCATGAGCCGGGTGGGGCAGGTGCTCGTGCCCTTCGCGGGCATCCTCGCGCTTTGGTATCTCGCGATCTGGATCCGGGTGCCCTTTGGCGGCGCGCCCTTGCCCAACTTCATCCTGCCCGCGCCGGAGCGGGTGGCCGAGACGCTCTGGCTCAGCCGGGCGCTGCTCTTTGAGCACAGCCTGACGACGTTTGGTGAGATCCTGCTGGGCATCGTCTTTGGCGTCGGGCTGGGGATGGCGACGGCGCTGGGCTTCATCGCCTCGCCCTGGCTGCGGCGTCAGGGACAACCGGTAATGGTGGTCTCTCAGGCAATCCCGGTATTTGCACTGGCGCCCCTGCTGACGCTCTGGTTC
>JBCDAQ010000053.1:0-21796 GCA_039185285.1 Pseudomonadota bacterium
CGGGTGATGACTGCGGAGGACAATACCACAAACCAGCTGGTCTTCCGTAAAATGACCAAAGGCATGGATATCGACTTGAAATTCGCCAACAACGGGATTGAGGCGGTTGAACTTTTTCAGGAATTTCAACCTGATCTGGTCTTCATGGATATTTCGATGCCAAAGATGGATGGCAAAGAAGCGACCCAAAAAATTCGCGAGCTTCAAGCGGGAAGCGACAAACGCACCCCAATCATCGCTTGCACTGCCCACGCAATGGCAGGCGACAAGGATGCAATCCTCGCTGCGGGCCTGGACGACTATCTGACCAAACCGCTGAAACGCCAAGGCATAGAACACATTTTGCGGACCTATGGCGGACTGGAAATCGCGCCGCGCGCGGCGCAGGCGTGATTGGCTGGATCAAACAGTTGTTTCGCGAAGAAAGACCGGCGCATCAGGTTTTGAGAGCTCAGGATCGAACCGATACCCACCAAGATCGAAATTCATCACTTCATCGGGATCGGTTAGACGGTTCTCAGTCACAAATCGCGCCATCGCACCACGCGCGCGTTTGGCGAAAAAACTGACGATCTTGGGTCTACCACCCTTCAATTCCATGAATTGTGGCGTGATCACACGCAACCTCAAAGCCTTTGGATCAACCGCGCCGAAGTATTCCTGGCTCGCGCAGTTCAATAGCCAGCCAGAGCCCGTCGCCTCGGCCTCAGCATTCAATGCCTTCGCAATCCGGTCAGCCCAGAAGGCATAGAGATCCTTGCCCCGCCGGGTGGCCAGCTTGCTCCCCATCTCGAGCCGGTAGGGTTTCATGGCATCGAGAGGGCGCAGCAGACCGTAGAGCCCCGACAGGATCCGCAGATGGCTCTGCGCATAGGTCAGCCCGTCCTCGGTCAGCGTCTTGGCGTCGAGCCCGGTGTAGGTATCCCCGTCGAACATCAGCGCTGCGGGCCCCTCGGACAGGTCCTCGAAATTGCGAAACCGGTCCTGGTTGAGCTTCGCCAGCGGCTCTGAGATATCCATCAGCTTCTGCAACGCAGGCTTAGATAACGTCTTCGCCTTTTTCGCCAAAACCCCTGTTTCTGCTGGGAAAATCGGCGTCGTCAGAGGCCGCTCGGTACCGCGGGTCTCATCGAGTTTCTTGGCTGGTGACAGGACAACAAGCATGTTTGGTCTCTTCGTTTCTCGGATCGCTACTCTTTAGCTACGTGTCTCCGGCGTTTCGGCAAGGGTCCATCATTCCGCCGCCGTGGGGGCGCCAATTGCACCGTCGATCAGGCTCTCCCCGGGTTTGACGATGTCGAAGGTGACGGGAACGGCCTCTGCGGTCAGATCGGCGCCCGCCTGCCGGATGCGGGTAAAGGCGGTGGCCTCCAGTTCCCCCGTCTGAGGGAAATCCTCGCGGAAATGGGCCCCCCGGCTGTCTTCGCGCAGCTCGGCGGCGCGGACGATCACCTCGGAGATGTCGATCAGGCTCTCGATATTCATCCAGTCATGCCAGGTGAGATTGAACGCCCGGTCGCCATCCGCAAGACCCGTCTCCGCCAACTCAGCCCGCAGATCGGCCAGCCCGGCCGCGCCGCGCGCCAGCCCCGCCGCATCGCGCATGATGCCGACATCATCCCACATCAGCTGGTTGAGCCGCTCGCGCAAGCTCATCAGGTCGCCTGGCTTGAGGGAAAAGGGGCGTTCGGCCCGCGCAACGCCCTGATCCAGAACGGTTTCGTCTACTGGTACCAGCCTCTTCGAAGCAACGAAGCCCGCCATCTCGGTCCCCGCAATACCGCCGAAGACGGTCGAGTTAGCAACGCCATTCCCGCCCAGACGGTTCGCGCCATGGACGCCGCCCGCATCCTCCCCGGCGACGAAAAGGCCGGGGATCTCGGAGGAGGTATCCGCCTCCATCTCCACGCCGCCCATCATGTAGTGGGCCGTGGGGACGACCTCGACGATCCCGTCCGCAAGGTCGAAGCCGCAATCGGCGCAGCGTTTGACCATGCCGGGGAAGCGGTCAGCGGTGTTCTCCACATGGCGCATGTCGATATAGACCCCGCCCATTGGGGTGGTCCGACCCGCCCGCATCTCGGCATAGATGCCGCGGCTGACGACATCGCGGGTGGCGCGCTCGCCGGCCGGATCATAAGCGGTCATGAAGCGTTCCTTGGCGCCGTTGAGCAGGTGACCCCCAGCCCCACGCAGTCCTTCCTCCAGCACTGTACCGGTCATCCGCGTGCCTGGGCCTCCAAGCAGCCCTGTTGGGTGGAACTGCACCATCTCCATATCGCGGAGCGGCAGCCCCCGCCGGAGCGCCATGGCCAGCCCGTCGCAGGCCTTATCGCCCGAGGGCGTGTGGTAGAGATACATGGTCGGCCCGGCGCCCCTGGCCATGAGAACCGCCTTCGCGCGGACCAGCCGATAGCCACCGGTACGCATGTCGATCATCAGGACACCGGCGATGCCGGAACCATCGGCGGCAGGGATCAGCTCGATCGCCCGATGCTCCTCCAACCGGTGCACGTCCCGGGCCAGAACCTGCTCCATAAGGCGGTTGATGATCTCGATGCCCGTGAGATCACCCTTATGCGCCGTGCGGTCAAAACTCTGCCCGGCGAAGGCCTTCTGGTGCAGACTGCCATCCCGATTTCTGTCGAAAAAACAACCGACTTCGTTCTCAAGCTCTTGTATTGTCTCAACTGCGCCATTGACCAGGCGCCAGGCGAGATCCTGCCGGGGCAGCCACTTGCCCCCGGCGATCGTGTCCATGAAATGCCGCTCGATCGAGTCGCCTGGGTTCAGCGCGACGTTGTAGCCTCCCTGCACCATTCGGGTGCAGCCGCATTTACCCGTGAGGCCTTTGACCGCCAGTGTGACTTCGAGATCCGGGTTGGCCTGCTTCGCATGCAAAGCCGCGAAGAGGCCTGCACCACCCGCGCCGAGGATCAGAATATCCGTCGCCTGCCGCTCGATCTGCATCAGAAAGCTCCCACGAGGAAAACGCCGCCGACAGCGAGCGAGGCGGCAGCACCACCCCAGATCCATTTATGTCGAAGTCCGCCCCAGGGAAGGAACTCGAGGATCAAGACCCGCAAGCCAAAGAGGAGGTGCAGGGTCAGGAGAACGACGAGACCCCACTCAGCGAACTTCACAAGCGGCAGGTCAGCGTAAGCCAGGAAGGTATCGAAGCTCTTCGCCCCTTCCAGCGCCAAACCCAAGACGAGGAAGTGCACCGGCAGGAACACCACCAGGGCAAGGCCTGAAAGCCGGTGGCCAATAGCAGCCCAATATCCGATCTGACGCTTCATGCGATCGCCACCACCGCGCGCAGCCCGAGGACCAGAAGCAGAAGCGCGAAGATCGCTGCGATTGGATTGGCGCGACGACGGCCAAGCCGACCCCATTCAACCAAAATGTTGCGAAACCCAATGGCTCCGTGGATCGCGGCCGCAACCACAAAAACCGCATAGAAAGCTGGCCAGAGCCACGTTGAACGGGTGCGGCCCAAGATCTCAGCGGCCGTGAGGCCACCCTCCACCGCGTAGAGAATGCCTATCAGATGGACCAGAACCAACGGCAGAAGGATCATCGCCGTCAGGCGCTGCAAAGCAAAGAGCTTGGCCTCCATCAGCCACCACCCAGCAATTCAAAAAGGGAGCGTTGTTTCAGCCCTGCGATGCTCTGAGTCGGATTAAGGCCCACCGGACAAGCAGCGACACAGGCACCGTGGGAGTGGCAGGAGCCACACCCCCCCTCACCTTGAGCCGCGCGCTTCACGCTCTTGGCGTTGGCGGCTCGCTCATCATTGACGAGCGTCCAGGCCCGGTTCAATGCGGCGGGACCCAGATACTCCTGATCCCAGCTCACGACATCGCAGGCGGCATAGCAGACCGCACAGTTAATGCACTCGATCCCGGCATCGACCTTTTTCCGCTTGGGCGTCTCAGGGTCGATCTTGGCCGTTGGGTCGTTGCGGGTCTGCGTGCCCTCAAACTTACCGCCTGCTTTGGTCCACTTCTCGAAGAACTCCGTCATATCGCAGACCAAGTCTTTGATTTTGGGCAAATTTCTGAGCGGCTCAATCGTCAGCTCACCGGCCTCGGCGACCTTCCTCACATGGGTCCGACAGGTCCAACGCGGTGTGCCGTTGACCATCATCGCACAGGAGCCGCAAACCCCGACCCGACAGGCAAATCGATAAGCCAGGGCCGGTTCGTGAAGGCGCTGAACTTCGGTTACCACATCGAGAACTGACTGGTTCTCCCGCGCCGGGATCTGATATTCCTTGAGCGCTCCGTCCTCACGACCGCGCCAGATCTTTACCGAAAGAGTTTCCATCGACATACGCTCTGACTACCGCCCTTTTTGCCGTAGCGGAACCTGATTTTTACCGCACGAGGGTAACATTACGTCATTCTGGACAGGGCGTGGGAGAGTAGGCAAAGTCCGCCACAAAGGAGCCTGGCCATGACCCCGCCCCCGCAACCCGATGTTACCGTGGACGTTCTCGCTGACTATTTGGCAGCAGAGATCTCGGGATTCGGGACACTGCAAGACATCAAAAAATTCTCGTCAGGCCAATCTAATCCGACCTTTCAGCTAACCGCGAGCTCGGGTCGTTATGTTTTACGCTGCCAACCGACCGGAGCGCTCTTGAAATCGGCTCATCAAGTGGATCGTGAGTTCCGAGTTATGAAAGCGCTCAGCTCAACTGATGTGCCTGTGCCCCAGATGTTGCATTTGGCGAAGGAGGAAGGCCCTCTCGGCCGCGACTTCTATGTGATGGGCTTCCTCGAAGGACGGATTCTGTGGGATCCGGCCCTTCCGGAAATGTCTAATACTGAACGTGGCGCAATCTATGATCAAATGAGCACGGTTCTGGCAGCCATGCACGGCGTCGATCTAGAAGCGACAGGCCTTGCAGATTATGGCGCGCCCGGAAACTACTATGAGCGGCAGTTCTCACGTTGGTCGAAACAGTACCGAGCGAGCGAGATCGACCCTGTGCCTGAGATGGACGCCCTGATCGACTGGATCGGCTCACGGGTGCCTCCGGATGATGGCTTGATAAGCCTGGTTCACGGCGACTGGCGGATCGACAATCTGATGTTCCATCCGACTGAACCACGGATCATCGGCGTTCTGGATTGGGAGATCTCGACCCTGGGTCATCCGGTTGCCGATCTCGCCTATCAATGCATGCAATGGCAGTTGCCAAACTCCGGGACGATGCGAGGGCTCGGCGGCGTTGATCGCTCAGCAATCGGGCTCCCAAGCGATGAAGAATATGTGGCGGCCTATTGCCGGCGGCGCGGCTGGGATGGGATTGATAACTGGCCTTTCTACCTCGCCTTTTCCTTCTTCCGTCTGATTGCGATCCTGCAAGGCGTGGTTCGTCGTGCCCATGACGGCAATGCCTCTAACCCCGAAAAGGCCAAGATGATGGCCGCCGCCATCCCGCTACTGGCTGGCCTGGCGACTAAGATCACCAAAGGACACTGACATGAGCCATATCGAGCTAACCCGCCACGACGCGGTGCAAATGATCCGCTTTAATCGGCCGGAGAAGAAAAACGCGATCACGAACCAGATGTACCACGATCTGGCAGAAGCGATTGAAACCGGCGAGGCGGACGAAACAGTCTCAGTTCACCTCCTACTCGGGCACCCGGGCGCCTTCACTGCTGGCAATGATGTTGGTGATTTCTTGATGATCGCCCAATCCGGGAGTCTGTCTGGAAGCGGAGTGGAGCGCTACCTCAAGATACAGCCTAGGATTAACAAACCCATTGTCGCGGCGATTGATGGGCTGGCCGTTGGAATCGGCACAACATTGCTGTTCCACTGCGATATGGTGTTCGCAACGCCCGAGAGCCGCTTCATCACTCCCTTTGTCAATCTCGGACTTGTTGCCGAGAACGCCTCCTCTCTGATCGCGCCCCAGGCAATGGGGTATCAGCGCGCATTTGAGATGTTGGCGATGGGGGAGCCATTTTCAGCTGAACGGGCGCGGGAGGCGGGATTTGTAAACGCCGTTCTCGCACCTGAGCTGTTGGAGGCGCACGCGCTGGAGACGGCACAAAAGCTCGCCGCCATGCCACAACAAGCGCTTCGGGCAACGAAGCGCCTCATGAAAGGCGATATCGAGCCAGTTGTCGCGGCGAGCCTTCGCGAGGCAGAAATCTTTGCGGAGCGGCTCTCATCGGACGAAGCGAAACAAGCCTTTATGGCGTTTATGTCGCGCTAGAACGGGGCGTCAGCGCCGTCGATCCGTTGGAATTCAACCGCTGGCATGCCTCTTGGGCGCAAAAAATGAACAAAGTCTTGCAAAAAAGACCGGTTTTGCGTCCCCTTTCGTTGAGCGAGAACCCTGCGACGTACACGCAGGGTTAGAAGAGCAAACATTCAAAGAGGGAGACCCCTATGGGCAAGAGAGACGACTTGGTCGCAAAATATGCCGACGACCTGAAGAAAAAGTGCAAAATGGACCCCGATATGGACCTGTTAATGAAGGTAACAATCGGCTGCGGTCCTGCGATCTACAATTCAGATGCCGAGACGGTCGCAAGCTCCCAACAGGAAGAGCTGGACACGGTTAAGAACAACTATCTTATCAAGAAGCTTGGCTTGAAAGACGGGCCAAAGCTGGACGAAGCAATTGCTTCTGTCATTGACACCTATGGCAAATCAGAGCGCAACAAATACCGCGCCGTGGTCTACTACATGCTTTGCAAGCATTTCGGAAAAGAGTCAGTTTACGGCTGATCGCAGTGCTGGTGGCCGGAAATGATCGTCCGCGTCATCATTTGGCTGCCAGCAACCCTACGCTATCGACGTTGTCAGACAGGAAGCAACGATCTCGCGCGACAGCGCGTTGGCCGTATTGGTTCTCGCTCGAACCCAATCCATCAGATCGACCGGCTGAAAGTGTTGGATACTCAGCCTCAGCTGGTTCCGTTCGCTCCTCGAGATATCCTGAGTGTCGCTGATGCCGGAGATCATTGACAAGATCGCGGAACTTGCGGGCGAGGTGTCGGTCATCGCCACCTCTTCTCCTCCGTGGCATGAGCTAGGTTCGACGAGGTCGACACGACTAGATGAAGCTCGGAGAGTTAAAATCCAAGAGTGATCCAAACCTCTGAGCGGAAAAACCACTGCCTCAAGATACTGGCAGCGCGCGGAACTAAACTGTATTTGGAAGCCTGATGCCAAACCAAAGAGGTCCCCATGGATTGTGTCTTTGTTCAACTGCGCTGCCAACCGGGCACAACCTATGAGGTTGCCGATGCTATTTGGGAGCGCGAGATCGTCTCGGAACTTTATTCGACCAGCGGCGAGTTCGACTTGCTTATGAAGATTTATGTGCCCGCTGACGAGGATCTCGGCAAGTATCTGAACGAGAAGCTCTTGACGATCCCAGGGATTGTGCGTTCGTTGACGACGACGACTTACAAAGCCTTCTGAGGCGCAAAGACAGGGAGAGTGGCATGAGGAAACTGCTTCTAGCGAGCGCAATGGCGTTGATGGTAGCCGGGCCAGCGATGGCCAAGACCAAGATCGGGATGATCACAACACTGTCGGGTGGCGGCTCGCATCTGGGCATTGATGTGCGTGATGGATTTATGCTGGCCATGAAACAGTCGGGTGATCCGGCAGAGGTTCTGGTCCGGGACGACGCCCGCAAGCCGGATGTCGCCAAGAGCCACGCCGATGAGCTGTTGCAAAAAGAGGGCGTGCCGATCATGACCGGGATTATCTGGTCAAACATTGCGATCGCCCTGGTTCCACAAATGGTACGCGGGGGGACATTCTACCTCTCACCAAATGCCGGGCCGTCGAAACTTGCCGGCAAGCTCTGCCATGAGAACTACTTCAACGTGAGTTGGCAGAACGACAATCTGCCCGAGGCGATGGGCGCCTATATGAAGGAGAAAGGGTTTGAGAAACCGCTTCTCCTCGCACCAAACTATCCGGCCGGTCAGGATATGATGAAAGGCTTCCAACGCTACTTCGGAACAGCCCATCAGGAGATTTTCACGAAACTCGGACAGAAGGATTATGCCGCTGAGATCTCGCAGATCCGGGCGTCTGGTGCCGACAGCCTTTTCTATTTCCTGCCAGGCGGCATGGGTATCGCATTCATGAAGCAATATGCGGCCGCTGGGGTAGATCTCCCCGTCTATGGGCCAGTTTTTTCGTTCGACCACGTGATCTTGGGCGCGATCGGTGATGCCGCGGTTGGGGTGATCAACACGACGCAATGGTCACGCGATCTGGAAAATGCAGCGAACAAAACTTTCATGGAGAGCTTTCAGGCCGAGTACGACCGCGAACCTACCTTCTATGCCAGCCAAGGGTATGATACCGGATTGCTGATAGCATCCGCCCTCGCAAAGGCCGATCCAGAGAAAGACCCCGACGGTTTCAGGGAGGCTTTGAAAGCGGCTGAGTTTGAATCAACGCGCGGACCGTTCGCCTTCAACACCAACAACCATCCTATCCAGAATGTCTATGTTCAGGAGGTTGTTCAAGGCGAAAGCCAACCGGTGAACAAACTCGTCGGTACGGCAATTGAAGGCCACAAGGACGCTTATGCGGCCGAGTGCAAACTTTGAGAGTGTGAAAGAGACCTGGGGGCATCCAGCGTGCCCCCTAAGGGGCCACGACTGCCCGCCCACCCGGCCTTTCGTTTTTAGTCGCGGTAAGCTCTAAGCCATCCGAGCCCGTCATTCGTTGACGCGCGCGGTTTATATTCGGCGCCCCAGAACCCCGTGTAGCCAAGGGCGTTTACCGCAGGGATAAGCCATGAATAGGCCACCTCACCTTGGTTCGGCTCTCCGCGATCGGGAACGGCGGCAATCTGGAGGTGGCCGATCAAGCCAAGATGCACTTCGATACGGCGCAGCAAATCTCCCTGCATGATCTGCGTGTGATAGCAATCCAGCATGAGACGCAAGTTCGAGAACCCGAGATCATTGATCAAAGCCGCCCCATCCTCGACCATCGAGAGGTGGTAGCCCGCCACATCGCGCGTGTTGATCGGTTCTATCAAGACACCGAGGTCTTGATCGGCGGCTTTGCCGGCGGCGTAGATCAAGTTCGAGCGATACGTCTCACGAGCCGCGTCACCTTCGGCCCGGCCTGCCATCACGTGGACGTTCCGGCATCCGATTTGGGCGGCATAGCTTAGGGCTTGATCGATCGCTGCTTTTGCCTCCACCTCTCGGCCCGGCAGGGCGCTCAGGCCAAAATCACCAGCGTAGAGATCCCCGCGGACCGTGTTAAGCCCCAGCATCGGCAAACCGGTCTCGCCCAGGGCTGTACGCACGGCTGCGGGGTCTTCGTCGTACGGGAAATGACACTCGACGGCGTCAAAACCTGCTTCACCAGCGGCCCGGATCGCGTCCGGCAGGCTGCGATCTGTCCAAAGGAAGCCAAGATTTGCCGAGAATTTCATTGAGCCCTCCCACTATTCCCAATCTACGCCAAACGTCGTCACAACATCGTCAATCTCCGCTTTGTTGAGACCGATCGGGTCATGTCCGCGCGTGAGAAGCGCTAGCTTCGCCGTCTCCTCCAGCTCCTCCATCGCAAACACGGCTGTTTCCAGATCTTTCGCGGCGACCACCGGTCCATGATTGGCCAAAAGAACGGCAGATCGCCTACCCCCAAGCGCGCGGACGGCATCGCCCATTGCCGGATCACCGGGACGAAAGTGAGGGAGAAGTTTGACCTTGCCTAACCGCATGATCGAATACGCGGTCAGAGGCGGGAGAACATTGTCCGGGTCAATGCCCGGCAACATCGAGAGCGCAACTGAGTAAGAAGAGTGTAGGTGCAAGACCGCGCCAACGTTACGTCTCGTTTCGTAGAACGCGGCATGAAGCGGCATTTCTTTGGTTGGTTTGTCACCGCTGATCAAGTTGCCTGCGGCATCGAGGCGGCTTAGACGATCTGGATCGAGTCTTCCAAAGCTTGAGCCTGTTGGTGTCACGAGAAGTCCGCCATCTTCGGTCCGGGCGGAGATATTGCCCGAGCCGCCGCCAGTCAGTCCCCGGGCGAAGATCGAGGCCGCGTGCCAGCAGATCGCATCACGTAAGGCTGCGTCGTTCATGAGAGAACTCCTGCAGCTTTCTCGAAAAAGTCATCGCCGCCGAAATTGCCGGATTTCAAGGCGAAGGTCAGAGGGCGACCGGTTGCCCGCATGGCCGGGACGCCCGGATCGATCTCGGGCCCGATCTCCATTGTCGACAGACCTAGTCCCTCGACGACAGCACCCGATGTTTCCCCACCAGCAGCAATCAGACGGTTTAAGCCGCGATCGCAGAGGAGTTGAGCGGTTTCAGCAAAGAGTCCCTCGATCCGGGTGGCGACTGCTTCACGGCCGAACTGATCTTGCGCTGCCGCAACGGTTCCGGGGTCAGCGGACGTGTAGGCGAGCGGCAGATCCGTGGTCGCCAGAATCCAGCTTGCAACAGTCTCTGCCGTTACTTCGCCGCTCATGACAGATTCTGCAGGGACCTCCATTGTTGGGTAGCGTGTTTTGTGGTGCGCAATCTGGCGCCGCGTTGCCTGAGAACAGGAACCAGAGAGGATTGCACATGGGCCTTGTTCACCTCGCCAGGTAAGGCCAGCGTCACCAATCAAGCCTTTGGATCGAAAGTTCGCTGGCAGTCCCATAGCAATCCCGGATCCCCCAGTGAGGAGTGGTTGTTCAGATGCCGCTGCGCCGATGGCATAGAGATCTTCATCGCGAATGGCGTCAACGACCAGCAGAGGCTCCTCGGCTGCTAAGAGCGCTTGTCTAATTGCATCGGCACCCTGAAACACCGTAGCTGATGGAACATGACCCACTGCTAGTTTAGTTTGCGGCCCAAGCCAGCGGCGCAGATCTGCATCCGTCATCGGGGTAAGTGGATGGCTCTCCATCCCGGACTGATTGAGCAGTCGATCCCCGACAAAAAGATGCCCCTGATAAACCGACCTACCGGTTCCCGGGAATGCAGGGCAAACAATGACGCCGCGAGCCGACAGGCGATCAGCCAAGGCTTCAGCTACCGGACCGATGTTCCCTTCTGGGGTGGAGTCGAACGTCGAGCAGTACTTAAACAGGAACTGCGTGCAGCCTTGCGCCTGCAACCACTCCAGTGCGGCGAGGGACTGAGAAACAGCCTCCTTGACGGGGATTGTACGGGATTTGAGGGCGACTACTCCTGCCTCAACCTCTGGCTCAGCACCCGTTTGCGGAACGCCACTGTAGACAACCGTGCGCATTCCTTCTTTTGCGAGGGTGTTTCCAAGATCTGAGGAGCCGGTGAAATCGTCGCCAATACAACCGAGAAGCATCAGTCATCCCCTGGCAGAGTTAGGCCAGCGTTACGGGCATAGACTTTGGCCACCGCTGCGTCGTCTTCTCGGCCGAGCCCTGAGCCGGAAGCCGCAGTAAACTGGGCTAAGGCTGTGGCCGTGAGGGGGGCCGCAAACTTCGCGTCCCGAGCCACATCCAGAACAATCCCGAGGTCCTTGAGCCATATATCGACAGCCGAATGGGGCGTGTAGTCACCATCGACGATATGCGGTCCTCGATTGTCGAACATCCAACTCTGCCCCGCGCATTTGCCGATCACGTCAACTGTGGTTCTCGGGTCCACTCCTTGCGTCATGCCAAAGGTTACCGCCTCGGCCATGGCAGCGATATGGGTGCCTGCCAGTAGCTGATTGATGACCTTGAGCGCCGATCCTTGACCAGCTTCCGAGCCCAGTTCAAACACGGTCTCCGAGATTGCATCTAGGGTCGGTCGCGCCGCGTCAAATGCCTCTTGCGTGCCTGAGGCCATGACCGAGAGCGCCCCCTGTTCCGCTTTCACCGAGCCACCGGAAATCGGGGCATCCAAGTAGTGAAGCCCCAAGTCATTGCATCGCGAGGACATTTCTCTCGCAAAAACTGGCGGGACGGTCGGACAGGCAATAACCACCGTCCCAGGAGCCAACTCTCTCGCGACACCGTCCGGGCCAAACAAAACATCTTCAGTTTGCGCCGCATTGAGGACGACGATGACGAGCGAAGAGAGACTTGCGGCGTTTTCAGCCACGCTGCCTTGGGCTCCTCCCTCTGCTCTCAGCGCCGCGACGCGATCGGGGTCGACATCTGACCCAACCGTTGCGAAGCCCGCCCGGATGAGCGACTGGGCAATCCCATATCCCATGGAGCCCAAACCAATCACACCTACACTTGTTGCCATAACGGTTTGACCTTCCCTGCATCGCCTAATGATCAGCGCATTCCGTTGTTCTTGCTTCGCCGACACCTGTCAATTGCTGAAGGCCATGATCCGCCGCATGAAGAGAGCATTGAACATTTTTAAAATAGTTCATTCCTCAGGTTGACAGTCTTCGGTGGTCATCGGAGACTCGGCGCATGGGTTTGAGCGAGCATTGAGATGACCAAACTAGAAACGGCCTCACCAACGTCGCGATGGCTCGCTGAACGCATTGTCGGCCTTAGATGGGTTTGGCTTTTCGTCAGTTTTGCCTTGGTAGCGCTCGCTGTCGCCCGTATCGATCAAATCGTTCCGCTCGATCCGACAGCGCGGGTCTTTTTTGCACCTGAGAACCCGGATCGCCAGGCGTTGGACCGGTTCGAACAGATCTTTGCTCGCGATGAGAACCTGATGATTGTTCTCGACCTCAAAGATCGTGAGGTTTTCACACCGAAAACACTGTCTTTAATCGGCGAACTTACTGATCTTTCATGGTATTTGCCCTTCGTTCGCCGTGTCGATTCGATCACCAATCACCAGCATACTTTCGCTGAAGGAGACGAATTGATCGTGCGCGATCTGGTCGTTGAGCCACGTTCCGTGACAGAGAGTGAAGCTCACGAGGCGAAGTCAATCGCACTCGACAAAATCGAACTTGCGAACACACTTATCTCGGAGGACGGCAGCACAACCATGGTCCAGGTTCGGTTCGAGCTGCCACGCGAAAACCCAAAGACCGAAATTCCTCTGATTGTCAAAGAAGCGGCGGCTCTCAAACAGAAGATCGAGGCCGAGCATCCCAACGTTACCTTGCGGCTAACGGGCGGTGTGATGATCAACAACACTTTCGCCACCTCGGGTCAACAAGACGCAAAAACCCTCCTTGGGCCAATGTTCGCAGCAATCCTAGTGATTGTTGGCTTGGCGTTGGGCTCAGTTTTTGGCACTCTCGCGGCACTAACGGTCATTCTTCTTTCAGCTGCTTGCGGTCTCGGCGTACTGGGCTGGATGGGAACATCCTTGAACACCGTAACCGTGCTTGCACCGCTCTACATCATGACCTTGGCTGTCGCGGCAGCTGTGCACATCCTCGCCGCCGCGCGCCAGCACATGGTTGAAACCCCAGATCGCAAGGAGTGGATGAGGCGTGCTTTGTCTGAACATATGGGTGCGATCATCATCGCTGGAACAACAACCGCGATTGGGTTTCTTACGTTAAACTTCTCTATTTCTCCGCCCTTCCGTCAGCTCGGCAATGTTGTGGCTGGCGGTGTTCTAGCGTCCACATTCTTCAGCCTTACGCTCTTGCCCGCCTTGGTTACTTTTCTACCAATCAAGCAACGTACAACGCCGGCTCTCTCGAGCCGAATGATGATGTCGGTCGGTGAATTTGTCGTGGTGCGCTACAAGATCCTTCTGCCAGGTATGGCCTGCTTGGTTATCGCGTCGGCTTGGGGAATGACGCAACTGAAGCTCGAGGATGATTTCATCAGATACTTTGATGAGCGGTATGCTTTCCGTGTCGATACGGACTTTACCGAAGACAACCTGACGGGTGTTAACATTCTCGACTTCCCAATTCCTTCCGGAAGCGCCGACGGGATCAACGATCCTGATTTCCTGGCGGAGGTTGAAGGCTTTGTCGACTGGTTACGTGTTCAGCCGGAGGTGACCAGCGTTACCACGCTCACAGATACCCTCAAACGCCTCAACATGAACATGCACCAGGATGATGAAATCTTCTATCGGCTTCCATCGACGCGGGATGAGGCAAGCCAGTATCTCTTCCTTTACGAGCTGAGCCTAGGCTACGGGCTGGACCTCACGGACCAAATCGACATCAATCGTGAGTTACTGCGGGTCTCCGTCCGAATGACGAATGTCACGACGGCAGAAATGCGCGAGTTGACTCTGAGGTCAGGCGCATGGCTTCAGGCGAACACACCCATAATTCAAGCGGCCTGGAGCGCTGCAAACCCAGAACTGCCTCAGGTAACGCCAACCGGCGTAGTCCATGTCTTCAACCTTATCTCCCACCGGGACGTCCGGGCGATGTTGGTTGGAAGCTTGCTCGCGATCGGCTTGATCTCGGCCATCATCATGGTGGCACTGCGGAGCTTTCGGATTGGCATGTTGAGCCTGATCCCAAACCTCGTTCCCGCCTTTATGGCGTTCGGGCTTTGGGGCTACGGTGTGGGCGCGGTTACACTCGCCATCGCTGTCGTTCTAGCGGCCACATTGGGCATAGTGGTCGACGATACCGTTCACTTTTTGTCGAAATACTTCCGAGCTCGTCGTCAGGGGCTCAGTGCGGAGGATGCTGTGCGTTACACTTTCAGATCGGTTGGGATGGCGTTGTTTGTCACCACGGTTGGCTTGGTGACGGGGTTCGTAATCCTCGCTCAATCGGGTTTCGCGGTGAATGGCGACCTTGCGCGGCTCACTGCGATCACGATCAGCCTTGCGCTGATCGCCGATTTCCTGCTTCTGCCCTCATTACTCATCTGGCTCGATAAAACTCAGTTCGGGATCAAGCCGGCTGCCGCAGCCACCTCTGTTGTTGCAATTGCTTTCGCAGCCGGTTGGCTCATGCCCGAAAAGGCTTTTGCGCAAGATCCGGCGGCAAAAGGCTTGGAGATCGCTGAGGAAGCAAATGCACGTGATCTTGGGTTCAATGGGTTTACGGTCGACGGGGAGATGGTATTACGCGACCGCCAAGGCCGTGAGAGCCGCAGGCAATTCCGGCAGTTCACCTATGAACGCCCGGCACGTGAACTCGGCGATATGGCGATCATCATCTTTGATCGGCCCCGCGACATCAAAGGAACCGGCCTGCTCACTCATGCGAATGTGGAGCCCACAGATGACGACCAGTGGCTGTATCTTCCTGCGATCAAACGGGTAAAGCGGATTTCAAGCTCCAACCGCACTGGCAAGTTCGTCTCTTCTGAGTTCTCGTTCGAAGACCTCGGGAGCCAAGAGGTAGATGACTACACCTACAAATGGCTCAGAGATGAAGCCTGCCCCAGCGAACCTTCACTCACTTGCTTCGTTGTTGAGAACATGCCCGTGAACCCAAAATCAGGGTATTCGCGGCGGATCAGTTGGATCGACACCCAGGAATATCGCCTCCACCAAGTGGAGTTTTACAACCGTCGCGGAGACCTGGAAAAGAGCTTAATTTCAACAGGGTACCGCCAGTACCGCAATAAGTACTGGAGGCCAGACCTTATGCGCATGAGCAATAAGCAAACCGGGAAGGAAACAGATCTAATATGGACCAGCTATGACTTTGGCGCCGAACTTGCGGAACGTGACTTTGACCAAAATCGTCTTCAAAAGCTGTCTCGTTAGCGCCCTGGCGCTGACCTGCTTTTCCGCACAAAGCGCTGAACTCACACCTGAGTACTGGGAATTCACGGGCGAGCTGCAGATCGAGGGAACTGGTTTCTTCGAAGAGCCGCAATTTGTTGGACAAGATCGTGACTCGGCGTCAATCGCTGGGGAAGCGACGTTCTTGGCCGAATGGCTTGACGGTGATCTTCTCTTTCGTCTGACCCCTTTTGCCCGTGTCGATAGCGCTGATGATCGGCGAACCCATGCTGATATTCGAGAGTTCAAGTTCGACTATGTGCTGGATGATTGGTCTTTCACCCTCGGTGCGGATACCGTTTTTTGGGGAAAGACTGAAGTTGTTCATCTTGTGGATATCATCAATCAGACCGACGCAGTTGAGGACATTGATGATGAAGACAGGCTTGGTCAACCGATGCTCCGCGTCGGCTACCTCAGCGATTTTGGCGAATTCTCGGCATTCGTCCTCCCGTTCTTTCGGGAAAGAACTTTCCCCGGGGTGTCTGGGAGGCTGCGTTTCAACCCACCGGTTAATACATCCATGCCTATTTTTGAGACCGATGCCGAGGAATGGACAACCTCTTATGCGCTGAGATACTCAGCCGCCTTCGGAGACGTCGACTTCGGGCTGTCGGCTTTTCACGGTCTTTCGCGCGATCCATCTTTCCGCTTCAATGGACAGTTTTTACAGCCGGTCTATTCGCGCATCACGCAAGGTGGCATTGACCTGCAATACACGTCTGACGCAACCCTCTGGAAGTTTGAGAGCATTTTCCGCGAAGGCCAGCGAGATGCCACAGACCAAGTCAACAACTTTTGGGCTGCAACCGGGGGCTTTGAGCATACATTCTTTGGAATTTTAGAGAGCAATGCAGACCTAGGTCTCATTGGAGAATATGCGTTTGACGACCGAGGTGATGACGCACTTACAGCGTTTCAGAACGACGCGATCGCTGGAGCACGGCTGACCCTAAACGATCCCCAGGACACGGCACTCCTGCTGACATCTTCAGTGGATGTCGAGGATGGTTCGGTGTCACTCCGGCTCGAGGCGGAGCGTAGGATCGGCGATGACTTCAAGATCGAGATCGAAGCCGTAGGTTTCGTCAATCAAGACCAAAACAGTTTCGCAGGATCTTTCGCCGATGACAGCTTCGTTCGTGCTAAGCTGCGCTGGTTCTTCTGAGGCTGAGATGCTTGATCCCGTAGATACAAATCCGCAGATCTCCGAAACCAAGCGTCTCATACGTGAACAGGCAGAAGCGCTGTTCGGGCATTATGGTTTCTCAAAAACGTCAGTCGGTGACATTGCAAAAGCATGTTCAATGTCGACCGGAAACATCTATCGCTTCTTCCGCTCCAAACAGGCGATTGGGATCGCAGTCGTCCACAACTACTTCGAGATTCAAGCTCACGAGATGCTAGAGACCCGAACACAAACACCCGGCAATGCGGACGCAAGGCTGCGGGCGACAATTACTGCGGGCGTTCAGCACCTTGTCGATACGATGGATGGGAACCCCCGAATATTCGAGCTCGCAGAGTTCGTTATCGAGGACTCTGAGGGTGAACAGCTCATGCAAGCTCAGCGCCAATTCCTGCGCTGGATTGTCAGTGACTTAGTATCAGAAGGCGTCCGCGAAGGAACTTTTGCAAGCGTGGATCCAGACCGGGATGGGTGGACTGTCTTGCTCGCCACAACCGGATTCTGGATGCCGCAAGCGCTTGTCGCTTGGCACGATCAATCGATGATCATGAGCGACCTTGAATCGGTGATTAACCTTGCGATGGACGGGTTGAGGCCAAAGGGCTGAAGCAGAGATCGCTCAACCTGCGGCGTCGTCCGCCGCTATAGCCCGCCCTTTCATCGAGATCTCTTCCAGCACCTCACCGGTCGCCTGAAGCAGGGTCACAGTGCTCTGATCAAGATCTGAACGGTGATTGGCAATGTAGTCCGCCAAAGCCAGCCGCAAATTTCCTGCGGGTAGCACAACGTGGCGGAGCAGCTCGCCGCAGCGCTTCGCTCCGGGGCCATTCGGTTCGTCCATCCACAGGGTATCGCGCAAGTCTCTCGCCATCAGGAATCCTATCGATGAGCCACTACATTTCGACTTCAAAACTAAATATTGGTGGTTAACAAAAGCTGAATACCAGATCAGGTTTGCATGATCAGTTATAGTACGTATCAGGAGGAGATTTCCGACGAAAAAAAGGGCCGCAAATGCGGCCCCGTGAAAGCAGCAGATTTAAGCTGCTAGATTGCCAAGTACTCCTGGCGCAACTCAGCGTTATCGAGAACTTCTTGAGCCGTGCCGTCGAACACCACCTGGCCCATGTCCAAAATGATTGCTCGATCAGCCAAATGCAGAGCAGCGATCGCATTTTGCTCGACCAAAATGGTCGTCATGCCGAGCTGCTTGATCTGCTCAAGAGTTCTCTCAATCTCTTGGACGATCACTGGCGCGAGCCCTTCATAAGGTTCGTCAAGGAGGAGAAGTTTTACATCGCGCGCCAATGTCCGCGAGATCGCTAACATCTGTTGCTCGCCGCCAGAGAGGGTTGTTCCCTCCTGCTTACGGCGCTCACCCAAGCGAGGGAAAAGCTCGTAAATTCGATCGAGTGACCACCCGACAGGCGGCGCGATTTGTGCGAGTTGGAGATTTTCTTCGACGGTCAGTCCTTGGATAATCCGGCGATCTTCCGGCACCAAGCCGATGCCGACACGTGCTGCTTCGAAGCTCTTCATTTCGTGGAGAGGTTTATGGTCGAGCCATATCTCACCATGGGTCAAAGCGGGATCGTCCAGACGAGCAATCGCTCGCAGTGTTGAGGTTTTACCCGCGCCATTGCGGCCCAGCAGCGCCACGATCTCACCTTCACGTATGTCGAAGCTCACACCTTGCACAATGTAGCTCTCGCCATAATACGCGTGGAGATCCCAGAGTGAGAAATAAGCACGCTGGCCACCGGTGCTCACTTGCGGCTTCACGCCCGGTGCTTGACCTTGGAATTGAGGGTCATCCAATGGTTGAGCAGTATCCGCCATGGTGCTTTCCTCCTTTATCAATCTCTGAGCGGTCATAGATGCGCTCCGCCGAGATAGGCCTCCTGAACCTTCAGGTTGCCTTTGATGAGAGCGGGTTCGTCCTCGACGATAACATGGCCTTGCGCAAGGACCGAAATACGCTCAGCAAGCGAGAATACAACATGCATGTCATGCTCGATCACGACCATGGTAATTCCGGTCTGCGCGATTTCTTTGAGCAGGTCGATCGTGTTGTTCGTATCAGCCCGCGCCATGCCCGCCGTTGGCTCGTCCAGCAGCAACAACTTCGGCTTTTGCACCAGGCACATCGCCAATTCTAGGCGACGCTTGTCCCCGCGAGAAAGCTGACTGGCGATAGCGTTGCGCTTCTCGCCGAGACCAAGTTCTGCAAGTTGCTGCTCGGCCATCTGATACATGTTCTTCTCATTGGCCAATCCACCCCACGCATTCACCGTGAAAGCGCCATCGCGTTTTGCGAAGGCTGGGATCATAACGTTCTCTATAAGCGTCAGTTCACCGAAGATCTCGGGTGTTTGGAACACCCTGGAGACACCCATTTGATTAATTTCATGGGGCCTTATTCCAAGCAGTGATTGACCGTTGAACATCACCGTTCCGGTATCCGGGATCAAGCGTCCAACGAAACAGTTCAAGAGAGTCGACTTGCCTGCTCCGTTCGGACCGATGATCGCGTGAACAGAACCCTCTTCAACCGAAAGGTTAACCTCGTCGAGGGCCTTGAGACCACCGAAGCGTTTATTGACGTTTTGAACTTCGAGAATGCCCATGCGCCTTACTCCGCGGGTACGGTGGTCGCACCACCAGTTTTTTCAGGCCCTTTGCCGCGGCGGGTGAAGAGGCGCCCAATCCGGGCAACACCCTCCATCAACCCACCAGGAAGGAAGATGACGATCAGCATGAAGAGCACCCCGAGTGTCAGATGCCAGCCTTCGCCCACAAAGAGCGCGGAAACCGAGACAATCGGCTCGACCAAACCATCCGGCAGAAAGCCCGAGTAGAAGTTAGTCAACTCAGTCTTATTGAAGGCTGAGAAGATGTTCTCAAAGTACTTGATCGCCCCTGCCCCAATGACGGGGCCCAGCAGCGTGCCTGTCCCACCCAGAATGGTCATCAAGACCACCTCGCCAGACGCCGTCCACTGCATACGTTCAGCGCCAGCCAGCGGGTCAGTCACGGCCATCAATCCGCCCGCTAGACCTGCGAACATGCCAGAGATGACAAAGGCGCAGAGTGTGTAAGGCCGCGTATTCAGGCCGGTGTAGTTCATCCGATTCTGATTTGTTTTGACTGCCTTTAGCATCATGCCGAATGGAGAACGGAAGATCCGAAGAGCGATATACATACAGACGATCAAGACAACAGCGCAGAAATAGAACGCCTCGTAACCGGTCATTGTGATCCCGAAGAAGTCAGCCGAGGGCAGCACATCACCGTAATCCCGGCCGAAAATTGTCTTATCGATCCAGCGAGGATCGGCTTGTGTCAGCTGTAGTCCGGTCTCGCCGTTTGTTATCGGCGTGAGGACCGAGTACGCGAGGTTGTAACTCATCTGCGCGAAGGCCAGCGTGAGGATCGAGAAGTAGATACCCGATCGCCGCAAGCTCACGAAGCCGATGACCAGCGCGAAAACTCCCGAGATGATCACCGCGAACGCGATCGCAAGGATCGGGTTCATGGTCAGCAGCTTAAACGTCCAGACCGCTGTGTATGATCCGACACCCAGGAACGCCGCATGGCCGAAGGACAGATACCCGGTCAACCCGAACAAGATGTTGAAACCAATTGCGAAGATCCCGAAGATCGCAAACTTCTGCAACAGATCAGGATAACCCGCACCCAGCGGAGCCATCCAAATCGGCGCGGTTAGAACCGCCACCGAGAAGACGACCATGAAGATGATGTCTTTGCTTTTGCTGAAAGTCTCAGTCATGCCTCAAGTCTCCATCACGCCTTTGCGGCCCATCAGACCGCGGGGGCGAACCAGAAGGACGATCACTGCGACCAGATAAATGATGATCTGGTCGATTCCGGGGAAGATACTCTTGACCTCGTTCATCGAGGCAAAGCTTTGCATGATACCGAGTAGGAACCCTGCGGATACAGCGCCACCGAGACTTCCCATTCCGCCAACAACAACAACAACAAAACTGAGCACTAGGAAGTCGAGGCCCCAGTGGTAGTCGGGCGGTTGGATCGGCGTGTACATAACACCGGCAAGACCAGCGACCACGGCAGCGATCCCGAAGACCACGGTGAAACGACGATCGATATCAATGCCAAGCAAACCCACGGTTTCCCGGTCCGCCATCCCAGCGCGAACCACCATGCCAAAGGTCGTAAATTGCAGGAAGGCGAAGACGGACCCAATCACGCCGAGGGAGAAGAGGAAGTACGCCAAGCGCCAAGTGGGGTATGGCACTGCGCCAGGATCGAAGCCCATCATGATGCCAAAGTCGACCATGCCCTTCATTGATTCAGGCGCCGATTGGGGGATCGGGTTTGCGCCAAACTGGCTTTTGATCAACTCGCCGACAACGATCGCGAGACCGAAAGTGACGAGGATCTGCTCAGCATGCGGGCGTTTGTAGAAGAAGCGGATCAGACCGCGCTCCATCGCGATGCCGATCAGCAGCATCACTGGCACGGCGACGATTAACGAGACGGGAACCGAATAGTTCAAAACCGCTTCGCCTAAATCTCCAAAATAATGGACGATGTAAGGCGTTCGGATCTCCATCGGCGTACCCCAGGCTGTCAGCTGGGTTGGATCTTCCGCGACAAGCTCCAGGCCTAAGGTTGCTTTGACCGTCACGGCAACGAAGGCGCCGAGCATGAACAAGGCGCCATGGGCGAAATTCACCACGCCGAGTGTCCCGAAGATCAAGGTAAGGCCAAGCGCGATCAGCGCATAGGCTCCCCCTTTATCGAGACCGTTCAGAACCTGCAGAAGTAGGGCGTCCATCGCCTTTGCTCCTTGTCGTCAGCGGTTGATAGGCGCTGTCCGGCGCCTTCGGCTCAGCCCTCCCCCGGGCTGACGTGCCGCCGCCCAAAGAGGGCGGCGGCGATATCGTCGGCAGCGCAATCAGGCGCCGTCGTTGATCGAGCCTTTGTTGCAGCCGAGCAG
>JBCDAQ010000054.1:0-21114 GCA_039185285.1 Pseudomonadota bacterium
ATTTCGGGCCGGCTTGGAGCAACTGAAAGCAGCAGGAAACCTAAACCCGATACACCTTGGAAACCCTGCGAAACCGTCCGGAAAACCGCGACTACTTCAGAGTGATGGATTGGGTAAGGCCGGTTGGTCGTGTGTTTAATTCTTGTCGATCCCGGTTCTCTCCGATTGGAGATCGTCGAACCCGCCCTGTAGGCGAAGGATCCTGCCATCCATCTCAAAGGCGAATTTGAAGCAGATCAGTGCGATCACGCCCAATGCGGTTCCGACCGCCAGTCGCCAGAAACTAAGATCGCCTGCTTCCAGCAAACGATCGACAAACTGGATGGTTAGCCATGCAGCTAGCATTGTAAGTGTTAGTCCAAGCAGGATGTTGTTCCGCTTGAAGCGGGAGTAATCTCTGATCTGTTCTGCATCATCGCTTTGGTTCAGAATCTGCAGATCTTGAGGCAGAGCCGAGTTGGTCTTTGCTTCAGCATGGACGCTTTCTTGAAGTACTCCGTTTACCGAGCCTCGCAATGAATTGGGGCAATCGGCATTCGAACAGAACCCGCTCGTCAGTTTCGGCGCTTCGCATTTCGAACAGCTTGTTAAGGGAGTATCCATCGGCCATACCAAACCAGAAAAATGATAATCGCTAACATTTGACCGCCCCTCAATGACTCGGTCGGCGGTAGCGACTTAAAACGACTCAGCATTCAACGCAGAGGCAGCGCAGCTATCGAGGAAAAATGTCGAAAATAGGACTTAGATGGTCCTGCTGCTCTGTGTAGTTTCAAGCACCCGTTGGATCTCTTCGAACATCAGGCGCTTGTCGATCGGCTTTGCAATATAGCCGTCCATACCAATCGCGAGAAACTCGCGCTTTTGGTTCTCAAGAGCATCGGCCGTGAGCGCCACGACCGGCGTGTCCGCGTTGGGCATTCTGGAAGCCCTCAGCCTGCGGAAGGTTTCCATGCCGTCAATGCCTTCGGGCATCCGAATATCGAGCAGGATGAGGTCGAAGCTCTCTTTCGCGAGCATCTCGAGCGCCTCCTCGCCACTCTCCGCCTCGCTGACGACAAACCCCGAGGGTTCGAGCAGGAGCTTGGCCACATACCTGTTTGTCGCAGTGTCGTCGACCAAGAGCAGCCGCTTACCGGAAGCGTTGTCGCCTAGTAGATCTTGGTGATACCTTGGGGGCAGCGTGGTTGACTTGATCCTCGTCGACGGGTCGTTCACCCGGAAAGAGAAGGTGAATGTTGACCCTGACCCCTTTCGGCTTGAGACTGCGACCGTTCCGCCCATCAGATTAGCGAGCTCCTTGGTTATAGCCAGCCCCAGACCGGTGCCTTTTATGCCTTTGTGCTGGGCCTCGTTGAGCCGTCCAAATCGCTTGAAAAGCTCGCCCTGCAGCTCTTGTTCAATCCCGCAACCGGTGTCTTGAACACTAACCTCGATGAGGGCATCGTTCTCCGAGCGCTCTTTGCACTCAACCTTGACCGTGACTGATCCAAGCGAAGTGAACTTGATGGCGTTCGAGAGCAGGTTCCCGAGGCATTGGCGCACGCGAAGCGTGTCGAAATCACCCGCCTGAGGCAGCTCTCCAATTGGGAAGAGATCGAGCTTGAGACCCTTTTCCAGGGTTTGTGGGATGTAGAGATCGATCACGTCCGAAATCTCATCAAAGATCTGTGCACGGGCCGGATTGATCTCGAACTTGCCGGCTTCGATTTTGGAGAGATCGAGAACATCGTCGACAATCAAAACAAGCGATCTTGCAGATTGTGAAAGCACGCGAACCTTCTCGCTAATGTCTTCGCCGGTTTTGACATCCCCTATCGATTGGGTGATCCCAACAATGCCGTTCAGCGGCGTCCTGATCTCATGGCTCATCGAAGCCAAAAACTGCGTTTTCGCAGCATCGGCCATCCGAGCCCCCTCAAGCGCTTCGACTAGGGTCTTTTTGGTCTTGTTGTTAGCCACGAAAGCGGATGTCAGATATCCGAGCGTAACAAGGACCGTGATTGTCGAAGAAACGATGAGGATGGTATCTTCACCGCGAACGACCGGCTCGATTGGCAGCGCCAGCATAGTGAGAACCATCGGCAAGATGGTCGCAACACTCATCGGCAGATGAGAAGCGCGCACGATGGCCACATGAACGAGACCACCGAACAGATTGGCCAACGCAATCAGCTTCGCCGCGATCGCTCCGTCAAACCACATGAAAGCAGCCGGTAGGGCAAAAGCGAGCCCGCCGAGAAAAGTCGTGAGATTAATCGACCAATAGAGCCGCCATGTCCGGTGGTTCTTTAGCCATTGGAACTCGAGCTTTAGTAGCAGTTCAGTGGCGATCAGCAGGGCAAAGCAGCTAGCCACAATGTACCACTCAAGGAAGAAGGCATTAAGGATCGCTCCCAAGGTCACAGAACAAAGTCGGGAGACAAAGTCGCTGTCCAGCGCCTGGGCTTCTCGCGTTACCTCGTCGAAGATCCGCTCCGTTTCCTCGGCCGAACGGGTCGGATAGTTCAACAGACTTTCAGGGCTAATCTTAATCATTGCGCAGCTTAGGCTCACTCACCTCTTCGATTTACAGTTATCGCGCGATCCGTTTTCGTCGCAAAACCTCCCTTCACCAGGAGATCAACGATATCCAGGCCATCCTTGGTCGTGCAGGCGGTGCTGTAGGTTTCGTTTGGCAGCTTCTCGAGCGAGACACACTTAACGCCTCTCTCAAGCACTTGCTGTAGATAACTTTTGCTTCGCTTGAAACACGGCGATCCACCGCTCTTGCAGACCCGAACACCAGCGATCACGTGTTTTTTGCCTTCATCGGAGAAGGACGAACCATCAATCACCGATGCCGGCTCAGGGCTAAACATTGCCGTGACAGTGTCCTCTCCATCATCGTTGAAGAAGTCCGGCGCGCGCACCACGAACATGATCAGGATGCAGAGCGCGATCGAGATCGAGAGTGCGTGTTTGAAAGGATCCTTCTCCAAGTCCACCGAAAGAAACCCCGCTCCAATTAATTCTCTGCTGCCTCACAACGATCCTGCATCGAAAAAGAAGCAGAATCTCCCAAATGTAAAGCGCTCGTTCAGCTCATTATTGGAGCGGAGACTACGTATAAACAATTGTCAATGCAATCTCTGGCGCTTTGCGAAGATGGAATGAATACAATTCATCACGGTTTCGTATTCGTCTCGGAACTCATGCTTGCCGATATCCGCTGCTTCGTTAAGAAGGTGACCTTAGGATAGGTGCAACTGCCCAAAGCACAGTGGTCAAGTACCAAGGTGCATCCGCTTAGGCTTGAAACAACCCTCAAGGCTGCCTGTAGCAAAGGGTTGGACGAAGTGAATCTGGCCTTGCGAACTGCTCTGCCTTCACGACTTCTTATTGCTCGTTCAGGTGAATAGTTTGGAGCCCTCAATATCATCTTGGCGACAACATACTGGGCGTTTGGCCTGGGCTGACCGTCGGCGAATGGGTTAAGAGGATCGACAAGGACCGGGGCTTGCCGCTCGGTGTGAAACCTACTGATCAAAGCCTCCATGCGGAGAACCCCAGTTCCTTTTCAGGCAGACTTTTTCCTTATGTCAGCCAATGTCGGCAGGGGCTGAAAATGATTGGTTTGAAGGTGGTCGGTCGTTTCAAATCACTGGACCTGCCAGGCTAAGCGATTTTTCCAGGCGATATCTATCCGCAGCGGCCTTGGTTTTAGACCTGCGAGCGACACACTTAGGGCTACTCGCACCTATGATCTTGATGAGATGAGGCAAACACAATCGCTCTGTAGGCCTCGAACTTTGCACCCATTACATCTGGAAGAGGAGCTTGTGAAATTAGAAGTGCAACAAGCGCTACAGGCCTCGCGAAATGATGCGTTTGCCCAGAGTGAAACCGCGGGAGACGCCTCCATGGCAGATGACGAGAAACTTACCGAGCTCTCGGACGAGGTCCTAGATCGTGCTCAAGGTGTTACCGAGACAGCGCATCTCAAACTCGAGGCCAATGGGGCCGCTGTCGAAGGCGATTCCAGCAAGGTCGTATGCAACGCAGGACTGCGCAGTGATGGCGAGTCGGTCCAGGCGAAGAAGCCGAAGAAGGCCATCTCCAACTGAGCGAACTCGATTGCCATCAATGCAGCTGTGGCGTTCGGGGTTTGGGCAAGCTGCGCTGCGTCGAGCAGCGTACTTTCACTGATCAAATACACGGTAATGTCCAATAGAAACGAGCTTACCTAGGCACATTGTGAAGTGGACTGGCAGCCCTCCGCCTTCAATCGCTTAAGGCAAGGGAAGGCAACGAATCGTATCTTTGTCTGGATGTTTGCAGGATGGATGAAGAATACAGTACGTGGGAGACCGGCGTAACTTTGCTAAAAATCAACCTTTGGCAAGTCGTTGTTGATCTAATGATGGAGATGCCAAACAATTCTAAGCGGTTCGTAACCATAAGTTCACTGCGGCTGCTGGAAGTTTTAATCATGTAGATGGATTTTTGGAACTCACCACGTTCCTGATCGGGTCTCCAGGCAGCCTTTGGCTTTTGTTCGTTTGGGCTGCAAGTTCGCTCGACATCTAGGTTCCGGGCGAAGAACGTGGTCTGAACTTCTGCAATCGGCTCTCGAAGCAGTGATCGGGCTCGGAAATCCTCCATATAGAAGAACCTTGATGCGTTGAAAAACTTCCGGCGGAGGTGGCTGTTTAACAACTCGAATGGGCGCGGTCTGTTGATTTTCTGGGCCTTGAGAGTTCGAGCCTGGAGCTCAGGAACCGCCGCAGCATCGAATCCGTCAAACAGATTATCGAAGTTTGCGGAGGGTGCCGGTCTTATGCAGCCCTCTTTTCAGCCACAGGACGGCGATGATCCCCGCGAAACAACCTAAGTTTGCAACTTTATGTTGATTCAACGGCTTTAATCGGAAGCGATCTGCGGCTACACTAAGATTGATGTATTTGTAAGAAAGAGGCCGCGTTCTGGCCGCCATTCCACAGCTCGCGGGGAGAGCGCATCATGGCATTGAATTTAGGGACCTGCCCTCTGACGGGGGAATCTATATGTTTTTGTGGTTTGGACGAGGATGACCCATCCCGTGAACCCGTAAACGAAATTTTCGAAGCGGATGACCAACAGGGAACGCTCACAGGTTACAGGTTCGAGTACACCGTCGAGGGTTTAACCAGCACCGCAGGCAATGACGGGTTTCTACTGAGCGATGGCAATTCGGACGAGGTCACCTTTGCGGGTGGGGACGACGTTATTGTCGATTTCACGCTTGGCGAAGATGCGCTCACAATCGATATCCCTGGCCTCGAATTGGCCAATAGTGAGGTCTCCACCGCTCCAGATTTCCTCGCCCTGGTCGCAGCTGCAGCCCAGGTTGATGTGGACGGCTCCCAAGGAGCTCCCACGGTAGAAGCTTATATCTGCGAACACGCAGACGCGGGTGCAGATCTGATCTTGATTGTGCGCAATGAGGCGGGCGAAGCTGAGCACTCGGTGAAGCTCGTCGGGCTCGCGGATGAGATTGGGGCTGAGGCTCTGGAAGAGGCGGGCGCGATCGTCGAGGAACATGACGCATCCGAGCATGATCACGGCGACGGCCCGATGGTGATCGAGAACAACAACGCCTTCCTAATGGCCATGGGTGAGGGTAGCCGGATTGAGATCCACGCTGTTGATGCCGCCAAGGAAAGCTGGACCCAGCTGACCGAGACCGCCATGGCGGGTGATACAAGTCTTAACTTCTCCGAAGCGACCCAGTGGGAAGTCGGCGATGTGATCGCCATCGCCCCTTCGGGCCGAGATTGGCAGGAGGACGAGGTTCGGATCATCACCGCGGTCTCGAACGGCGGGCGCACAGTGACGATCGATGAACCGCTAGAGTTCAATCACTATGGCGAGATCGAGACCTACACCAACGGAGTGGACAGTTGGGACATCGATATGCGCGCCGAAGTGGCGCTCTTGTCGCGTAACATCACCATTCAGGGTGACGAAGACAGTGTGGACGACGGATTCGGCGCCCATACGATGATCATGCATGGTGCCGAGCAGCATATCTCGGGCGCAGAGTTCACACGTGTTGGCCAAGAAGACATTCTCGGCCGCTACCCGATCCACTGGCACATGCTGGGCGAGGGCGGAACCGGACAGTATGTCCAGAACGTCTCGATCCATCAGAGCTTCCAAAAAGGCTCGACGATCCACGGGACGTCGAATGTTCTCTACAAAGAGAACGTGATCTTCGACCATGTGGGCCATGGCGTTTTCTTCGAAGACGGCTCGGAGACGGGCAATGTAATCGAGAACAACTTGGTCTTTGGCACAAAAGCTTCGGAGTCTGGGCTGCCGATCCCGACGGACCGCGATCAGGTGTCAAGCTATTGGATCGAGAACGCATCGAACACGTTCATCGGCAACCACGCCGCTGGCGGCGAGCACACCGGGTTCTTCCTCGCACCGGCCAAGAACGGTCCGCATGGACTGTCCGCTGAAGTATTCCCGGATGCGGAAAATGACCTCTACGACATGGTCTTCGAGGGCAATACTGCCCACTCGTACCGCCGCGATGGGTTGTTCGCCGACGGGTTCATCGACCACGAGACCTTGGAATGGCAAGTCAGCCAAATCGGCGACGGCAAGTTCATGATGGAGGACTACACCGCCTACTCCAACAACCGTTTTGGTTTTTGGTTCCGCGGTGGTGAGCCGATCGTCGAGAACGCTAAGCTGGCCGATAACCGCAACGGCAGCGAGTTCCATACCTCCGAAGGGATCCTCAGCAACAGCATCGTGGTCGGTGATTCGAACAACGTCGCCGATGTCACCGGCAATTTGGGCATCCGGCTGTACCGGACGGCGGATACCGGCTTTGACAATGTTCATTTCGAGAACATCGCGGGCGACGCGATCAGCCAGCTGGAAGGGGATGTGGTCAACGAGACAAGCTGGCTCAACGACCTCACCTTTACGAATGTCGGAGACGTTTTTGGGTGGCGCCAAAACGATCGCATCGTCAACAATCAGTACGAGCAACGTTTCATCGATCTGGACGGCAGTGTCACTGGAACACCAGGAACTTGGATCACGCAGAGGCATCTTGACGAAGCGGTACCGAACACCGCCGGTCCTGGAGCAGCCGTAGGTTCTGATGCCTTGGGTGAAGTTTGGTTAAACGAGGCGGGTTCAGTCGCGTCGACCGAGATTCGGATAAATCACCCAAATACGCTTCAGGCGGATTTGACGGTCACCCGCTGGGATGGTCTGCAATTTGTCCTGACCGATGGCCGCGTCGCCGGCGATCGAGACCAGAAACAGTTCTTGACGCACACACCGACGGATCGCGAAGCGGCCTATCTCATCGAGTTCGATGTGTTTCCGACGGACTTCCGTTTGCAAGTCGATGGGCTGCGTGTCGGCGAAGCGGTTGTTTACCAGTTTCAGAACGTCGCCGACTTTGACATGCAGAACGGTTTTACCATTCCTGAGGTTACGAGTCTGAACGAGTTGTTCGCGTCCAACAGCTCGGCAGCCTTGGTCAAGGACGGCAACCTGATCGTTCGGATTGTGGGCGTCGCGCCAGATCCGGCGGAAGAGTCTTTTTCTCAGCTTCAGTCTGCGAACAATCCTGGCGCTTCGCTTCTGGGCGATGAGGGCGCTGAGGGCGACGGTCTCCGCTTTATCAACCTGATCCAGGACGCGACACCGACGAGCTTCGGCAACGCAAGTTTCGACACCGGTCTTCTGAACGCCTTGTCCAACACCAGCGGCCCGCCGCCGATAGATGTGTCGGAACTGGTACTGCCAGATGGCCCGACACCGCATGCGACCCATGCCTCAACCTCGGAGACGGAAACAGTTACCGACGGGATTCCGCGCTGGTCTGATAACGAGGTCTGGGGCGGCAGCGAGCCTGGGGCCAACGATATCATCGTGATCGGCGAAGGTCAGACAGTTGTGCTCGACCAGTCGGCGACTGTGAGAGGCATTATTGTCGATGGGGGTAGCCTGATCGTCGAGGATGCGCCGGGCGGGCCTGCAAATGAGATCATGCTGATCTCAGACTATGTCTTGGTGATCAATGGCGGTCTGTTCCAGGCGGGCACCGAGGTCGATCCGCTGGACCGGGATTTCACCCTTGAGCTGACTGGAGACGACCCGGATTTTGATCTCGAGGTGACCCGTATCCTGAATGGTCAGATCGCGAACACGGTCTTCGCACAAGCTGAGCAAGAGGTCCCGGTGACGCTGGTCGAAGGCACCGCGGATCCCTCTAACGCGGCACCTGTGGCCAATGACGACCGGTTTGATGTCTCGGGCAGCACCACCACGGTTCTGGACGTAACCGCCAATGACACGGATAAGGAAATGGCGCGGGCCGATCTGACGATTACCGAGGTCTCGGATCCCGATGCGGGTTCGGTTGAGATCATCGACGACACGATCCATTTCACGCCGGATTACGAGGCCTATCGGACCGAAAGTGGCCTGCTTGACCCCAATGCGGAAGAGACCTTCGCCTATCAGATCGCGGATGACGCGGGGAACACGGCCGAGGCCTCGGTTACGGTCGCGCTCACCTTCGAGCCGGGTTCGGTGACCGGTTGGCTCTTCGTCGACGAAGACCAGAATGGCGCCTTCAGCCGGGACGAAGACACCGGCGTGGCCGGTTATGAAGTCCACCTCTTCTTCAATGGCTCGATTGTGGCAAAAACCACAACACTTGCAGGCGGGTTTTATCGGTTGGACGATGTTCCTGCTGGCGATGGCTACTCGGTCCGGTTCATCACTCAGGACGGCTCAGAGTTTGTCCCGACAGAGGGGCAATTTGTGGGCAGTGCTGACAACCTGAACTCTAGCAAGTTCGAGGTGCCTCCCGGTGCGACGGTGCGTCAGGTCAACGGGGTCGTTCAGCCAACGCTAGAAGAGCAACCCCCAACGGGCCGTCTCGAGCTAGGCTCGCTCGACATCAAACAAGAAGCCTCCCATCTTTGGACCCGGGTGGATTTCGAAACCGAGATCCCGAACGCGGTTGTGGTCGTCGGCCCACTCACCTCGAACGGCCCCCACGAGGCGATGGTGCGGGTACGCAATGTCGATGAGACCGGATTTGAGCTGCAGATCGATGAATGGAGCTATCTCGACGGCTGGCATACCCAAGAAACGGTGAGCTGGATTGCCGCCACCCAGGGCACTCACAAACTGCCCGATGGCACGGTTATCCAAGCTGGGCGCACGGTAGCGGAAAACGAATCTAAGACAAAAGTCGCGTTTGAGGACACATTCGAAGATACGCCGATCCTGTTCACTCAAGTCGCCTCGTACAACGGGTCCGATCCTGTCGTTACGCGCAATGTTGATGTGACCACGGATGGCTTCGCGGTAAAGATGCAAGAGGAAGAGGCCAAGCCCAACCACCATTTCGAGGAGCAAATCGACTGGATCGCGATTGAAAAATCTGATGGCATACTCGAGACCGGAACCGAGACCATCAACCACAAGTTCAAAGCCCTCGATATAGAGGCTGACCAAATCTTCTTGGCGGATCTGCAAACAATCAATGGCGGGAACACTGCGAACCTGCGCTATATAGAGACTGGAGACGGTGGCATCAGCATCCGGATCGACGAGGAAACCTCGAGAGACGAAGAGAAATGGCATCGTTTCGAGGAGATCGCTTTCGTCACCGCGAGTGAGGGCAGCCATTCACTGAGCAGCTTTGACACCGTTTAACCCCAAGCGCTAAGGGCGCGACATCAAAGGGACACCTTCGGGGATCCAGGAGACTTGGAGTGCCGCCATCCAATTGATCCGCGTGCAAGGGTCAGATGAACCAAGGATCATTAGTATCAGGGTATAGTAGGCTAACATCCGCGACCGGCGCAAATCGTCTCTAAGCTGAGCCAAGTCGAAGTGATGCAAGAGCAGGCACCTCGATCGCCAATGCAGTTCTCCAGATGGTGCTAAACAATAGATCTGCTATCGGAGCCGCAAGCTCTATAGCGGCTTTGTTCGAAAGCAACTCAGGCGGTTGAGGGAGATCCGGCAGCTGAGGCCGATTGCCAACTCCCGACGAGTTCGCGACGAAGATTGCGCTTGCAAATGAGTTTACTGCCAGGCCCTTAGTCTTTGGGTCTTCCAGCTCGCCTACGATCGAGTGGCAAGTGAAGGATGCACAATCGATGTTTTCGAGAGCGATGACGGGATCCAGAGCCAAAGCAGCAGAAACTCAAGGGTCATGGATACGCTCTCGATCGTCATCACAAGTAGGGTTCTGATCAACTACGGACAAACCCTTTGAACCGTCGCTACACCCGTCGTGAGACGGTCATCCTCAAGCCACCGGCGGGGGTTAGCGTCACACCACTGCGGTGAAGCCCGGTTTCTCCGGCGCAGAGCTTGAAGCGTCGGTTTTTCAAAAGAGACGCGGTAATCATCTGCAACTCGACGGTCGCGAGGTGGCTGCCAACACAGGCATGCGGCCCGAGGCTGAAGGGCAGATACCCGTCTCTGCGCCAGTCCGCGGCGTTGAGAAAGCGTTCCGGACGGAAGGCGTCGGGATCGGGCCAAAGATCCGCCCTCCGATGCAGCATGTATGGCGAGACCATTACCATGGACCCCGCGTCGATATGGTAGCCGCCTAGCGTGTCATCCTCACTGGCGGTCCTGCTCATCAGCCAAATGGTTGGGTAAAGTCTCAAAGCCTCTTGGACGATAGCCCCAAGGAGTTTGAGCCGGGACAGGTCCTCGAGTTCGACAAGATCGTCACCTAGCGCGGTATCCAGTTCAGCCTGTAGGTCGGCCAAAATCTGTGGATGCGTTGAAAGCAGGAACAAGATCCAGGCAACCGTTGCGCCGGTCGTCTCGAAGCTGCCGATGTAGAGAAAGACGGCTTCGTTAAGAACCTCCCGATCTATCTGGTCTTCGCTATCACCGTCTTCTTGAGCCGAGAGGATAAGATCTCGGAGCATACCTGACCCTCGGGCTTGCCCTGTCCTGGCCCGGACGATGAGGTCTGAGACAATCCCTTCGACCAGGCGCGTGTTCTTCTTGAATGCGGTATGTGACGGGAGCGGAATCCACATCGGCAAGCGCACCATCGCCTCGACCCGGCCAGATACAAAAGCAAACCCTTTGCGCAGCGACTGCTCAAGCGTGTTGGTCTGCTCCTTGATATCGGAGCCGAAGAATAGCTGGCTCGAGATCCGCGCGCTCAGCCGCATACCAAGCTCGTAGACGTCGAGCTGTTGAACATGATCTGATATCATATTCTCGAGAGGAAGAAGGTCATTGATGCTCTCAGCAATAATCTTGGGGAGCGCGCCAAAGTTTTTTCGGCCCAATGCGGCTCGTGAGCGCTTCCTGAAACGCTCCCAATCCGCGCCATCGCTTGTCGCCAATCGCCCACCAAGGAGCAGTCCAACCTCCTCATAGTTGACGCTTTTCGGATATTGCCGCCACTTCGTCTTCAACACGTGAGAGATAAGTTCCGGATCATTGATCAAGGTCACAATCCGCGGCCCGACGCGAAAACGGCAGATATCGCCACCTCGATCCGCCATATCGCGAAAGAGCTTGACCGCATCCTGACGATACTCTGGCAGGTATCCGATGACGGGTCGGCCTGGGATCAGGGGTGGCTTTTTATTCGTAACCCGACCCTGAACACCCGAGGAACCAATGGGCTTTGAATGGAAACTCAGTTCAGATGTCAATTTTGCACCACCACCATTGCAGAGCCCCCGCCTACTTTTGGTCGTACAGTCTAGGCCAAAGTTGGACAAGAATGTGAATTTCAGAAAACCGAGGTGAGAATTGGGCTGTATTTTATTCTATATAAGTTTTTCTGGTGATGTGTTCGCTGTCACACACAGCTGATAGGGAGAGGATGGTTCTGTGGTCGATCGTGGGAATAAGATGTATCGGGTGCTTAGGAATGCTTTGGTGGCGATGTCGCTTTTGCCAGGTGTGGCTTTTGCCGATGCAACGCAAGAGCAGATCTCCCAACTAGGGGGTGTTCGAACAGCAACGGGATCCGAGAAGGCAGGGTCTGCGGACGGGTCCGTGCCCGCCTGGACGGGCTTGAATGTCACAACGACCATGGGTCGACAGTTCACGGATCCCTTTGCCAGTGAAACGCCTCTCATGAGGATCGACCGCGGCAATCTAGATCAACATCGCGATAAACTATCGGTCGGTCAAATCGCGATGATCGAGCGCTATCCCGACTTCTTCATCAATGTCTATCCGACCCACCGGATCTATGAGCTTCCTCCGAAGGTGAAAGACCACGTGCGTGCTGAGGCGGGTGGCATCAACTTGGTTGGCGGCGGCCAAGGGATCACGGGTTTGAACCTCTCTCCCGTTGCCTTTCCCTTTCCGGAGAACGGTGTCGAAGCGCTTTGGAACCATCTAACGCGGTATCGCTCTGCCGCTTTCGAGCGGACCTATATCCAGGCGCCCGTGCAAACGAATGGCGCTTACACGCTGCAACGCTTGCGCGACACCACGATCTTTCGCCCCCGGCTTGTGGGCAAGGATGGCAACGAGAACATGCTTCTGAAGTTTATGCAGGAGATTTTGGCACCAGCCCGGCTTGAGGGAACGATCCTGTTGGTCCACGACCATATCGATCAGCTCAAAGATCCACGAGCTGCCTGGATCTACAATGCCGGACAGCGCCGGGTGCGCCGTGCACCCAACATCGCCTATGACGGCCCCGGCACGGCGGCGGAAGGCATGCGCACGGTTGATGATTTCGATCTCTTCAACGGCTCGCCCGACAAGTATGATTGGAAACTTATCGGGCGGAGCGAGATGTACGTTCCGTCGAACTCCTTTGGTCTGGCGGATCCGGATCTCAAGTACACCGATCTGATCGGTAAGGATCACCTGAACCAGGAATACCCTAGATACGAGCTGCGTCGGGTTTGGATCGTCGACGGCACGTTGCGGGATGGAGAGCGCCATATCTATGGACGCCGCACCTACTACCTCGACGAGGACAGCTGGTTTATCGTTCTCGGTGATCTCTACGACAATCGGGGCGAGCTTTGGCGGGTGCGCGAGGGCCATGCAGCCCTCGAGTCAGAGACCCGGGTCCTCATTCCTGTGGGCGAGCCAGTTTATGACCTCCAAGCCAACCGCTATCTCGCCCTTTCCTTTCTCAGCGAAGAAAATCCCCAATTCGACTTCGATGTCGAGTTGACGGATCGGGACTTCACGCCGGGAGCACTGCGACGAGCCGGAAGAAAATAGTTGCGCCCGGTAGATAAGTGGCTACCCCCTAAATCGGATCTCTAAGTCTAGATCTTTCTACGCAGAGACCTTAGTTGGGTTTGTCTTGAAACGCTTGGTCTCTTGGCTGGACGGAGCTTGTTTATCCGAGAGGATCGACGCGACCAATCTGTTCCGCCGCGGGCCGAACCCGCCTTGCGCTTCGCGGCAATCTCTCGTGAGCCGCCACATCTCGTTAATTGGCTTCACTATAGGTGCATGCCCAGTCAACCGACCACTGACGAGCATCTCCGAATTAGATCGACTTCAACGCGATCCCAGCTTCGCTTGGACCGACTTGACGAGGAGGAACCACGGATCTGACGCGTTCAGTTCCCGCGAGAAACTTGAGCTATTTGAGAGACTTGCGGCCTGTTACGCTCATTTTCGTGCCGCGATGCGGTTGCCGATTCTTGGGGAAGTGATGCCTGAACTTAACTCTTCTACTTCTGATTTAGGCATACGAGTTCGCGACCAGTGGAGCGCCAGGCTGGTCGTCGATATAGGCCTGATGACGCTGCAAAGCCTCAATGGATGGACTTATTTTCGACTATCCGGGTGAGATCGTAAACATCTGCAATGCACGGATCGTCTCGCGCGTTGGCGACAGGTACGTCGTTGAGAACATGCCCTACAATGCCAATGTAGGCGCAGGTTCTTCGACCGAGTTCGGTTTCCAAGGCGCCAGGACATCATCGGATATCACCACCGTGTCAATCAATGGAGATGCGTTTGACGATGCGGGCGGAGAGCCGGCCCCACATCCGGCTCACGTGCCTAAAGCCTCGATCAGCGATGCGACTGGTTCAGAAGAAGGCGGCTCTCTGAGCTTTAGAATCGATCTATCCTCTGCGTCCGAACAAACGTCACCGTAGCTGCTGAAACCGAGGCGGGAACGGCCCAGTAGGGCCGGACTAAGCCCCTTTGCAGAGCCAAGTTATTTTTCCAGCAGGTCAGACCTCGGCGATAGTCAGCGTGGACTTGACCAGTCAAACCTCCTTTGTCGGTCAGACCCAAGTTTTGACAGGCTTTGACCCCACGACTGACTTGCTCGATCTCGGCCCGAACTCGATCCATAGCCAGATCCCGGTCGATACTCCGAGCGGGTTCATGACGGTGCACCTGTTCAGCAGCAGCCAGTCGCTGCCTACTGAAGGTGTCTCTCCAGCCGATTTGCATCCCGAAAGCTTCACGCCGATTGCGGACAGCCATCCGCAGCAAATTCTGAGCGCCGCTCTGTCTTATGCGGATGGCAGCGATCTCATGCGACCAAACACGGTCTATGTGCGCTCCCATCAAGAGGGCGTGCAAGAAACCGTCGACTTAAACCCGGCAACGGACAAGGTCAGTTTTTCTACCTCTCGGTCCCCGGCGACGGGCAGCTCAACTTCGCGGTGGAGGAGACCGCGGAAGGCGCCCGCTTCCACAGCGCAGTGACGGGCCAAAGCATCACATTTGAAGTCTCGCTGGAGGCTCCGGCGGCGAAATAGATATGGGCGCCTCCGGCAACGATAACTCGGACATGGCGGGTCGTTCGGACGAGCATAGCGGCTATGATCACCATCATGGCGCACCGTCGCGCAACTTCACCGAATTAATCGCCTGCGGCTTCTTTTACGGCTCGAGCAGCCACACCAATCATGGCGAGTTGACTGGTGATCGTACGGCCATAACAACCGAGGCGATTATCGCCTACAACGGTCTACGCAACTTCCTTGGTCTCTTGGAAGTGACGCAGGAGGATGTAGGCCAATGGGCATTCAACGAGGGCCTGACCAATAACACGCAGCCGTTTAACCAAGACCTGCAGGGCGTTGGGCTCTGGTACGCGATGCAAGGCGCTAAAGTGGGTTGGATTCGCGACGACGCTTTTGATCCACAGATCCTTGCGGATATCCAGCGCGAGGCGCGACTGGGCGACCCGGCCACTGTAATGACGATGGTTGAGCAACACGGGCATGTCGGTTTCGCCGAGCATCTGATACAGAACGGCCTCTTTGGACACTTTGTCGAGACCATGAAGATGGAGCCTCATTACGGTGGCTAGATGCACGGACGGACCCATGGCTGGCTCAATCTGCCAGAAGGTGCGATCGCCCATGACGTGAACCACCTAACGGTTCTCAGCCATGATCAGACGCAGCCGCTCATGAACGACACGTTCTACTGGCCGCAATGGCCTGCACTCGATGTGGCTGATCAGGATGTCATCGACTGTTTTCAGAGCATGGTGGTATTGGCTGATCCGCTTGGGAATGCGCTACCTTCGGATGGGACTGCTCCGGTGCACGTCGAACCAACCATAAACCCGGCTCCAGTCGACCTAGTATCGCCAGATCCTGTTCCGATTGAACCGAGTGACGATCGATCGGCTTCGCTAGATGCTAATCTGCGTGTCGTGAATGATTGGGGCCGCGGCACAGTTATCGAAATTGAGATCACCAATACCGAAGATTACCGGTCCAAAGACGGTTGGCAGGTTCAGTTTGATTTGGATATCGCCCTTATCACGGGAAGTTGGAACAGCGCTTGGAGCGCCTCGCCAACCTAAGAGGGTATCGTCGTGTCAGATGTATGCTGGAACGGCAACATAGAGGCTGGTCAAATCGTCTCTATCGGCTTCCAGCTGGATCAGGGCAACATCGATGAAGCGCTCCTGAACCAAGAGGCAGCGCTGCTCTGCTTGTAGACATCTGCGCATCAGCAAACGCGTAAAGAGTCAGTTGGCGCCATACTCCGAGTCCACTTTCGCGAACGCGGTCCCTACGTCAGAGGCTGCGATCTTGGAAAGAAGGTTTCACTGCCGATGGAAGAGACTCGATCCCGATCGGTAACGTTCAGGTCATCCAACTCGCCTTGCGTTTTTCGAAGAAGGCTGAGACGCCTTCGACCGCGTCTGCCGTCTCCCAAGTGTCGGCGAGTTGTTCGATGGTCCAGTCTATCAACTCCTCAGTAATTGGCATGCCCATCCGCCGGGTCAGGCGTTTGGACCGAGCGACGGCTTCGGGCGAGCAGGCGAGGTAGGGGGTGACTTCGGCCTCCACTGCCGTGTTCAACGCGTCTGCGGGAACGGCACGGGCGAGGAGGTTGAGACGGACTGCCTCGTCTGCCTCGAAACGGCGGGACGACATCAAAACCTGGCGGGCGAGGCCTTCGCCCATTCGCGCCATCACATAAGGTGAGATGGTCGCGGGGATCAGGCCTAGGCGGGTTTCGGTTAGGCCGAACATCGCGTCCGCGACGCCCACGGTGACGTCGCAGACCGACATCATGCCGACCCCGCCGCCATAGGCTTGGCCATTGACGCGGCCGATCAGGGGCTTTGGCATCTCGTTGAGCGCTTTGAGCATCATGGCGAGCTTGCGGGCCTCCGCCATGCGCTGCACGCGGGTGGCGGTCATCTGCTCCTTCATCCAGGAGAGATCGCCGCCCGCGCAGAAGCTGACGCCAGCGCCCGTCAGGATCACGGCGCGGACGGCGGGGTCGGTGCCCAGGGACTCGGCGACGACGGCCAGTTCCGCGATCATCTGCGCGGAGAGGACGTTGTGCTTCTCCGGCCGGTTGAGGGTCAGGGTCGCGACCCCGCGGTCGTCGGGGGTCAGCGTCAGGGTTTTAGAGGTCATGCGGCGTCTCTCAGGCTTCTGGCGTATTGGGCGGCGTCGAGCAGGGGGCCGAAATTGAGCCTGGTCTCATAGCCGAGCTCATCGAGGCGGGCGGCGACGGCCATCGTGTCGACATTGCCCTTGGCGCCGGGGGCATAGGGGCAGCCGCCAAGGCCCGCGACGGCGGCGTCGAAGCAGCGCAGGCCAAGCTCTAGCGCCGCCTCGATATTGCGGATCGCCTGGCCGCCAGTGTCGTGGAAATGGCCGGCGAGCATCGTGGCGGGGGCGGCCTCTAGGACAGCATCGAGCATGGCGCGCGTGGTTTTGGGCGTTGCCTTGCCAATCGTGTCGCCCAGGCTGATCTGGTAGCAGCCCATCTCGCGCAGGCGGGCAGCGACTTCGGCGACTCTCACGGGCGGGGTCGGTCCGTCATAGGGGCAGTCGGTGACGCAGGAGATATAGCCGCGTACCGGAATCTGGTCAGCTTTTGCTACCTCCATGATCGGCTCGAAGCGCGCGAAGCTCTCGGCGACCGAGCAGTTGATGTTGTGTTGGGAGAAGCCCTCGGAGGCGGAACCAAAGATCGCGACCTCGTCGGCGCCTGCCGTCCGGGCGGCCTCGTAGCCGCGCATGTTGGGGGTGAGGACGGCGTAGCTTATGCCTTCGTGCCGCGAGATACCCGCCATGACCTCTGCTGCATCGGCCATTTGCGGAACCCACTTCGGTGAGACGAAGCTGGTCACCTCAATCTTGCGAAACCCGCAGGCAGAGAGACGGTTCACAAGGGCGATCTTCTCCGCTGCTGGAATTAACCGCTTCTCATTCTGGAGCCCATCGCGGGGGCCCATCTCGAAGATTTCAACGAATTCGCCCATTGGTGGATACTCTGCCCACTTGTCTCTCCGAACTCAGGTAAAGCAGGTTTTCGCGCAACTCGGAACTGGCAAGTTAACTCCTAGGGCAGGGAACGTGATCAAAAGCCCCGCAAGACGGTTGTCGTTCGACGCTGTATAGATCGTCTGTCCTGCGATCGATCACGGTTGGGACGATCCGAAGAGCTTTGCTCCAAATCCAAACAATGCCGCAGTGTTCAGTAGTCCGACACAATCCATTGGGTCTGTCCCCGCATCTGGGTTCTGCTAAGCGGGAGACGTTAAATTCCGCTCCGATGCCGGAGCGGAGCGCCAGGCGCGGTCATCTGCGTGCATACACGCAGCGGGGGCGGTCGCCCCGGTTTTCCCAAGGGGAAAACATGACCGCGCTTGGCGCGTAGCGGCCCACTTTGCGATGGTTTGTTGGTCAGAGTCGAGCGGCAGCTCGGCCAGCGAGTGGCGTTTTGGGAGGATCGTTCATTAGCAGTGCTTCCTGAGGATCGCGTATGCCGTCGTCAGCTTTGGCCCAGACCTGCTCAAGGGAGAGAAACTTGGCCCAAACGCAGTCTCCGAACGCTTTGGTCCGAAGCGAACTTAATCTAAACGATGATCACTTGTCCGGTGATGGCCCCTTCGACGCTTTTGGCATAAGCCCGGCCGACTTCGGTGGAGGCGACGGGGGAGTGGCCGGGGAAGATCTCGCCGTAGGTCTCGGCGCTGACATCGAGGAGGCCTGGGCTGACCACGTTGATCCTAAGGCTGCGGGGCAGTTCGATCGCTGCACTTTTTACGAATCCCCCGAGCGCGCCGTTCGCAGTGGCCGCACCGGCTCCCTTCCGAACCGGGTCGCGGTCGAGGATACCACTGGTCAGGGTGAACGACCCGCCCTCAGTGATGACGTCCAGACCGGCGAGAACGAGATTGATTTGGCCCATGACTTTCTGCTGGAGGCCTGTCATGAGGCTCTCGGGCGTATGCTCGGTTAGGGGCGCGAAGACCACCTCACCCGCGCAAGAGATCAGAGCGTCGAAGGCACTGGTTTTTTGGAAGAGGTTCTGAACGGCGGCGAAGTCGGTCACATCTGCCCGAATATCTCCGCTGGAGCGGCCGACGGTGATGATTTCATGGCGTGCGCCCAGTTCGGCGCAAACGGCGCGACCAACATCTCCGGCGGCCCCAATGACGATAATCTTCATGTCTGATCTCCTATGATTTCATCATACTTCGAGAGTTTTTGGGTCAGCAGATCCCGGCAGCGATCGAGCTGGATTTGGCGCTCCTTCAGCCGGGCCTGATGGGCAGTCAGGATCGCCTTGCGCTCGGGCACAGTCGCGTTGCCGCTGCGGTAGAGCCGGGCGAAGTACTGCATCGCAGCGGTCGGCATGCCCGTCTCGCGCAGGGAGGAGAGGAGCGACAGCCAATCCAGATCGACCGCATTGAACTGGCGTTGTCCGTCTGTGCCGCGTGAGATCGTGGGGCAGAGCCCGGTTTGCTCGTAATAACGGATGGTCGAGATGCTAAGGCCGGTGTGGCGGGCGGCTTCGGATATCTTCATGATCTGGTCCTTCTTCCCGAACAGGCTTAACGGGCTGAAGCTGGTCGAGGTCAAGCGGATAGTTTCTGTGGTCGTCAGGACGTGATGCGGGTGGCGCGCCCGTCTTAATGTTCTTATAATGTTCTCATGCCTCGAACAGAATCAGCCGCGCCGAGTTTACTGCCCGACCAGGTCGCCGAGGAAGCGCGGCGCGGGCGGGCAGCGGCGTCAAATCCGGCGAATAGGTATGAGGCCCTTGCAACCGAGGCGGTGGATGACGGCTGGGAGCGGGAGGAGGAAGCCCCGCTTCGCACGCAGGTGATGATCGACCAGACACGCTCGATCCTAGCCCGGAACCAGTCGCCGGATGTGCCCTTTGACCGCTCGATCAACCCGTATCGCGGCTGTGAGCATGGCTGCATCTATTGTTTTGCGCGGCCAACCCATGCCCAATTGGGCTACTCTCCAGGGCTCGATTTCGAGACCAAGCTGATGGTGAAGCCTCGTGCGGCAGAGTTGTTGGAGGCCACGCTCAGAAAACCTTCTTACAAGGTTCAGCCGATTGCTATGGGGACGAATACGGACCCGTATCAACCGGTTGAGCGGGAATGGCGGGTGATGCGCCAGATCCTGGAGATGCTCTGGGACTATCGCCACCCGATCTCAATCACGACCAAGGGGTCGTTGATCCTGCGGGATCTGGATTTATTGGAGAAGTTTGCGGGCGAGGGATTGGTGAATGTCACGATCTCGCTGACGACTTTCGATAATAAGCTGAGCCGGGCGATGGAGCCGCGGGCGGCCTCGCCCGCCAAACGCATTCAGATGATCAAAGCGCTGGCGGAGCGTGGCATTCCGGTAAGTGCCAACCTCGCACCAGTGATCCCCGCGATGACGGATCATGAGATCGAGCAGATCGTGCAGGCCGCGGCTGACGCGGGGGCGGCGTCCGCAGGGATGATCTTGCTACGGCTTCCTCTGGAGGTCTCGCCGCTCTTTCGCGACTGGCTTGTTCGGGAGTTCCCAGACCGGGCAGTACGGGTCATGGGCCGGGTGCGGGAGACTCAGGGCGGCAAGGATTATGACAGTGCCTGGGGCAAGCGGCTGGCGGGCGAAGGCGCGCATGCGAACTTGATCCAGCGGCGGTTCCGCTTGGCGTTGGAGAAGAACGGGCTCACGAGGCGGCGGCTGTCGGATCTGAAGACGCATCTCTTTCGTCGGCCGGTGCGCTCAGGGGATCAACTGGCGTTGGATTTGTAAGGAGGAGAAGATGGTCAAGTTTTACTACCCGGATGGAGATGTCTGTTGGCGGGCGCTGCATTCGGTCCATGCGGTGTTTTACTCATCTGAGGGGGTGCTGACCGCCCGGACGGATCGCCCGGATGGGAGCTATTACGAGTTCGAGATCAAAGGGTTTGAGCTGATCGAGGTCGGGAAGGTGTTTCCAGAAGCTTCAGCCTAACCGAATGCGCGTGCCGCATATGCGCCTTTAGCTGCGCCTTCCATCCGGGAGGTGCGGCCCCCCACCGTCGCCATTGTCGCTCGGACCAATGGCGCTCTCAATGGCGACCCTCCCCGCAGGGGGGGTGGGGACGCTTGTGGCGGTTTGCGGTGCGGGGTGGGCGGGGTATGGTCCGGTGGTTGACTTTGATGATTTGGATTGGAGCGGGATTTGTCCGAGGGGAAAGTTTGGGCATCGAACTGGTTCCTGACCCATGGGGTCGATCTGCGGCCGGATGGCCTGGAGATCGGATCGACGCCTCGCGAACAGCGCCGAGAGTTGTTCACGCGCCCGATGCTCAACTACCAGCCTGCTGATCCGGCGCATGCCCCAACCAAG
>JBCDAQ010000055.1:0-20135 GCA_039185285.1 Pseudomonadota bacterium
AGGGTTGGCACGGGTCGATCTGCGAGCCCAACGAGGAGCACGCGATTTGGCAGAAATTCAGAAATGAGAGCTTTGATCTTTGACGCGGCCAGTTGGTGATCGACCGGAAGTTTGTGGACATGGAGGTTTCTGGTCGCAGACAGCCCAGAAACAGCCTCCCAGCTGGAGTTGACCTGCCAACGCCCAAATGGCTCGAAGCCGGTCACCAGCGTGCCACTCCTAGCGATCGGAGCTCTCCCAACGTGGGTTGATCCATGGCTTGGCGTTGGAGCGGGGCAGGGGATCGCGGTCCAAGATATGATCGGAGGCTTTCTCGCCCGTCATGATCGAGGGGCCGTTCAGGTTACCGTTCGGGATCCGCGGGAAGATTGAGCTGTCGGCGACCCTCAGTCGCTCGACCCCGATCACCCGGCATTCCGGATCGACCACGGCCATCGGATCATCGGCGCGACCCATCCGGCAGGTGCAGGAGGGGTGATAGGCGCTTTCCACATGGTCGCGGATGAAGCCATTGAGCTCGTCATCGGATTGCAGATCGGCGCCCGGCTGGATCTCCTTGCCGCGGAAGGGGATGAAAGCATCCTGGCCAAAGATCTCGCGGGTGAGGCGGATGCAGTGGCGGAAATCCTCCCAATCCTGCTCGGTCGACATGTAGTTGAAGAGAATCTTCGGTGGGTCCTTTGGATCGGCCGAACGCAACGTGATCTCGCCCCGCGAGGGTGAGCGCATGGGGCCTACATGCGCCTGGAAGCCGTGGCCTTCAGCCGCCGCTTGGCCATCATAGCGCACGGCGATGGGCAGGAAGTGGTACTGGATGTCCGGGTATTCAACGCCGGGCTTGGAGCGCAGGAAGGCCGCGCTTTCGAATTGGTTAGAGGCGCCGGGGCCGGTTCGACGGAGCAGCCATTCGAGACCGACGAGACCTTTGCCAAAGAGGCTCCAGTGTTTGAAGAGCGTGATTGGCTGGGTGCAAGCCTGTTGGATGTAGAGTTCTAGGTGGTCCTGTAGGTTCTGACCAACGCCTGCGCGGTCCGCGACGACGTCGATTCCATGCTCGGCCAGATGGGCAGCAGGCCCGATGCCCGAGAGCATCAGAAGCTTGGGCGAGTTGATCGAGGAGGCAGCGACGATGACTTCACGGCGGGCTTTGACGACCTCGGTCCGGCGGGTGGCGTTTTGGCCGATCTCGATCTCGACACCGATGGCGCGGCCATCCTCAATCACCACACGGCGGGCGAGGCAGCGCACTAGCTCCAGGTTCCGCCGCTTCAAGGCGGGTTTCAGGTAGGCATTGGCGGCAGACCAGCGTTGGCCTTTCCAGACCGTCTGCTCCATGGGGCCAAAGCCTTCCTGTTTCTCGCCGTTATAGTCGGAGGTCAGCTCAAACCCTGCTTGGCGGCCAGCTTCGACGAAGGCCTGGTGGAGCGGGATGTCGCGTTTGCCGCGGGTCACATGCAGCGGGCCGTCCTTGCCGCGCCAGTCCGGATCGCCGCCATGGCCAGAGGCGTGCCAGCTTTCCATGCGATTGAAGTAGGGAAGGACATCGGCATAGGCCCAGCCTTGGGCGCCCTGTTCCTCCCAATGGTCATAGTCGCGGGCATGACCCCGGACATAGACCATGCCGTTGATCGAGGAGGAGCCACCGATCACCTTGCCCCTCGGGCAGGCAAGCTTGCGTCCGCCCAGATGCGGCTCTGGCTCGGACCAATAGCCCCAGTCATAGCGCGGCATGTTCATCGGGAAGGAGAGCGCACCCGGCATCTGGATCAGCGGGCCCCAATCGGTGCCACCAAACTCGAGCACGATGACCGAATGCTGGCCATCCTCAGAGAGCCGGTTGGCCATTGCGGAACCGGCACTGCCGGAGCCGATGATGACGAAATCCGCTTCCATCAGGTGTCGAGCCTCCCGAGAAGCCACTCGCGCATTGGAGTGGCCCGATTTCGAAGTTGTGAAACGATCACCTGCGCTTCTGCACGCGACGCCGACATAAGGTCAATAGAATGGAGCTGTATTCGTTGCTCGACTTCAACCGAAGATCTCCCAGATCAACCAAGCGCCAATAAAACAAGCGCTAATGAGATACGCCAATTCGTCTGGAGCCAACAGCAGTGTCCGCTCCCATACGCTTGGGTGGTCGTGTCGGAATACCTCTTTATCGAGTATCCTAAGAAGTTCGTGCTGGCCTGACTTGATTTGTTGATATTCCTCCCGCGTGATTTCGAACTGACGAAATGAACGCCCTTGCTGTGTCGCGAAAACTCGGTCGCCATACCGTTCGATTACCCAATCGTTGGGTCGGTCCAGGTCGTAACTGTAAGGCCCAACCGTAACCACATGTCGTTCGTCTGGGGTTCCGGGAAACCTCCGTTCGATATCATAGCACCCGGAGTGGTTCGTAGCTGACCATCGCATGCGCGGCATAGGCCGGGCGCGCGGCAAGGCGCTCGTAGTAGGTGTCGAGGTTTGGCGTCGAGGCCTTGTCGAAATCGATCGTGTAGTAACGATAGAGCAGGTGCCCGACGACGACATCGGCCCAACAGAGATGCTCGCCGTTCAGGTAGGGACCTGCGCCGATGCGGGCCTCTAGTTGCGCCATCAGCGGTTTCAGGTTTTCGGCATCCAGGGCGATTTGTGCCTCGTCCCGATCGGCAGCGCCGACGCGGACCTTCTGCCAGAAGATCTTGTAGTTGAAATGCGGCTGGAAGGTTGTTCGGATCCACTCGCACCAGAGGTCGAGTTCCGCGCGCACGGCCAGATCATCGGGCCAGAAATGGGTGTCGCCATATTTGGCGGCGAGGTAGCGCAAGATGGCTTGGCTCTCGTAGAGGGTCAGATCACCATCCTGGATCGTGGGTACGCGGCCGTTTGGGTTCATCGCGAGGTACTCAGGTGTGTCCGTTCCGCCATAGGTGTGACCGATGTCGTGGCGGATATATTCGAGACCCAGCTCGCCCATCGCCCACATAACCACCTGCACATTGGACGAGGTATCGCGCCCCCAAACCGTGATCGTCATTCAATCCTCCTCTATCGTTCAGCGTTTGCTACCCTGGCTCTGAGATGCCTGCAATCCCGGACACTGGTAAGAGACGGCTTTACCGCTATGTGGATGGGTCAGGAGTGGACATCCAAGCAAGCTTCGCCCTACGATCAAAGAAAAAGACCGCCGCAAGGGAGGAGCTCATCTATGGAAATGTCAGGCGAACGCCAGATCGCCGCCTCTCGCAAGACTGTTTGGGAGGCGCTGAATGACCCTGAGGTTTTGAAGACCTGTATCCCCGGCTGTCAGGAGATGCTGAAAGAGGGTGATGGGTTCTCAGCAACAGTGAAGCAAAAGGTTGGTCCGGTCTCGGCGACGTTCAAAGGCGCGGTTACGCTCTCGAATGTGGTTGCGGGTGAGAGCTATACGATTTCGGGCGAAGGCAAGGGTGGAGCAGCCGGCTTTGCCAAAGGGGGTGCGGATGTTGCGCTTAGCGATCAGGATGGTGGGACCTTGCTTACCTACAAAGCCGAGGCCAAAGTGGGCGGCAAGATCGCCCAATTGGGCGGTCGACTGATTAATGGTTTCGCGAAAAAGATGGCGGATCAGTTTTTTGACAAGTTTCAGGAGACGGTCGGTGGGCCGGCTCCCGAGGATGCCGAAGTAGAAACACCAGCCGAAGGCGGTCAAGGTGACGGGAAAGACGGCGAGAAGAAAGGATGGCTGGGCCGGATCATCGGTTAAGGCCAACTGAGCGAACAGTCTCCAGCCAGGCTGGGGAGAAGCCAGGGAGGATCTGACTTAATGACAAGTGTATCCATGACGGTGAACGGCAAAGCCGTCTCCGGAGAAGTGGAGGGGCGCACGCTATTGGTGCAGTTCCTGCGCGAAGATTTGAGCTTAACTGGGACCCATGTGGGCTGCGATACCTCGCAATGCGGGGCCTGCGTGGTGCATGTGAATGGCGAAAGCGTAAAGGCGTGTTCGTTGTTGGCAGCGGCCTGTGATGGGGTTGAGGTGACGACGATCGAAGGCATGGCGAACCCGGATGGCTCACTCGGTGTGATCCCGCAGGCGTTCCAGGACCATCACGGCCTGCATTGTGGGTTCTGCACGCCGGGCATGGTGATGTCCGCGGCCGATCTTCTGCAGAAGAATGGCAGCCCGAGCGTGGGCGAGATCCGCGAGTGGCTGGAAGGCAATATTTGCCGCTGCACCGGCTACCACAACATCGTGAAATCGATCCAGGCCGCGGCGGCGACGCTGAACGGCCAGGCGCAAGCGGCGGAATAAGCGCGAGACCCCAGCGCCCCGGGGGGCACCCAGCGTGCCGGCTTTGCCGACACGACTGCCCGCCCACCCGGCCATGCGTGGGGCTGCGCGAGACTTCAGGGAGATAGAAATGCCAAAAGATCAAGGAATTGGGGCCAGCTCGAAGCGCCGCGAGGATCTTCGTTTTCTGACCGGTAAGGGCCAGTATACGGATGATTTAAACCGCCCCGGCCAGACATACGCTTATATTTTGCGCTCGAACGTGGCGCACGGGGTGATCAACGGGATCGACACGGCGGCAGCGAGCCTAGCGCCCGGGGTCGTTCGGGTCTTCACCTCGGTGGATATGGAGGGGCTTGGTGGCGTTCCGTGCGGCTGGCAGGTGACCGACAAGGATGGCGAGCCGATGAAGGAGCCGATGCATCCGATCCTGGCCGCGGGCAAGGTTCGCCATGTGGGCGATCCGATCGCGGTAGTGGTCGCAGAGAGCCTGAACGAGGCGCGAGATGCGGCCGAGATTATCGATGTCGATATCAGTGAGCTGCCGGCACAGATCGATATGGCCTCAGCGATCTCTGGCGGGGCTGCGCTGCATGACGAAGCGTCCGATAACATCTGCTTTGACTGGGAGTTCGTGGCAGAAAACAAAGATGCCGTGGACCAGGCGATTGCCGGTGCGCATCATGTGACGACGCTTGAGCTTACCAACAACCGGCTGGTCGCCAACCCGATGGAGCCGCGCTGTGCGATTGGCGAATATAACTCGGCGACGGATGAGCACACGCTCTACACCACCAGCCAGAACCCGCATGTGATCCGGCTCTTGATGGGGGCTTTCGTGCTCTCGATCCCCGAGCATAAGCTGCGGGTCGTGGCGCCGGACGTGGGCGGTGGATTTGGCTCGAAGATCTACCATTACGCCGAGGAGGCCTTCGTCACCTGGGCATCGAAACAGATCAACCGGCCGATCAAGTGGACGTCGGACCGCTCGGAGGCTTTTGTCTCGGATGCTCAAGGTCGCGACCATGTCACAAAGGTCGAGCTGGCGATGGATGAAGACGGCAAGTTTCTGGCCCTGCGTTGTTCGACACTGGCGAATATGGGGGCCTATCTCTCAACCTTCGCGCCTTGCGTTCCGACCTGGCTGCATGGGACGCTTTTGGCTGGGAACTATACTACGCCTTTGATCTTCACCAATGTGAAGGCTGTTTTTACCAACACCGTGCCGGTTGACGCCTATCGCGGCGCGGGCCGTCCAGAGGCTACTTATCAACTAGAGCGCACGATCGATAAAGCGGCTCGTGAGATGGGGATTGACCCGATTGAGCTGCGCCGCCGGAACTTCATCCAGCCGGATCAGTATCCCTACGCTACTCCGGTCGCGGTCGAGTACGACAGCGGCAACTACACCGCGACGATGGATAAGGCCGTGGAGATGGCGGATGTCGCCGGCTTCGCGTCACGCAAAGCTGAGAGCGCGTCGAGGGGCAAGCTGCGGGGCCTTGGCATTGCAAGCTATATCGAGGCCTGCGGGATTGCGCCGTCGACTTTGGTCGGTGCGTTGGGCGCACGGGCAGGCCTCTACGAGGCGGCAACCGTCCGGGTAAACCCAACCGGCTCAATCTCGGTGATGACCGGCTCGCACAGCCACGGGCAGGGGCATGAGACGACCTTTGCTCAGGTGGTGGCGGATCGGTTGGGTTGTGATGAAAGCCAGATCGATATCGTCCATGGCGATACATCGAAGATCCCGTTTGGGATGGGCACTTATGGCTCGCGTTCGCTGGCTGTTGGTGGCTCGGCGATTGTGAAATCGGTCGATAAGATCATCGCAAAGGCGAAGAAAATCGCGGCGCACTTGATGGAGGCTTCGGATGCCGATGTCGAGTTTGCTAATGGCGAGTTCAGCGTTGCGGGTACCGACAAAAAGGTCGCTTGGGGCGACGTTGCCCTAACCGCCTATGTCCCCCATAACTTCCCACATGAGACGCTGGAACCAGGGCTGGAAGAGACCTCGTTCTACGATCCGGCAAACTTCACTTATCCGGCAGGCGCCTATATCTGTGAGGTCGAGGTGGATCCGGAAACAGGTGTGGTTGGTATCCTCAACTTCACGGCGGCGGATGACTTCGGCAACGTGGTCAACCCGATGATTGTTGAGGGTCAGGTGCATGGTGGCCTGGCGCAAGGGATCGGTCAGGCGATGTTGGAAGGCGCGGTTTATGATGCCGATGGGCAGCTCGTATCGGCAAGTTTCATGGATTATGCCATGCCCAGAGCGGATGATTTGCCGAACTTTGCCGTTGATCATTCGAGTGTCACGCCGTGTACGCATAATCCGTTGGGTGTCAAAGGCTGTGGCGAGGCGGGTGCAATCGGTTCGCCACCAGCATTGGTTAATGCTGTTGTGGATGCGCTTGCCGAGCGGGGGGTGACTCATATCGACATGCCGCTGACACCAAAGCGGGTTTGGGAAGCGATGAACGGCTGAGGCCGCGCCTGGCCCAAGGGCCGGGGGGGATCCAGCGTGCCGGCTGTGCCGACACGACTGCCCACCCACCCGGCCACAAGGGGCGGCGCTTTCGACGAGGAGAACAAGATGTACAATTTCGACTATGTGAAAGCAGGCTCAGTTGCCGAGGCGGTTCAGGCGCTTGGGGCTGAGGAGGCGCAGGCGATTTCGGGCGGGCAGACTTTGATCCCGACCTTGAAGCAGCGATTGGGCCAACCATCGGTTCTGGTGGATCTCTCAGGAATTGCCGAGATGTCAGGCATCGAGATCGGACCGGACAGTGTCACAGTAAAGGGGGCGACGCGGCATGCGGATGTGGAGCATTCCTCGGATGTGAAGCGGATCTTCCCGGCTCTAGCTGCATTGGCTGGTGGGATTGGCGATCCGCAAGTGCGCAACAAGGGCACAATTGGTGGATCGGTTGCGAATAATGACCCCTCCGCCTGCTATCCCGCGGCATGCCTTGGCACTGGGGCGATTATTATGACCTCGGCCGGTGATATTGCGGCTGACGACTTCTTCCAGGGCATGTTCGACACAGCTTTGGATGAGGGACAGATTGTAACTGGTGTTCGCTTCCCGATCCCCAACCGGGCGAGCTACGCTAAATTTGTTCAGCCGGCATCGCGATTTGCATTGGTCGGGGTCTTCGTCTCCCAATCAGCAAGCGGTGTGCGAGTCGCGGTTACGGGCGCCTCGGAAAGCGGCGTGTTCCGCTGGAGCAAGGCAGAGGCTGCGTTGAGCGCGGGTTTCTCAGCCGACGCATTGGCTGGCATGGCACCTGCCGCCGATGGCATGATCGGTGACTTGCATGGTAGTCCCGAGTATCGGGCGCATTTGGTCGGCGTCATGACACGGCGCGCGGTCTCAGCCGCGTAATATGATGGGAGCGGGTTTCCCCGCTCCGCCACCTTCTTTGGAGGAGGCCTTTGGCAACCCGATATGCTGTGCTGCGTGTGCCGACAACTGGGCCAAGAGCGGTGATTGCGGAACCCTGGGATTTTGCGACTTTGGACGAGGCGAAGGCCCGGATCGCGGAGATTGAGGCGGATCATCTGGTCGTCCACCATACCTATCTTGAGATCTTCGAGTATGAGGGCGCGGTGCTGCATGCATTGGACGCGGCTGGCGTGTTGATCTGAAAAGGCATCAGTCTTCCCGCTCGGTCGTGAACGTTAGCGGGAACCCGGCTGAAGCCCCTGCATCGGTGGCTTGAGCCGCTTTGGTTTCAGCGATCTCTTTGGTGAATACAGCGACGACGCATGATCCTTTGCGGTGGGCTGTGATCATGATCTGATGCGCTTTCTCTGGTCCCATCCCAAAGACCGAGCCTAGGACGATCGTAACAAACTCCCTCGGCGTGTAGTCGTCGTTCAAGAGGATCACTTTCCACATTTTCGGCCGCTCGGCTTTCGGCTTCGTGGTGGGTCTCGTTTTGGTGTCGATCTCGGTCACAATGGTCCTCTTTGTGTCCCGCTCTGCAATATGGGGGCGGATCGGGATCGATCCAGCAATCCCACTTGATGACCCGACTTGAAAAGGCTAGCGAGGATGCATGAACAGGTCAGGAACATCTCGTCCAGCAAGCGAGGTTGTGCTTTCAGCCGCCGTCTTCGAGGCGCAGTCTTCGGGCGCCCTATGGTGGCCCGATCGTCGGGTGCTAGCGGTTGCTGACTTGCACTTGGGAAAGGCGGAGCGGATCGCCCGGGACGGGGGGGCGTTGTTGCCACCCTATGAGACTGCCGAGACCTTGGACCGTTTAGATGCGGAGGTGAACCGGCTGCGCCCGCGTCTGATCGTAAGCGTTGGTGACAGCTTCGATGATCTTCTGGCAGCATCAGCTTTGAGCGAAGAAATTGTCCTGCGACTTGAGCGCCTTTCAGCCGGTCGGCGGTTGATTTGGATCGCGGGTAATCATGATCCAGGACCGGTGAACTTGCCAGGTAGCCATTTGGACTTTGCCGTTATAGGCGGTGTTCATTTCCGTCATATCGCCAACCTAGATCGACCGGAAATGGAGATCTCGGGGCATTATCATCCAAAGGCCCACGTCACCGTTAAGGGGCGCAAGATCACCAGGCGTTGCTTTGTTGTTTCGAATGACCGGGTGATGCTGCCTGCGTTTGGCGCCTACACAGGTGGGCTGAGTGTCACAGACCAGGCTATCAAAGAGATAGCTGGCCCGGAAAGCCGAGTTCTGATGATCGGAGAAAAGGTTGTCGCGCTCAACTTTGATCAGTTGGACTGATCGCCACCCTTGTGTAAGCGCTCTAGCTTCCAAGCTGCTTGCCGACCGGATCTGCTGAAGAGAGCCCACGAACCATCAGCTGTTCGAACGTCTTCGGCGCGAACAAAACCACACTCATTTGGCGCGGAACAAACATGGAGCCAACCTGACGCCTCGATGGCTTCTTCGCCCTCGATGCCTGGCCCTGGGCTTAGGATTACCCGGTGAATGAGGCGTATTGCAGGTGCGCTTGATTGTGGAGCGACACGGAGTTGGGCGCCCGCTTTGTCGCCATAGAGGTGATCCTGTCGATCCAATTCACTCGGCCAGTTCGCTAAGTCGGCGGGAAGGAAAGCTGCTTGCTCCCCGTTGTCACTGCGCTCAGAAGCCCACCCGCCACGCAAAAGGCGATCCCAGCCTGACCAAGAAGCATCTTCTCCCAGAAACACGCTCCGCTCCGACGGTGTCCTGACTTGGCGATCGAGGATCGCAAGCCCTTGCCGGCGCGCTGCGAGAGGGTCTGGTAGGCGCCGGATCTCAACTTCTGGGCTTTCCGACCCACGGATGACGCCAGTCGGTTTCCAGTCAAAGGTCGAGCGACGATCAGGGTCGATCGCGTCAATGTTGAGGTGATCCGAGCCGAGCCGATAATGGACCCGATGAGAATAGATTTCAAAGACCGGGAACTTTGGATCCGATCGTGGCGCATAGATGCTCAACCGATCTCCGCTTTCAGTCTCGCAGTGTTGGACAACGTGGGGGCTATCCAAGCCTTTAAGATAGAGTGCGAAGACGCCCGAATTACGCCTGCCGAACACGCATCCGGTAACATCATAGCTGCCGGTTCCGTCTGGGCTTTCTATCTCTAGCGTTTGCCGGGCAGGAGACCAATCGATGGTATACTGCCCCGCATGTGTCAGGAAGGAAACCGGTTCAGCGCAGGCGGAACCGGCGGCGAAAATTAGGGGAAGGACGTATGTAAATCGCATAGGGGTACATTTTAGTCCAACGTCCCTCGGCCGCCAGTCAGCTTTTTGTGTTCAAGCGTCAGCTTGTTGACCTTGGGCGGGCATCCGATTGAATTGCACCTCCTTCAACAGGTCTCTCAAATTGATGGCGGCTGCTAAGAATCCGATCCCAAGGGCAATCGCTGCGATACCGACAGCGAGCGCGACGACTTGAAAAGGATCAGTGTTCACTTGGGTCATTGCCGCACCGATCAGAGCGATCACACCGATGCCAATTGTTGAAAAGCCCGTGGTTACAATGACGCTCGCGAGCCGTGCTGCACCAGCCAGTTGTGGGCACTCCTTGGATGCTTGTCCAATCAGGATAAGAACCGTCGACAGAATGGCGAGCCCCGCCAAGGCGATTGGATAGTAGTAGATGATGCTCATTTTTTGTCTCCATCGTTCGGTTTAGGTGAAGGTCGAGAGGCTTGATAGATCCAGCCAAAGGCTATGCAGTTCATAAGCCCGAGCGTTGCGCCGCCCACCAGGTAGCCCAGTGCAACTTCGCTCGCTTTCTCTGCATTTGGGCCCAGAAAAAACGCGATTAGGAAATAAAGCGGGTAGCCGACCAGATTGGCCAGCTGACCCGCGCAGATGATGTTCAAGATGACAGCAGAGCCTTCACGAGTGCTGCGCCTGATCGCGAACCTAAAGGCCGGGAGGCCGAGCGCCACATAGGCGGGCAAACCGAAAAGAACGCCAAAAAGTGCGAAGACTGCAAATGTCCAGGCTGACCTCGTGAAAATCGCGATCACGAGACAGATCGCGACCGCCATCGCCCCACCCGCAAAAGGAGCTGCGAACGCCGCAATACTATATGCGCGTGTGTCCCAGGCCCCAGTATGCTTCGGCGAACTTGTCGCGAAGAGAGGGATATGCCGCAAGGAGCGCTTTCCGGTATCGTCAGTTTTTTCAGACATTGGTGAAAGATCCGGGCAAATTTTTTAGCTGCTAGCTTTCGGAAGAAGGCGCGCAAGCTGAGCGCCTGTCTTTAACAGCGTCATCTGGGTTGAGCGGGGAAGGCGGGAGATTTCAGTGTACCAACGGTCGAAGAGCTCCATTGTCTCGAGGGTTTCCATCATCCGGGCCAGGATCTCTGGTGGAGTCTTATCCGTTTCGGCGGCCTCTATCGCGGTGCGCACTTGATCGATCGTGGGGGCGTACTCTCTCTCGCGACGGCCTTCGACGACGATCCGGACTAGATCCACCATGTCTTCGATCCCGATGAAGTGGTCTCGACGGTCACCCAGTTGGCGGCTCACTTTGATGAGCTTCCAAGACAGAAGTTCCTTCAAGCCACCTGAGACGTTCGAGCGTGCCATGTTCAGCGTCTCGGCAATCTCTTCGGCTGGCAGCGGATTGGGTGTTAGATGCAAAAGCGCGTGGATCTGCGCCACCGAACGGTTAGTGCCCCATTTTGCGCCCATCTCTCCCCAGTGGAGGATGAAGTCCTGCATGGATTGTGTCAGTTGCATCGGCTCGCCTGTAATTTCAGTCAAGACAGAAATTATTGAATTTTAGCGCCCTGTCAAGAGGAGAGGTGCTTTTTCACTCGGATACTTTCGTACCTGCGGCACGCAGGAAGATGAGGGTTTGTCCAAGAGAGGCTTTGTCCTTTAGCGAGATTGAAACTTCGGTGTCGCCAATCCGATAGAGCCGAGCGGTGAACGTATCAGGGTGGTTTACGTCCTGATCGTCGATCCCTACTGACGGGGTGAGACACTCTTCAATTTTAAGGCTCAAAGCTTTGAAGTCGCTCTCGGCTTCTGGTGACCGCAACTCATAGCTCCAGAAACAGTACACTGTAGGTCCGCCCTGCTGTAGAGCCGTGTCGCAGCCGGTCGCATCGGGCAGTTCAACAACACTCGGATCACGTGCGCTGGCGCCGTCAACAAACTGCTGAAGTTTGGAACAAAACTCACCCGCAAAACTCGGTATTGATACGAGGAGAGCTGGCAAAACCGCAAGCAGTGCCCGGGCTCTCCTCGAACCAATCAAGCCGTCAGGCCTTCGGGCTCCGGCAGGTCGTTTGCACGGCAGCAAGCCGTCAATGTGTTGGCCAAAAGGCAGGCAATTGTCATTGGACCTACACCTCCCGGAACGGGGGTGATCGCTCCGGCGACCTCTGCACAGCTCTCATAGTGACAGTCACCGACCAGGCGAGTTTTACCCTCACCTTTCTCTGGAGCATCGATGCGATTGATACCAACGTCAATGACGGTCGCGCCTGGCTTAATCCAATCGCCGGTTACCATTTCGGGCCGTCCAACCGCCGCGACGACGATATCGGCGCGGCGGCAAACCTCTTCGATATCCTTGGTGCGGCTATGGGCAATCGTAACGGTGCAGCTATCTTTCAGAAGCAAGTTTGCCATCGGTTTTCCGACAATGTTCGAACGGCCGATGACGACCGCATTCATCCCCGATAGGCTGCCGTGGCGATCGCGCAGCATCATCAGTGAGCCGAGCGGGGTGCAAGGAACCATTGCCTTCTGACCAGTGCCGAGGAGGCCGACATTTGAGATGTGGAAGCCATCGACATCTTTTGCCGGTGTGATCGTGTTGATCACGGCATCCGAGTTCATGTGATCGGGCAGGGGCAACTGTACCAGGATGCCATGAACGTTCGGGTCAGCGTTAAGCCGCTCAACCTCGGCAACAAGCTCGGCTTCGGATACCGTGGCGTCGAACTTCGTCTCGAACGAGTTCATGCCGGCCTCAATTGTCTGCTTGCCTTTTGAACGGACATAGACCTGGCTGGCCGGATCTTCGCCGACAAGGACAACCGCAAGGCCGGGAGTGATGCCGTGATCGGCCTTTAGCGTGGCCACATGTTCAGCCACTTCTCCTCGGATACGGGCGGCGAATGCCTTCCCATCGATCACATCTGCGGTCATCACTCTTCCCTTCTGTATTGATCCCGAAGGTTCATTAGCAAACTCCGCTTCAGAGGCGCCATCTAATGCGTCATTCGTAGAGAAAATGACGACAATAACTCTCGGATCCTTGTAGCTAGGCCAAATGCCTCTAGCCGCGGCCTCGATAAGGAGCAACGCCGGTTTCCGGCAGCCAAACCCCCTCTGGCAGTTTGCCATTCTGCCAAAAGACATCGATCGGGATGCCTCCGCGCGGATACCAGTAGCCAGCGATGCGCAGGTAGCGGGGTTTTATCGCCTCGATGATCCTCTTACCGACATCGATGGTGCAGGCTTCGTGGAAAGCACCATGATTTCGAAAGCTAGTGAGGAACATCTTGAGCGACTTGGATTCGACCAGCCACTCGTCGGGGACATAGTCGATCACCAAATGCGCAAAATCCGGCTGACCTGTGACAGGGCAGATCGAGGTGAACTCCGGACAGGTATAGCGCGCGATGTAGTTGGTATCGGGATGCGGGTTTGGAACAGGATCGAGCCGCGCATCTTCTGGCGACTGTGGTTGATCGACCTGTTGGCCAAGCGTTGTCCCTTTGACGTCGGTCACTTTAGCACCACGCGGTGGGACCAGAGGTTACCATCCGAGATAACGATATCCTCAAACCCCAATAGCTTTGCGAGGTCAAACCAAGTGGCATGTGCGGCGATGCCGTTTTTGATGAAGAAGTCAGTGCTGCGGGCATTGGCGGTCAACTGCGCCATTACAGCTCTTGCCCTGAAAAGCGTTTTGAAAACCTCATCATCAAGCGCGACGATAATCATATGCTCCGCTTCGCTACCCTTGGCAAAGACCGAAAATCGCGGCGTCTCCGGTGCGGCGAGCTGAGCTTTTGTGATTTGTGTGGTGAAAGCGACCCGAATGGCGCGATTGGCAGGTGGCGGATTGTCAGTAATCGCACGTTGGAAGACTTCTTCCGAGTTTACGGCTGGATAGTAATAGTTCTCTTTCGATTCTGCGTGTGCAAAGGATACGGAGCCTGCAATGAGCGCAGCGAAAAATGCGAGGAGGGGAGCAAGACGCATAGAAGGTTCCTTTTGATCGCTTTAGCCTACCGGGTAAGAAAGCATCTAGACGAGATCAAGGGGGATCATCGCTCGACACCCCAGATTGTGATGCCCTACATGAGCGGGTGGAGCCGCCTCGGCGGCACATGAAGCCGTGCCGAGTCGCCGACCGATAAGCGCCCAGGATGTTCAACCCAGGCAGTGACGCCGCGTTTGTTGCGCGCGTGATAGGCGAACTTGCGGCCATGTCCCGGGTGGTGCCGCTCGATGACATCGGCCGGGTATTTGCAGGGTTCATTCTCGGTGTCGACGGTGAGGGCGGTTCCATTCTCGAAAATGAGCCGAGTGTTGGGTGGGACTAAGGTGAAATCAGGTACGCCGGACACCGCGATTGTCGCGCCCAGCCAGCCGGGATCGAGCTTTTCGAGGTTAAGGCGCTCTGCTATCTCGGCCAATTCTTCCTCGGAAACAATTGAGAACTGACGTGTGTTTCGGATCTCCGTCTTCGCCTTGTACTGGCGCTTTACACGGACACAGGCAGGCCGCGTCAGACCCGAATGGCAGTCGCCTTCGATCCCATCCCATCCGACGAGCGCTGTTTGCGCGGGCCGAGAGGAGATATCTGTCTCGCTGTTCTCCACTGTACCTAGCCAAGTTATGCGGGCATAGAAATCGGTGGGCGTGAGAAGGGTCATCATGATGCTCCGTTGGCGCAAGGTCGGATATCTTGCAGTGGTTGATTGGTGTCTCGCAAGGCGCGACAGAGGCGTGGATGCGGCATGATGTTCTCCGGATTTGTCATCCACCCTGACCGCAGGCGGCAGTCAAGGCAAGCCCCGCAATACGGCCGCGCGCTCCCCCGAAAGATCTGGGCTGGATGTCTCGCCAAGATACTGCCCACCCACCCGCGCGCGGCCGTATTGCGGGGCTTGCCCTCTGCCAACCTGCAGTCCATAGAGCCGATAGGGAGGGTCTGTCATGGCGGTCAAGCTGAACACTTTGATGCATGAACCAGAGGAGAAGATTGGCTCGCCTCTTCGTACGCCCCTACTGATTGCCCATGGGCTCTATGGTTCGGCTCGAAACTTCAACTCGCTGGGCAAACAGTTGGCGGTCGATCGCAGGGTCGTCATGGTCGACATGCGCAACCATGGTGAAAGCCCCTGGGATGCGCGTATGACCTATCCAGCCATGGCGGCGGATTTGGCCGAGGCGGTCGAGCGGCTGTGTGGCGGCCGGGCTCTCGTGTTGGGCCACTCCATGGGTGGCAAAGCGGCCATGGCGCTGGCGCTTAGCCGGCCTGATCTTCTTGCGGGATTGATTGTCGCGGATATCGCCCCTGTTGGATACGATCATTCCCATGCGGGCTACATTGATGCGATGCAGGGTGTCGATCTTTCCCAGGTCACAAGACGCTCGCAGGCCGAACCGATGCTGGCCTCTGCGCTTGAAGAACCCATGCTGCGTAGTTTCCTCCTGCAAAACCTTGTCGTTGAGGGTGGTGAGGCGCGGTGGCGGCTAAACCTCGCGGCATTGAAAGAATCTTTGCCGGACCTTATGGCGTGGCCGGGTGCTTGGCCGGAGACAGCCTATGAAGGCCCGACGCTCTTCCTGCATGGAGGGGCGTCGGACTACGTGCTCGAGGAGATGCACCCACGCATCCGTGCGCTCTTCCCGGATGTGGCTTTTGAAGCACTTGCTGGCGCGGGGCATTGGCTCCACGCTGAGCAGCCGGATGCTTTCTTAAAGAGTGTTCGTAGCTTTCTCCGGGATCTGCCCGCCTGACCCAGTGCTTTGCAAAAACCCCTCCTGCCAGCTACGCTTTGGCCTGAGGAGGACCGAGATGCCTTTCAGTAAAATCGCGGCAGAGAAGATCTCGTTGGCCATTATTCGCCAGATTGAGGAGTTAATCCTCCAGGGCGTCTTGCGCCCAGGTGATCGGCTGCCTTCCGAGCGCGATTTGGCCGAGAAGATGGACGTCTCACGTCCTACCTTGCGCGAAGCGTTAGCAGAGCTGGAGGAGAAGGGCCTAGTCGTGGCGCGCCCGGGTGGTGGCACTTTTGTGGCGGATGTCCTGGGCTCAGCCTTCGCGCCGCCTTTGATCGCGCTGTTTGCCAGTCACGATACGGCGCTCTTTGACTACATTGATTTTCGCCGGGACGTTGAAGGCATGGCTGCGGCGCAGGCGGCAGAAGTCGCAACCGAAACGGATCTGGAGATCATCCGTAGCGCCTATGAGCGCTTTGAGGAGGCAAACTCGAAGCGAAATCCCGAGCAGGCAGCGCATCTGGACGCCGAGTTCCACATGGCTGTGGTCGAGGCTGCGCATAACGTGGTGATGACCCATATGATGCGTTCGCTCTATGGTCTGCTGGTCAATGGCGTTTTCTACAATCGCTCAGTTGTCTACGCGCTGCGTGCCGGACGGGACGCTTTGATGGCACAGCACCGCGAGATCCGCGATGCCGTTTTGGCGCGAGATGCGTCAGGCGCCCGGGCTGCGGTCGAGCGGCATATGGACTACGTCGCGGCCGCCCTGCGTGAGGCGGATCGAATGCGCTCACGTGAGGAGATTGCCGCCCTGCGTCGTCGACACGAGGAGACCCGTGCGGCTAAACCACGTCCTCGCAAGACCGGATAGCCCGTCTGGACAGGTCTCTATCTGCCTGACATATGAGGTTGTGAGGAGGGCTCCCGATGGACTTGATCAGAAAAACGGCGCGCGATGTCTTGGGGCTTTTGGCTACGGGCGAGATCAGCCATGGGGAGGTGCTTGATGCGCTTGAGGCCCGCGTCAGTGCTGTAGACGATAAAATCAATGCCCTGCCGACCTTGTGCTTTGATCGTGCGCGAAACCATGCGGACATCATCGCAGCCAAGCCCGCGGATCAGCGTGGGTCACTCGGAGGGCTGCCTGTCGCGATCAAGGATCTGGCGATGGTGGCCGGCGTGCGCTCGACCCACGGCTCGCCGATTTGGGCGGACCACGTGCCGGAGGTCTCGGATCACATTGTGACGCGGATCGAAGAGAACGGCGGCGTGGTTTACGCGAAGTCGAACACGCCCGAATTTGGGGCGGGAGCCAGCACATTCAACGAGGTTTTTGGCCGAACCCATAATCCGTGGGATTTGAGCCGATCGGTAGCGGGATCTTCCGGCGGTTCGGCGGCTGCTCTGGTCTCTGGCCAGGCTTGGCTGGCCCATGGTTCCGACATGGGAGGCTCGCTGCGTAATCCCGCGAGCTTTTGCGGCTGTGTGGGCTTGCGACCTGCGGTTGGGCGCGTGCCCTATGGCCCGTCCAGTGACCCTTTTGGTGTGCTTTCGGTCAATGGCCCCATGGCACGAAATGTTGGTGACCTTGGGCTCCTATTAGACGCGATGTCAGGGCCAGACCTGCGAGAGCCTCACGCCCAACCTGGCAATGACGGATTTCGCGTGGCATCTGAGGCACCTCGAGTGCCCAAACGAGTGGCATACTCCCCCGATCTCGGGATCACCCGGGTTGATCCCGAGGTGGCAGAGATCACCCGCCAGGCCGCACTCCGATTGGATGCAATGGGTTGCATCGTCGAGGAGGCTCATCCCGATTTCTCCGGCGCTCATGAGGCGTTTCAAACCCTGCGCGCCGTTGCTTTCGCGACAGGACATGCCGCGGACTACGAACATCGTCGCGATCAATTGAAGCCGGATGTCATCTGGAACATCGAGAAAGGGCTCAACCTCACCGGGGAAGATGTTGCACGGGCCAATCTCCTCCGAGGAGAGATCATGAGCCGCTGCATCACCTTCTTTGAGACCTATGACCTGCTGCTCGCCCCGGCGACTGTCGTCCCACCCTTTCCCGTCGAGGCGCGAACGGTGACAGAGATCAATGGCGAACCTCTTGAGACCTATATTGACTGGTTGGCGATTGTGTTTGCTGTAACGCTAACCTCGGCGCCCGCGTTGTCGCTGCCTTGTGGGTTTACCTCCGACGGTTTGCCGGTGGGTTTGCAAATGGTTGCGCCTCTTCGGTCAGAGGCGAAGCTTTTATCCCATGCTGCGGCTCTAGAAGCGGAGCTGGCGCTGGATCTTGGTCCGATTGACCCACGAGGCTGAGATGAGCCGGGCGGATCTGATCGCAGCGCTATCCTGGCAGATCGAGCTGGGCGCGGACGAAGCCATTGGTGAGCATCCGGTCGATCGTTTCGCCGAGCAAACGACGCCTGCCACACGCGCGATCGGTGCAATGCCGCGCGCGCCCGCCGTTGCCACCCCCGCGGAGGATGTCGCGCGTCGGGCGAAGCCCGAAACGGCAGATCAAAGCGCCAGAGCTTTGGCCGAGGCCGCACCCACCCTTCAAGCCTTGCATCAGGCCCTCGCTACATGGGAGGTATCCGAGCTACGCAAAGGGGCCCGCAATTGTGTCTTCGCCGACGGATTGCCCGGCGCGCATCTGATGATCATCGGCGAGGCGCCAGGCGCGGACGAGGACCGTCAAGGCAAACCCTTTGTAGGGCGTGCGGGAAAGCTATTGGATCGGATGCTTGCTTCAATAGGGCTCGATCGTACCTCCGACGACCCGGCCAACTCAGTCTATATTGCCAACATCTTGCCTTGGCGCCCGCCTGGCAACCGAACCCCATCTGAGCAAGAGGTCGCGCTGTTCCTGCCCTTCATTGAACGGCATATTGAGCTCGCTCGTCCAAAGTTGCTTTTCACGATTGGAAACACTCCGACCAAGGCGTTGCTCGATACTCAAACAGGTATCAAACGCATGCGCGGTCGGTGGCGCAGGCACCGCGCATCCAGTCTGCCTCTTCTCCCCAGCTTTCATCCCGCCTATCTTTTGCGTCAACCTTCGGAGAAACGCCTCAGCTGGCATGACCTACAAGCGCTCCGGCGTGTGTTAGACGGCGAGGCTCCGAGAATAGAAGGATGACACCTTGAGCCGCATTGATGACAGCATTGACTTCATTCCGGTGAATATCGCCGTTCTCACGGTCTCTGACAGCCGCTCCTTGGCCGAAGATCGATCCGGCGACACGTTGGTCTCACGCTTGGAAAACGCAGGTCACAAGCTCGCGGCTCGCGCTATCGTCACCGATGAACGCGCTTTGATTTCCGAGAAGCTCCAAGCTTGGATTGATGACCCAACGATAGATGTGATTTTGTCCACGGGTGGGACCGGCCTTACTGGCCGTGATGTTACCGTCGAAGCGCATCGCGATCTTTATGAGAAAGAGATCGACGCCTTCTCCACCGTTTTTACAATCGTTTCGATGGAGAAAATTGGCACCTCGGCGGTGCAAAGCCGTGCTTGCGGTGGCGTTGCTGGCGGGACCTACCTCTTTGCGCTTCCGGGCTCACCTGGGGCCTGCAAGGACGCTTGGGATGGGATCCTCGAGCGCCAACTCGACTACCGTCATCGCCCCTGCAACTTCGTTGAAATCATGCCGAGGCTGGAAGAGCATCTCCGCCGCAAGTGACGCAGTGAACAATCCAGCTGTCGCTTGGTGAAACCGAGCCGCAACAGACCTTTCTTCGCCTTTCCTCTTAGCTGAAAATTCACCCTCCGCCGCGAAAGTTTCCGCTAACGGAGGGTGAGAAGATGCAGACAAAACGCAAGCCGGCATTGCCGGAGGCGGAGCTTTTGGATCATTACTATTTGGCCAGTTTACAGAATGCTCTGGGCCTCGCCGTCACGCGCGATGTGCTCGCCGATGGCCTGATCGAGGTTTCCGACCGCTTGGATCATTTGACCGAGGAAGCCAAGCTCGGGGAGCGCCAAAAGGCATCGCGCATTGCGCATGACATCGCAGGTTCGGCGGGACATATGGGGTTGCAAGCGCTCAGTGTTGCAGCCCGTAAGCTGGAACAAGACCTGATGGCAGAGCCACCTGAACCCCTCCTAGATCGGGTCGCGGACTTTCTGAGGCTTGGCCCTGTTTCCCTGACCGCATTGCGCGTTCATATCGACCATCTGGGTTGAGCAGCGCCTTTCCTTTCTCCACCCACCGGTTAGGATGCGGGTAAAGGGGGCGCGCGATGACTGACACCATACCGATTTACTTGACCGAACCTGATGGTCTCGACGAATCTTTGGCCAGCTTGCCTCCGGAAGCTGCCGCTTGGGCCAAGGCAAACGGTTTTAAGGCAGGATCGGCCGAAGCCATCACCCTACCTGGGCGAGATGGCGAGGTCTCGGCGG
>JBCDAQ010000056.1:0-19743 GCA_039185285.1 Pseudomonadota bacterium
CATCGCCGTTGCCGGACTGAATCCCCATGCCGGTGAGGGGGGTAAAATCGGTACCGAAGAACGCGAGGTCATCCTGCCTGCGATCAAGAAGCTCCCAAACATCGTCCAGCATGAACTGACCCTGTTTGAGCGCACGGAACGCCTGACAGAATCGCTCGTCCAGGCCCATGGCGCCAGCGGGCTACCCCTGAGCTTGGCTGTACCGATTGATGTCACGGGGCGGCTCAGGGCGCTTTCACAGAAGATGTTGAAAGAAGCGCTGTTGATTGGGCTGGAGTATGAGGCTGAGGATAACCGAGACACGTTGGTCGAAACCGTCTCGATGTTTGAGAACACGCTGAAAGCTCTCTTGGGAGAGTTGCAGGGTTTCTCCCTACCGATCCCACCCGGCGCTATTCCGATCAAACTGCGCGAGGTGCAGATCGCCTGGGCCAGCGTAAAACCGCAGATCGACCAAATCGTTGCGGCGGGGCCTGTCACCCCTGAGGGCTTGCTTACGCTTTCTCGAGGATCTGATCGATTGCTGGCTCTCACCCAGGATGTCATGGATCTCTACAAGGTCGAGGCGGATAACCTATCTTAACAGGTCTGTTCTGAGACCTTCAGAGATTAGCTGCCGCGCGGACCGAGGCGGCTAATTGACCGAGGGGTTCTGCTAGGGGCGCTGGTTCCACTGAGCTCGAAGATCACGTGCGTCCGAACCCGAGAGGTCGTCGGATGCTTTTGGGCGAGGCGCCCGAGCGTACAGATTGGCCTCCAACGAGAGCAGAAGACCAGCCAGCAGCCATTGCACTACACCAAATGTGTAGGTCGTAACTGATAGGAGGTTCAGCTGCTCAGATCCTTCGAGCTGGGTAAGCAACCCTTGCTTGATCGCTTCGATTGCGCCTGCGATCAGGCCCCAGGTAAGTAGGAAGACGCAGACGTAAACCAGAACGCCGAAACCATAGCGCGCCAGAAAAAGGGCTGGCGTGTGGAGCGGCATTGTACCTCTCGGTGGACTGCAACACGATTTGACCACATAGACTACGATCACCACCGTTTCCAAAACAGTCGCAAGCGAAGCGATCGCATTCAAAGTCCTAAGGCCCGGAGAAAACTCGGCAGTGAGGATCGACCAAGCTGTCGAGAGAACGGCGGCCGCGATCTTGATCACAAGGACAACCGGGAACGCGGCCCAGAAGGCGGCGGCGAATGATTTTCCGCGTGTCTCAATACCAGCGAGCGATCCCGCAAACCGAGCTGCTGCGGTCCAAACGACCAGCGTGAGAAGGAACGCCACGATCTTGCCGAAGAATGGGATAATGAGGAGAAGAGGCGCGATATAGAAAAGGGCTATGAAGGCCGTGACCATAAGAATGCCGAGCGGAAACGCCCCTGCGGCGACGATCGGCCCTTGAAGAAGGCTGAAACGGACTGCCGTTAGAAAGTATCTGGCCACTTTAATTCCTCACTCGACAATGTCTTCAACGTCGAAAATAATGAAAGCCTGTAGCTTCAAAAGCTCGATGTCCAGCGGTAAGCCTCGACTCTCAATCAGGCGCGAGATGGGCGATGGAGTTGGCGTAATAGACCAGCAGCTCTCGTTCAGCGTCGACCGCAATCAGTCCATCGGATCCATCTTCGACGATGCCGCGCATCAAGAGCATCCTGAGACCGACATCGACCGCGTAGTCGAGCCTCGCGCGCGGGATATGGCTGTGTGCACCGACTGTGTGGAGGCGCTCCAACTCGGCCTCAGCAGCGATTTTAAGGTCGAGTACCGCGATCGGGGTCTCCAGGCGCACGAGAATACGAGACAGGAGCGCCACCGGCAGGACGGGCACGACTTGACCGACCCGGTTCATCAACTGCTCGCCCAAAGCGGTGACCTGGTCGTCAGCCGTGTTCTGTGCCAGAAACCCGCGTAGCGAAAGGGGCGTTCCAAAGCTTACACAGGCATAGCCGAGCCGGTAGAAGCGCCCGGTCAGCTTGCGCCAGATCAGCTTTGCAATGAAGCCGGTGGCCGAGAGTGGGCTGACGCGGAAGGCCCTCGCACCCACATCCGGGTCTCGGGCGGCAAGAAGCACCCGATCCTCGGTCACTCTGTCGTAGTTGAGCCCCACGGGCACGAAGACCACATCGCGCTGCCCGTCGGGGTCGAAACCGTGCACGATGTAGCTGAGTAACCCGAGCTTTGGCGGCTGCAGGAGCCCATCGCGGGAGAGCCCGCCCTCGGGGAAAACGGCCTGCGTAACACCCCCCTCGACTGCCATATGAACATAGCGGGCGAGCACTTTGCGGTAGAGAGCGTTGCGGGATTTGCGGCGAATAAAGTAGGCACCCATGGAGCGGATGATCCGACTAAGCGGCCAGACCCTTGCCCATTCACCGACTGCGTAGGAGAGCGCCGAAGCCTGCGCCGCGAGGTAGGTGACCAGCAGATAATCAAAGTTCGAGCGGTGGTTCATCACAAAGACCACCGTCGCCTCAGGATCGATCTCTTTCAGGGCGGTTTCGTCGAAGGCACCTAGACGAACGCGATAGAATGCCTGGGCGATCAAGCGAGACACCCGGGCGCCAACTGCGAAATAAGCATAAGCCGAGAAGGAGGGCACGATCTCCCGTGCATAGGTTTCGACCTCTCGCAGAGCAGTTTCCCTTGGCACATTATTCTCGGTTGCGTGCATATCAACCGCGTCGAGCACTTCGGGGTCATTGATGAGCCGGTCGATAAGAACCTGACGTTTGGTTAGCTTGAAGGATTGGATCTTCAGTTGGAGCCGTGCGTTCAGCTCATCGATCGCTCGGTTCACGCGTTTGCGCAGGATCCAACGCAGACTGGGGCCAACAACATGGTCCAATAGCCCAAGCAAGGCGAGAAGCCCTGCTGGAACGGCCAGCCAAAGAGGTACGTCAATGCTCCCCATCATGGCGGGGATCGTGCAGGGGACGGGGACCGTTGTCTAGTGAGCGGGGAATTAAAGCCTCATAATATTCCAATCAATTACTCTATTGCGCAACAATCTAAGCTGATCTATGTCTGCTGCAACGCACCATGCTTGAGTCGTGGAAGGGCCCGAGATGACTGAGACGCCAAAGAAGGACCGCCCCTGGCTGATCCGCACCTACGCGGGGCATTCGACGGCTGAGAAGTCGAATGAACTCTACCGCTCGAACCTGGCGAAGGGGCAGACCGGCCTTTCAGTTGCCTTCGATCTACCAACCCAGACAGGGTATGACAGCGATCACCCTCTTGCCCGTGGGGAAGTCGGAAAAGTAGGCGTGCCAATCGGCCATATCGGCGACATGCGGACGCTCTTCGATCAAATCCCGCTCGAGACGATGAACACCTCGATGACGATCAACGCGACCGCGGCCTGGCTGTTGGCGCTTTACGTGGCTGTAGCCGAGGAGCAGGGCGCGGATCCGACGAAGCTCACGGGTACGGTCCAGAACGACATCATCAAAGAGTATCTGTCGCGCGGGACTTATGTTTTCCCGCCAGAACCATCCCTGCGTTTGATCGGGGACGTGGCGGCCTATTGCTATGCCGAAGTTCCAAAGTGGAATCCGATGAATGTCTGTTCCTACCATTTGCAAGAGGCCGGTGCGACGCCTGAGCAGGAGCTTGCCTATGCACTGGCGACCGCGACGGCGGTCTTGGATCAAGTGCGCGGGCAGGTCTCGGAAGACGACTTCCCTGGTGTGGTTGGGCGGATCTCGTTCTTTGTGAATGCAGGCATTCGGTTTGTCACCGAGATCTGCAAGATGCGCGCCTTTGTCGATCTTTGGGATGAGATCTGCCAAGAGCGTTATGGCGTTGAGGATCCGAAGCTGCGCCGCTTCCGCTATGGGGTGCAGGTGAACTCGTTGGGGCTGACCGAGCAGCAGCCGGAGAACAACGTCTACCGGATCCTGATCGAGATGTTGGCGGTAACGCTCTCCAAGAAAGCGCGCGCCCGAGCGGTGCAGTTGCCAGCCTGGAATGAGGCTTTGGGTCTGCCTCGGCCCTGGGATCAGCAATGGTCGCTAAGGGCGCAGCAGATCCTCGCCCATGAGACGGATTTGCTGGAGTATGGAGATCTTTTTGACGGGAATCCCGTTGTCGATGCGAAGGTCGAAGCTCTGAAAGAAGCAGCGCGCGATGAGCTTCGCGCGATTGATCAAATGGGTGGGGCTGTTGCCGCAATCGACCATATGAAGGGGGCATTGGTCGCCTCGAACACGCAGAGGCTGAAAGCGATCGAAGCTGGTGACACAACGGTTGTTGGCGTGAATGCTTTCACCTCGAGCGAAGAGAGCCCGCTGACGACTGGCGAGGGTGGGATCATGGTTGTTGATCCGGCTGTGGAAGCGGAACAGATCTCGCGGTTGGAGGCTTGGCGCTCAGGGCGCGACGCCGCGGCCATTGAGGCCGCGCTCGCCGCGCTCACACGCGATGCGCGTTCGGGCGCCAACATCATGCCCGCCTCGATCGCGGCGGCGAAAGCAGGCGTGACAACGGGCGAATGGGGTCAAGCAATGCGGGCGGTGTTTGGCGAGTATCGCGCCCCAACTGGGGTCGGCAAAGCCGCAACAACGGCGCATGACGGTCTGGAGCTGATCCGAAATGACGTAGATGATGTGAGCCAACGGCTCGGGCGGCGGATCAAGTTCCTTGTTGGCAAACCGGGTTTGGATGGACATTCCAATGGTGCTGAGCAAATCGCCGTACGTGCCCGCGATTGCGGCATGGAGGTTGTTTACGAAGGCATTCGCTTAACACCTGCCCATATTGTAAATGCTGCGCTGGAGGAAAGCGTCCATGTGATCGGCCTCTCTATCCTTTCAGGCTCTCACATGGCGTTAATCGGCGACGTGATGGACCGCATGCGATCGGCAGGAATTGACGATGTGCCGCTTGTGGTCGGAGGCATCATTCCGGAAGAAGACGCGGCGGTTTTACGCGAACAGGGTGTCGCCCGGGTCTACACACCCAAGGATTTTGAACTGAACCGGATCATGGCGATATTGTCGATCTGATCGGATCGGTCGAGCGTGAGGCAGCTTAAGGCATGCTACCTGTGCGGATTTTCTGACCGCTTCGCAAGAAACAACAGTGCACAACAAGCGGTCTGATGGTGCTAAGTGCAGCTTCTCAGTTAAGCCAGTCCAAAGAAGACGTATGCGGCGCTAGCCGCATTCCGTTAGCTGCGCCGCTCAAAAGGTTAGGATTGAACACTGATTTCGGCGGCCAAAGCCGCTTCACTCAGCAAATCCTCATCCGCGCTCTTGCCTTTGATCGGTACGCGTCCCGCCTCGAGGAGCAAAGGCGCGGAGAAAGGGGTAATCCGGTCTACGGCGACATGATCAATACCCGTTGAGCGGCCCAGCATTTCTTCTATGCGCCCAAAGTCAACCAAGCCGCGACCCGCCTCGGTGCGCGTTACATCGAGCATGAGGTGACCAGGATCGAACCTGTTCAGCGTGTCGTAAAGGATGTCGGACGAGAAGCTCGCCTGGCGCCCGGTCTTGCGTTTGCCCATCACGTTTCGCTCGATCAGGCCCGCAATGATTGCGACAGAGCGGAAAGTCCGCTTCATCACAGCGTTCTCCGCCAGCCAATTGTTGAACCCATCCCGAAGGGTTTCTGCGGACAAAAGCTCGGCTGGATTTAACACAGGCTTGAGACCCCAGAGCATCACGGCATAGTCGCTGGCAACAAAACCCATTGGGGCAAGTCCTGCGTCCTCCATTCGTTTCGACAAGAGGAGGCCCAGCGTCTGGCAAGCATTGCGCCCGGCAAAAGCATAGATTGTGAGGAAATGGCGATCTCCGCGGGGGAAGGTTTCGGCAAGTATTTGGTGTCGGTTCGGCAAACGTGACACACGCGCTTGCAGGCCGAGCCAATACTGGATCGGGGTTGGCAGCTCTTGCCAACCTGTTTGATCCTGAATGATTTCGAGAACCCGGTTCGACAACCCCGCGGATGTGGCCAGTTTTGTTCCTGCGAAGACAGCGATTTTGGGTTCGCTTCCAGGCGCTGGAGATACTTGAAGGGTCATCTCTCGGATCCCTTCATAGCGGACAACCTGACCGCCAATCAGAAAGCTGTCGCCCGGGACAAGCGTGGCTGCAAAGGCCTCTTCCACTTCTCCAAGCGGTTTGCCCCCGCGCCGCCCGAGACGGACACCAAGGGTTTCTGTCCCAACGATCGTACCTATATTCATCCGCAGCCGTTGCGCTGTTCGAGGATCGCGGAGCCGCCAAAGCCCATCGACCTTGATCAGGCGTTGCCATTGATCATAGGCACGCAGCGCATAGCCGCCGGTTGCGCAGAAGTCGAGGCATCGGTCGAATGCTGCGCGATCGAGCGTTTGATAAGGGCCCGCGCGGATCACTTCTTCATAGAGCTGATCGGTATCGAAGGGTGCTGCGCAAGCTGTCAGCAAAAGATGTTGGCAGAGAACCTCAAGACCACCATCTGGGAGCTCTTCTCCGTCGAGCTCATTGGCACGAACAGCTGCAAGAGCGGCTTCGCACTCCAGAACCTCAAAGCGGTTGGCGGGGACAAGAACTGCTTTGGACGGCGCGTCGTACCGATGATTGGCGCGTCCAATGCGCTGGACGAGGCGTTTGACGCCCTTTGGCGCACCGATTTGGACCACAAGATCCACATCGCCCCAATCCAGGCCGAGATCCAGTGAGGCGGTCGCGCAAACGGCTCGCAGCTCACCGGCGGACATGGCCGTCTCAACCCGTTGGCGTGCTTCTCTTGAGAGGGAGCCATGATGCAGGCCGATCGCCAGTCCTTCGCTGTTCTCGGCCCAAAGCGCCTGAAAGAACAGCTCCGCCTGCGCCCGGGTGTTGATGAAGATGATCGATGTTCGGTGGGTACGAACCAGATCCATTACAGCGCCAGCGGCGTAGCGTCCGCCCAGACCGGCCCAAGGTGGATCACCTGCGCTCTTCAGGATCGAGATGTCAGGCGCAGGCCCGGCCTCCGCACGCATTACACGCGTTGCTGGCGCCAGCCAGCGGCCAAGGGCCTGTGGATCCTCAACCGTTGCCGAGAGAGCGGTTCGCCGATGCCCAGGGGCAACTGTCTGAAGACGTGCGAGGCAGAGACTTAGCTGATCACCGCGTTTTGTGCCTGCAAGCGCATGGATCTCGTCAACGATCACATGCTGAAGCGTGCTGAACAAGCGCGGAGCGTCCTGCCAACTGAGCATAAGCGCAAGGCTCTCTGGCGTGGTTAGCAGAACATCCGGGGGATTTGCGCGTTGCGCTCGCCTCCGAGATTGCGGCGTGTCTCCGGTGCGCTCTTCGAGTGTGAGGTCCAAACCGATTTCCTCGACCGGGCGTCGGAGGTTGCGGGCGATATCAGTGGCGAGCGCTTTGAGAGGCGATACGTAGAGGGTATGCAAACCTTGACCGGGCTGATCGGCCAGTTCGATCAAGCTCGGTAGAAAACCCGCCAGGGTCTTGCCCGCACCAGTTGGTGCAATGAGTAATCGAGCGGAGGAATCGTCCTTTATGAGCGCGATCTGATGAGGGTGCGGTGCCCACTCTTTGGTGGCAAACCATGCAGAAAAACGTTCGGGAAGATCGCTCACAGATTGAGCATAGCGCCTTGCTTGCTATCGACCAAGCGGCGCGCGCGTTCCGCGCGCAAGACTATGCTGTCCCTAGAAAACGCCGTTCTATTGAACAGCGTTTTAGCGGGACAGAAACGCCAGGAGTTGGAACGAGCGATAGCGATCAGCCAAAATGCTGCTGCAACGCAGCGGCTTTTTCTCTGGTCGCAAAGAGGCGTATGCGCGGTACGCGCATTCCTTTTGGTAGGCGTTCACTCATTCCGCCAGTCGTGCAAAGGTTAGATAACGGGGTTTTCGCCCCTCGCGGATCGCTTTTGCTTCGTATCGCGTCGACGGCCAGTCAGGCCAGGCCACGCGCCAGTCTTCGGGGCCATTTGCTGTCCAACGAAACCGCGGATCGTTTTGGAAATGCTCAAGGCTATGGCGCACATAGTCCTCGATATCTGTCGCGATCCTAAGATCAGCGCCGGGCGCCATCACTCTCGCAAGCTGGTCGATGTTCTCTCGGTTCACGAAACGTCTCTTGTGGTGGCGAGACTTCGGCCAAGGATCTGGATAGTTCAAGAACACCCGCGAGATCGAACCTGGTGGGAGAACATCCATCACATCCCGTGCGTCGGCGTCCGTTACTGCAAGGTTCTGTATGCCAGAGCGCTCGATCGCGGACAGGAGCATCGCGACGCCGTTGATGTAGGGTTCTGCACCGATCAGGCCAATCTCGGGATAGCGGCTCGCTTGCGCGATCATATGTTCCCCACCGCCGAAGCCGATCTCCAACCAGATCGCTTCTTTGCCCGGGAAAAATGCCTCGAGGTCGATCGGGTGACGTTCCGGGTTCTTATCCCAACTGACCCCGGGCGGCGCCAATTCCGCCAATTTTGTCGCCATCAACCGAGCTTGCCCGCGGCGGAGCTTTTTACCGTGCCGCCGACCATAGAAATTGCGCCAAGGCGCGCCGTCGTCGCGTTCAGGTGCTGTCATGGGCGGCGTTCTGACGTTTCTCGGCGGTGTTGTCAAAGGTCGAGCTCGCGTTCGACGCGGCAGATCGCCAGCGGCAGGCCACCGCGCGTCTGGTGAGTGAGTTCTGCAGTTATCGTGTAGCCGACGCGCAGATAGAAGGGGATCGCGGCGAGGCTTGCCTCGATCATGAAACGCAGAGCGCCTAGGTGGCGGAGCTGATCCTCAGATCGGCGCAGAAGAGCGTAGCCCAGTCCGATGCCTTGAGCCTTTGGATCGACATAAAGGCCGCATATCTGGCCGGTTCGATCGGTGTGGTACTTGAAGCTGGAGAAACCTGCGATGCTGTTGGCGTCCTCGCCAACGAGAAAGGTTTCACCCTCAGCCATCGCATGGAGATAGCCTTCCTCGGTCTTACCGTGGTGCCAACTCTCCAGCTCAGCGGAGCTGTAGATTTCTGTCGAGATGGCCATGATCGACCGTCGATGCACCGCTAGAATGCCCGGCGCGTCCCCGGGGCGATAGGGTCGGATCTGATGGGCCACTTGTATCTCCTTTCGCGGGCTTCAGCCTGAGAAAGGGTCGGCCCAAAAAAGTCAGAGTGAAGACTTCAGCGCATCTACGAGGTCGTTCTTCTCCCACGAAAAGCCACCATCCGCATCTGGTGTCCTGCCGAAGTGGCCATAGGCCGCCGTGCGCCGGTAGATCGGCTTGTTCAGGCCCAGATGGGTCCGAATACCGCGGGGCGTTAGGCTCATCGAGGCGCGGATCGCTTTCTCCACCTTGGCGAGATCAGCGGTCGCCGTGCCGTAATCTTCGATATGGATCGAGAGCGGCTCCGCCACGCCAATCGCGTAGGACAGCTGAATGCAGCACTTCTCAGCCAGACCAGCGGCAACCACGTTTTTCGCCAGGTATCGCGCGGCATAGGCGGCAGAGCGGTCGACCTTGGTCGGATCTTTTCCGGAGAATGCACCACCGCCATGGGGGGCAGCGCCGCCATATGTGTCGACAATAATCTTGCGGCCGGTGAGGCCTGCATCGCCATCTGGTCCGCCGATTACGAAGCGCCCAGTTGGGTTCACGTGCCACACCGTCTCGTCATCGACAAAACCGTCCGGCATCGAGGCCAAGGCATAGGGCTCGACGATCTGACGAATGTCGTCGGAGGTGAGCTCTTTGCCATCGCTGTCCTTCTCGGCATGCTGAGTGGAGACGACGATTGTGTGGGCGCGGGCGGGCTTTCCGTCCTTGTACTCCACGGTGACCTGGCTCTTGGCATCCGGTCCGAGAAGCGGTGCGTCACCGCCATGGCGTGCTTCGGCCATCAGACGCAGGATGCGGTGGGAGTAGAGGATGGGCGCGGGCATGAGCTCGGGCGTCTCGCTGGTCGCATATCCGAACATGATGCCTTGGTCGCCAGCACCTTCGTCCTTGTTGGCGGCCGCATCGACACCTTGGGCGATGTCGGCCGATTGCTCGTGAATGTAGCAATCGATCGATGCTGTTTTGAAGTGGAAGCCCTTTTGCATGTAGCCAATGTCGCGGATCGTGTCGCGGGCGGCTTCGATGAACTCATCGGCAGAAACCGCGTTGGCTTCGGAGATCTTGATCTCGCCCATCAGCACCACTTTGTTGGTGGTTGCAGCCGTTTCGACGGCAACGCGTGCTTCGGGCTCCTTTTCCAGGATCATGTCAATCATCGTGTCCGAGATCTGATCGCAGACCTTGTCAGGATGGCCTTCGGAGACTGATTCCGAGGTGAAGAGGTAGTTTGATTTTGACATGAAACGGAGTCTCCAAGGGCTTAGAAAGCCTGACGGCGCAAAGGTGCGCGCGTCTATGCCATGGGGAACTTCGCGAGGTCAAGCGCGGCTTCAGGCGGTTTCCGTCGCTGCGTGATCATCATAGGGTTGATCGCCAAGAGCTTGAGCAAGATCTAGAATGCGCCGTCGCACATTGGTGTCGGAGATCTGACTGAGCGCCACGACGATCGAATGACCTTCGGACGAGGCCAAGAATTCCGAGACTTCGATTGAGCGGCGCAACAGGACTGGATCCGGCACCAGTTCAGTTGTTGGTGGTAAGCCCTCGTAGAAATAGCTCGGGGCTACATTGAGCACACGGGCAATATGATAAAGCCTGCCCGCCCCGATCCGATTTAGACCGCGTTCGTACTTTTGGACCTGTTGGAAGGTCAAACCGAGCGCATTGCCGAGTTGTTCCTGGCTCATGCTCATCATAATCCGGCGGAGCCGTACACGGCCCCCAATATGTACATCGATTTCGTCCGGAGCTTTAACCACCAGTTCTCGCCTTTTCTCTCGACCCGTCCGTTGGGTTCCGTTCTCCTAGCGGCTGGTCGATCCAGCGCGCCCTCTATGACTATTTCTGATTGTGGTTACTTCGTGTCAAATCGTATTGGTTGACGCCCGATCACGATTAAGAAAGCGACAAGCAGGGTGGAGAGGAGGAGCGTCGAGTAATAACCCATTTGACCAAAGGGGGTTGGCGGTGCTTTTTCGGGTAACAACGCGTCAATCGCACCATGGGTGTGCAGCGGCAGGCTTTTGGTGACGCGGCCATAGGGATCGATCATCGCGGATATCCCGGTATTGGCGGCACGGGCTGCGGGTAGCCCCTGCTCGACCGCGCGAAAGCGGGCTTGGTCGAGATGTTGTTGAGGCCCGGCAAAGCCCCCGAACCAGGCATCATTGGTGATTGTGACGATCCAATCTGGCCGCGGGCCGGGGCCAACGACCTCGTGTGGGAAGATCATCTCATAGCAGATCGCAGCGGCGAAGGCGGGGAGGCCTGGCAAGCTGACGACGGTCGGTCCAGGCCCTTCGTCAAATCCGCCGAACAACGCGATCTGTTCAAGGCCCAGCGGTTCGAGGATCCAGGCGAAGGGTACATACTCGCCAAAAGGTACAAGGTGGTGCTTGTTGTAGCTCGGCCCGATCGAGCCATCGGGGAGGATGGAGACCAATGAGTTGAAATAGCCGATGGTGGCGCCGTCGTCTGGCGCTGTGATCGCCCCTGTGACAACCGGCGCGCCACGGGCGGCAGCGGCAATTTGCTGACGGCCCTCGGGCACTCTCTCAGGCAGGTAGGAGATTGCCGTCTCGGGCCAGAGGATCAGATCTGGCGCACCATCGCGTCCCTCGGCCGGGGCCGCGCTCGCCTCCAGCAGGCGCTGATAGAAAAGAGGGATGTAGTCTCGGTTCCATTTGAGGTGCTGGGGGGCGTCCGGCTGCACAATCCGGATCAATGCCGCATCGGTCGCATAGGCGATCTGATCAGGCACGCGCAGAGTGCCCCAGGCCCAGAGCGCGGCGAAGGCCGCGGCTGAGAGCGTGGCGCCGATCATGTTGCGCGCCAGCAGCGCCATTGGCAGATATCCGCATAGGAAAAGCACCAATAGGGTCAAGCCGAACGGGCCCGCCCAACTCGCACTTTGCAAAAGCGGTGTTTCTACCCAGGCATAGGCGGGAAGCGCCCAGGGGAAGCCAGTTAGGACATGGCTGCGCAGGATCTCAACCAAGGTCCAACAAGTGGCAAGTGTCATTGCTTGCAAGACAAGCGACTGCGGCCAAAGGCGTTTCGCCACCCAGAACGCCGCCGCCCAGAAAAGCGCTAGGAAACCCGGAAGCAAAGTGAGCGCGAAAGGGAGCATCCAGGCATGCTGATCCGGGTCCACCAGAAACGCGTGGCCGATCCAATGGAGCCCGCTGACGAAGTAGCCAAAACCCAGACCCCAGCCGATCCACGCGGCTTGTATTGGCCGCTCAACCTGAGCTGTCAGCGACAGAACCAGGGGCAGTGCTAGGAAGAAACCCCAAGGGAAGTCAGTCGGCGCGTGGCCCAGGGTCATCACGACGCCCATGAACGCTGCGAGCAAAACCCTCTGCCATCCGCTGAGCTGCTTGAGACGTGCTCCTATCCCGTGGCCGGTTGCGCCGGCCGGGGAGAGATCTGTCACTCCGCCGCCTCTCGCGCCGGCTTGCGGGTGCCCACACCGTTCAGGGTAAGCGTCAGCCGCTTGATCCGACGCGGATCGGCGTCGAGCACTTGGAATTCGTGGCCCATTGGGTGGGGGATCACTTCACCACGCGCTGGCACGCGACCGGACAGGGTGAAGACAAGACCGCCAATCGTGTCCACATCCTCTTCCCAGTCATCTGGGCGCAACGCGAGACCGGTAGCCTCTTCAAACTCCTCGATATCTGCACGGGCATTGATCGCCCAGACACCGGGAGCATCCTCCTTCCAAAGGAGGTCGAGCGTGTCATGCTCATCCTCGATATCGCCCACGATCTGCTCAACTAGGTCTTCGATGGTGACTAGCCCATCAACCCCACCGAACTCATCAATGACCAGCGCCATATGGATCCGCTCCCCTTGCATCTTCTGCAAGAGCGACACGATCCCCATCGACGGAGGAACAAAGAGCGCCTGATGCAAGTGATCAGCGGGCGCGAAATGCGTCCCGTTCTTTTGCCAGCCAACACCGTAGCGGATCGCGAGGTCCTTGAGGTGTATGAACCCAATCGGGTCGTCCAGCGTCTCACGGAAAACCGGCAGGCGGGAGAAGCCGCCCCGCTCGAAGGCCGCCATCGCGTCATTCAGATCGGTTTGATCTGATATTGCGACAATGTCGGCACGAGGTGTCATGACGTCGACGATCCTCAGCTCTCGCAAGCGAAGGATATTCCCGATCATCAGCCGTTCGGCTGCCGTCGCGCCTTCGAACCCTGGGCCGACCACTTCGCCTGTTTCATTTACAGGTATTTGGTCAGCTGGCGGTTGCCGGCGGAATAGCGATGCGAAGAAGGAGCTCTTAGTGCCCCCATAGCTTTCCGAGCTTGTACTGCCCGGACTGTCGTCGCTCGCCGAGCTCTCTTGCCCGGTCTCTGCGTCGGCGCCGCCCCTTTCGGAGGGCGCGGTCTCGCGTGCGTCCATCTCTGTCTTCGAACCGTGGTTTCCCACGCCTCCTATGAATAAGGGTTGTCGATCCCAAGTGCAGCCAAAGCCTGGATTTCGACCCCTTCCATCAACACTGCGTCTTCATCCGTCTCGTGATCAAAGCCGAGCAAATGTAAACACCCGTGTAAGATCAGGTGGATGACGTGATTTTTCAAGGGAATTGAGCGCTCTCGCGCCTCAACTTCGCAAGTTTGAAGCGCAATGGCCACATCGCCGAGAGGGGTTGGACCCGCCAATATGCCTTGGTTTGGCAAAGGAGGTGTCTCGCCTGGCGAGGCGGGCATAAGATTCGCGCTTGGCCAGGAAAGCACGTTGGTGGGGCTCGGTTTTCCCCGAAAACTCATGTTGAGGTCCGAGATCCGATCGTCAGAGCAGGCTAGAAGGCTGATCTCAAACGCCGTGTAATCCAGCCCTTGTACGGCCAATGCAGCGCGGGCGGCGGTCTCGGAAATCTCATCCAACGGAAGGGTGTTCCACCCATCCTCCTCGACGGTTAGGTCCACCAGGCTCACGCTTGGGTTCCGCGCACCTGTTTCTCATAGGCCTTGTCATAGGCTCTGATCACACGTGCAACCATCGGATGGCGCACCACGTCGTCGGCACTGAAGCGGATGAAGCCGATTTCCTTCACACCACGCAAAATCTCTAACGCCTCGACCAGGCCAGAGGTGACGCCTCGTGGCAGATCCACCTGTGTCGGGTCGCCGGTGATCGCCATGCGGCTGCCCTCGCCCATGCGGGTCAGAAACATCTTCATTTGCATAGCGGTGGTGTTCTGCGCCTCATCCAGAACGATAAAGGAGTTCGACAGCGTCCGGCCTCGCATAAAGGCGAGCGGGGCGACCTCGATCCGCTTCTCCTCCATCAGCTTATCGACTTGCTTGCCGGGAAGCATGTCGTGAAGCGCGTCGTAGAGCGGGCGGAGATAGGGATCCATCTTGTCCTTCTCGGTCCCCGGCAGAAAACCGAGACGTTCGCCCGCCTCGACCGCAGGGCGGGAGAGGATGATCCGGTCAACCTCACCATCCATAAACATCGAAACGGCGGCGGCGACGGCGAGATAGGTTTTGCCGGTACCAGCGGGGCCGATACCAAAGACAAGCTCTTTCTTGAAGAGCTCCATCGCATAGCTGCGTTGCGTGGCCGAGCGGGGTTCGATCGTCTTCTTCTTGGTCCTGATCTCAAGCCGCCCGCCTGGGAACATATCGAGCTGTTTGCCCTTCTCCTCTGCGCTCACATCGGCTGGGAAATGGCCAACCCGGATCAACGTGTCGAGATCGCCTTGCTCCAGCCCGCGGCCATGTTCCAACCGTTGATAGATTGCATCAAGGGCGTTCTTGGTGGCGGTACGCGCTTCTTCTGGACCGTGAACGGCGATCACATTGCCCCGGCGCATGATGACGACGCCAAAGCCCTGTTCGAGGGAGGTGAGATTCTTGTCGAATTGGCCGCAAAGGTCGATCAGGAGGCGATTGTCTTGAAACTCAATCAGCGTCTCGTCCAACGCGCCAGCTTCAGTCTCGATCATCGGCTGAGGCTTCGACTTTGGTATCGGCACGAGATATGAGGCTCCAATTCATCTTGCACACTCAGATGTTGGCGGAGGTGACGCGACCGCGCAAGCGGAAATCGCGTCATTTGAGCGTCATACCGCGCGAGCGGCCTCGTTAGAATTGGCCTTGGCGGTCGATTGGCCAGTAGACCAGACCAGTACGAGCGCGCCAAGAACCCCTGAGAGCAGCGAACCACCGATCACGCCGAGACGGACGGCGTTCTGGCTGTCCACGTCGGTGAAAGCCAGGGTTCCGATGAAGAGGCTCATCGTAAAGCCGATACCTGCCAGCAGCGAGACACCATAAAGCTGTGCCATTGATGCGCCCGCCGGACGCTCAGCAATACCGGTCTTGATCGCCAGCCACGCCAGGCCAAAGACACCGATTTGCTTGCCGATGAAGAGACCTGCCATAATGCCCAATGTCAGCGGTGCGCCGAGATCGGCGATGGAAAGGCTGTGCAGCGGCACACCCGCATTGGCGAATGCAAAAATCGGCATCACAAGAAAGCCGACCCATGGGCGCAGGCCGTTCTTCATGTTCACCAAGGGGGAGAAGCCTACATCGTCCTTTTTGATTGGGATCGCAAAGCCAAGCGCGACACCGGCGAGGGTTGCGTGCACGCCCGATTTTAGCACCGCGACCCATAGGATTAATCCCACGACAATAAAGGCTGCCTGGCTGCGAACCTTGGCAAGGTTCATGCCTGCAAGTGCTGCCAGTCCGATCGCCGCGATCGACAGCGCCTCGGACGAGAGTTCGGACGTATAGAAAACCGCGATGATCGCAATAGCTGCCAGATCATCAACGATCGCGAGAGCGAGAAGAAAGACTTTCAGAGGCGGTGGGACGCGGTCACCAAAGAGCGCGAGAACGCCCATCGCGAACGCAATATCGGTCGCGGCGGGAATGGCCCAACCGCGAGCTTCAGCGCTTTCGATCCCAACGATCCCGATAAACACCATCGCCGGCACGGCCATGCCGCCGATCGCGCCCATCACGGGAAGTGCTGCGCGTTTCCATTCACTCAGCGCGCCATCAACCAGCTCCTTCTTGATCTCAAGCGCAACGAAAAGGAAGAAGATCGCCATCAGCCCATCGTTGATCCAGAGAAGCAACGGCTTGCTGATCGAAGCTTCTTCAATCGCGACCGTCAGATAGGCGCCAAGGAGCTGATCGTAGTAAGGTCGGAGTGTATCGATGTTTTCGAAGATAACACCCAGTAGTGCAGCGCCCGCGAGTATGATCCCGCTCAGCATCTCATTCGAAAACTTTGCGCTTCTCTGCGCCATCGATACCTCCATATAATCGTGGGTTCGATGTGCATATGGTTCACACCTTGCCGCCGACAAGAAACGGACAGGCGAAATCGGTGCGTTCCAGCGCCGATTCTTGCATTTTTGCGTAGAATGGAAATTAGGTCGTTGTCACAAGCTGCCCGGCGAGGGAGTTAGGCTGTGCACCATCAATGTGCACGTCGACAATCTGGCCCACTCGCTCAGCTGGACAAGTAAGATGCACCGGCTGCAAATAGGGTGAGCGCCCCACCATCTGCCCTTCCATCCGACCAGGCTTTTCGATCAGCACAGGCACCTTGCGACCGACCATTGATTGCTGAAACGCTGCCTGTTGATCACTCAACAAGGCTTGGAGGCGTTGAAGGCGTTCACCCTTGACCGCTTCGGGAATTTGGTCCGAGGTTGTTGCCGGAGTGCCGGGCCGAGGCGAGTACTTAAAGCTGAAGGCCTGCGCGTAGTGAACTTCGCGGACGAGAGACAATGTCTCTTCGAAGTCAGCCTCTGTTTCACCGGGAAAGCCGGTGATGAAGTCACCCGAAATGGCCATATCTGGGCGCGCCCCGCGGACTCGCTCGATTACGCGCAGATAGCTCTCGGCGGTGTGCTTGCGGTTCATTGCCTTTAGTACACGGTCGGAGCCGGCCTGAACGGGCAGATGGAGATAGGGCATCAGTTCAGGGATGTCCGCATGAGCGTCGATCAGATCGTCAGTCATGTCGTTGGGATGCGAGGTCGTATAGCGGATCCGCTCCAAGCCATCGATTTCAGCTAATTCTCGGATCAGTCGGGCAAGCGACCAATCGCCGTCTGGGCCTGCACCATGATAGGCATTGACGTTCTGACCGAGAAGCGTGATTTCGACCACACCTCTCTCCACAAGATCTCGAGCCTCTGCCAGAAGTCTTGCCGCTGGGCGGGAGACCTCGGCGCCTCTTGTGTAGGGGACCACGCAAAACGCGCAGAACTTGTCACACCCCTCCTGGACCGTCAGAAACGCCGCTGGAGCCCGTCGAGCCTTTGACGGCTGAGGTAAGTGGTCGAACTTGTCCTCCTCGGGAAACTCAGTATCGATCTGGACGCCTGTTCCATCGGCCATCGCGGGCAGACGGTGATAGGCTTGCGGGCCGACGACCAGATCAACGACTGGCGCTCGGCGGACAATCTCCGAACCTTCAGCCTGGGCCACGCATCCCGCCACCGCGATCTTGAGGTCCGGGTTCTGCGCTTTGAGGGGCTTTAGACGGCCAAGCTCTGAATAGACTTTTTCCGCCGCCTTCTCCCGGATATGGCAGGTGTTCAGGACGATCATATCGGCATCGTCCGGGCTTTGCGTCTCCTCATACCCATTGGCCTGCATGGCCGAGGCCATGCGCTCGCTGTCATAGACGTTCATCTGACAGCCATAGGTCTTGATGAAGAGCTTTTTTGTCATGCATCCCTCAACGGATCAGGCGGCACACCACCGATGCGCCGCCTGATAACATGTTTGGGCCCGGGGAAAACCCCAGACGATTATTTCCGGGGTTTACGGCCCAGGCCGATCTTCTTCGCCAGCTCCTGGCGCTTTACCGCATAGGACGGCGCGACCATTGGATAATCATGACCAAGGCCCCACTTCGCCCGATAGTCTTCAGGCGTCATATCATAGGCGGTCTTGAGATGGCGTTTGAGCATCTTGAGCTTCTTGCCGTCTTCAAGACAAATGATGTAGTCGTCCGTGACCGATTTTTTGATCGGAACCGCGGGTTTCAGCTCGACCACCGGCTCCTGCTCTGGGGCATTTAGGTTCTCTAACGTGTGAAAAACTGTCTCGATCAGACTTGGCAAGTCCACTGTTGGAACCGCGTTATTCGAAGCATGGGCTGCTACGATATCAGTCGTTAGGGCAAGAAGTTCGCCACGATCGATCATTTCATCAGACATAAAAGGGTCTCCACGTTCACTCTAGGGGTTCAGCACGAAAGAATTTCATTGCCGGGTGCAATCAATCTTTATCCAGCTTCATTGGATGCGGTGCTGATCTTATTCTCAGCTTCAACTATTATTTCTTAAGTCGTTTCGCAACCTATTTATTTTAATAAATTGGTGAAAAATATGATGCTTGGCGAGGTTTTTTTTGTAATGGGGAACTTCGACTCACCTTCTCCAAGTAGAAACTTGACCTGAAACGCCAAGCGCGGCGTCTTTGGTTAACTGATAGATTAAGAATCGGTCTTCGTTAACGGGAGGTGGGAAGCTTAGACCATAGGGAGCAGCCGGAGTGAACCCGAATCGGCTGTAGTAGGGCGCATCTCCGACCAGCAAAACCAGGTTCCACCCGAGTGATGCGGCTTCTGTCAAACCGTTTCCGATCAATAGGCGGCCCAAACCCTCGCCTTGACGCGTTGGGTGAATGGCGATGGGTCCCAAGAGCAATGCCGGGTCGCCAGCAGTACCAATACGCACTGGCCAAAATCGAATGCAACCGACCACAACATCATACTCGTCGCGGACCACAGTGCAAAGATCCGGGATTGGATCCACACCATCGCGAAGGGAATAGGAGCTCAGCGCCGTGCGACCTGGCGCGAAGGCCAGATCGAGCAGCATCTCAACTTCGTAGCTATCCTCTTGGGTTTCGCGAGACAGACGGAACATTCAGGGGTTTTCTTGTGCGTTCGGGCTAGTATCAAGGGCTCATTCGTTGGGCGTTATCATGGCCCGGCCATCTCTGACCAGAGGAGCCCTGATGTTCTATCGCCCGAAAGACGGCCACGGGCTGCCGCATGACCCGTTCAAAGCCATCGTAGTCCCCCGACCAATCGGCTGGATCTCGACAGTCGACACGGAGGGGCGCAGTAATCTTGCCCCTTACAGTTTTTTCAATGGTTGCGGGGATCATCCGCCTTTGGTGATGTTTGCGCAAACTGGTCGTAAGAGCAGAGGTGAGGAGATTAAGGACACTGTCGCGAATTGTCAGGCGACGGGTGAATTTGCCTATAACGTAGTCAGCGCGGCGCTTAAGGATCGGATGAACGTATCGACCGGGGTTTATCCTGCGGGAGAGGACGAATTCGAAGCGGCTGGACTCTCGAAGGCGCCAGGTGTCGAGATATCTGTCCCATTCGTCGCCGAAGCGGCCGCGGTAATGGAGTGCAAAGTCGTTCGGATCATTGATGATCTCCCAAGTTTTCACGATGACCGCTACAACATCATGGTGATCGGAGAGGTGGTCGGCTTGCATATCAAGGACGCCTTTCTGAAGGATGGTCTTTTGGACGTCACGGCCTACCAGCCGATCGCGCGGATGGGATATAAGGACTATGCGACCGTGCGGGATGTTTGGGAGATGGCCCGTCCTGGCCAGGGGGATTCGCAAGCGCTCGGCAAAAGTTGATGCCTTTGGTGGAG
>JBCDAQ010000057.1:0-19648 GCA_039185285.1 Pseudomonadota bacterium
GATCAGGGGTGGTTTGGGCACGCCGATCTCGCAGCTTGGGGTCGCGGTGAAGCTGGCGCCGTTGTCGATCAAGAGCTTCACCTCGTCATCCTCGAAGAAGTTCGCGTGAACCGCTGTGTGTTGGCCGAGCAGCCCTTCCTCGATGATTGGGCGATAGCCGCCGGGTGTTTTGCGGCTGTCTCCACCCCAGACATGGGCGCTGGTTCTGAGATCGTAATCGCGGGCGAGGGCGAAGTCCTGGCGGTTGACCTCGATCCCTCCGTAATCGGGGCCGAGGATGCACATGGCGAGCGTAACGAGGCCCGAGCCATTGGCGGCGAACCGCCCCTCACAGAGGCGCTTGATCTCGGCCGCCGGGTGCGGGATTTCCGAAAAATGCGGCTGCCCTGGCTGCTGGTTGGGCTTTGGCGTGCCATGGCCGAAGACTGCCCGGATACCAGTGTCATCAAGCGCCTGGATGCTCATGTCCGAGTGGTCGGGCGTGTTGGAGCAATGCAACCACTCCAGCACCGTCGTGCAGCCACTGTCGATTTGGTTGAGCGCGCCGAGCTGGGTCGAGAGGTAGATGTCGTCCGGCGAGACATGTTCGCCGAGCAGGCCGAGGACGACCTCGAAATACTCATCGCCCGGCCAATCCGCGCCGGTGCCGCGCAGCATCGTCTCCCACATATGGATATGGGCGTTGATGAGGCCCGGCATGACGATCATGTCGCTGGCGTCGATCTCGGTCGCGGATGGCGCCTCGATCCCGGGGCGGATCTCGGCAATCTGGGGGCCATTGATCAGCAGATCGCAGTCGAAGAGCGTGCCAATCTCGCGGTCGACGGTGACGATGGTGGCATTTTTCAGGAGAGTTTGGGTCATCCCCCAGCAATCTAAGCCGGTTGGGGGCTGAGTAAATTGCAGCCGCCGCCATTCGTAATCCGCCACCTGGCTCGTCAACACTGATCCAGAGGTCCGAGCCTGTCAGGCTCTTTGCCGTTGACTTGCTGACGGTCGGGCGGCGAACTTTGGAGCTTGGCCGGTCTGCCACAAGGTGAGGCCAGGAGTTTGAAGGAATTAACATGTCCGACCCGTTTGCCGATGTCGATGCGGCATCACCCGAGATGATCGAGATCATCGCCGCCGCTTTGGAAACCCGGGCGGCGGATCCCAGTATGCAGCCTGTTCTGGACGACTATCTCGCGGCTTTGGATGTTCCCGATGGCGCCCGCATTGTCGATATCGGGTCTGGGACCGGAGGGGTGACCCGTCAGATCGCGGCGCGCTTTCCGGGCGCATCGGTTCTGGGGCTGGAGCCCTCTGCTGCCCTGACCCGAAAGGCGGTGGAACTGGCCGCATCGCTTCCAAACCTGTCATGCGTTGTCGGCGATGGAGCAGCCCTTGATCTTGAGGATGGGAGTGCCGACATCGCCATCCTTCACACGGTTCTCTCCCATGTTGCGGACCCAAAGCTGCTTTTGGCGGAAGCCTCGCGCATTCTGCGCCCGGATGGAACGCTGGTGGTTTGCGACGCGGATTTCTCGAAAGCATCGATGAGTTCTGTGCCGGGCGATCCCCTTGGCAGTTGCGCCGTCGCCTTCGTGAACGGTGCGGTCACGGACCCCTGGCTGACCGGAAAGCTGAGGCCGATTGTCAGGAGTGCGGGCTTTGGCATTGACCGATTCACAATCCTGAACCGTGTCGTCACCGAAGGAATGGGTTCGCTGGTTTGGGTGCGCATGTCATCAGCGGGGCTCGTGGCCCAGGGGGTGATCGGCCAGCCACTCGCAGACGCCCTGGAGGCGGAATATGTCCGTCGGGCCGACGCGGGTGATCTCTACAGCTTCCTGCCGTTCGCGACGCTTATCGCGAGCAAGTCGGCAGGATAATCGCGTATGAGATTTTGGATCAGCGGGTGAAGTAGCGACCCGTTGTGTTGATCGCAAAGGTCACCTTTTCGGCATCCTGCTTCAGCCCGCAGCGTGTGATCATGCCGACCGAAGCGTGATTATCGGCCTGCGCTTGTTCCAGGACGCCGCGCCATCCGAAGCGCTGGTGGCTTTCTACAAGCAGAGCGGCGTTGACGGCTACACCCAGGCCGCGACGGCGGTAATCCGGGTCAACCGATACGCCGCCCGCAAAGATCCACTGACTGAGCGGCCCGTCGGGATGGTAGCGCATCGTTGCCGAGGCGCAGGCTACGAGATCACCCGTCTCGGTATGAAGACAGGTCAGCAGCGAGGGCACATGTTCCCCCCTCAGATAATAGGCGGGCGACGGCATCACGCCGGTCTCGATGTTCAGCGTTTGCGAAGCTTGGATCAGGTCGTCATCCGGGCATGTGGCATGGCTGAAATGCCAGCCATCGGGCAGCGTGAGCTGTGACAGCAGAGCCTCGCATATTGGCACTACATCCTCCGGTTCTCCGGTAAATGCGCCCCAGCATGGAAACCCATGATCGGGCCCGTATTCCGCATCTAGGCGTTCTCGCGTGACGTCCCGGTCCACCATCGAGAGGGCAACGACGCCATCGCGCTCGGCCGTAGCTTTGACCCGATCCCAACCATAGAGATCCGGGTCGAGGATGTTCAGGATCCGCCCCCCATTGGCCAGGATTGGATGGTCGGAAATGGCCGGGATCCGGCTCCGGATAGATTGTTGAAGCGCCACCGACTGATCATCACCGCAATACTCACTCATGGGGTTCCTCCGATTGACGCGGCCTGAATAGCAGATAGGTTGATATCGATCTAATCGTCATTTGGGATATCAATCATGTTGTATCGCGATATCAGGCGCCTCGACCTGAACCTGCTTGTGGTGCTCGACGCGCTCTATAAGGAGCGCAGCGTCACCCGTGCGGCCGAACGGCTGACCCTCACCCAGCCTACGGTTTCGGGCATGCTGCGCCGGTTGCGCGAGATCTTTGACGATGAGCTTTATCTGCGCAGCTCGCATGGTGTGGTGCCAACCCCGCGGGCGGAGGCTCTCGCGGGCCAGGTCGCTGAGATCCTGGAGTCGGCCAATGCCCTGCTGGTGCCTGAGGCGTTTGACCCGGCCGAGACCGAATTCTCGCTGACCTTCTGCGGAAGTGATTACCTGCTGCAAACCCTGCTGGGTGCCTTGGCTGCAGATGTCATCGCGAGTGCGCCCGGTGCTCGGGTCACCCTGTTGGCGCGCCCGACCGGGGTCTACGCGAAACAGAATGACGAGATCGACGCGCAGCTTGCCAGGGGAGAGATCGATCTGCTTGTCAGCATCGGAGACGGCGCCATGGCGGAAATGCCGGGGATGACGCTCTACCATGAGGGGCTTGTTTGCGCGTCGAGCTACGCCGCACATCGACCGGGCCAACGCGTTGAATTGTCGGAGCTTTGTGCGCTCAACCATATTATCCTGGGTCCCGCCGATACACCGATCAGGCGCTATATCGACGAGAGGTTGAGCGCTGCGGGACTGGAGCGGAACATCGCGGTGAGTGTCCCGAACTTCGCGACTGTCTTTAACGCTATGCACCACGGCGAGTTCATCGCCTTCATGCCGGCCAAGATCGCGGACTTGAATGGCGGATTTCTAACGCGGTTGGAGACGGACTTGAGCATTCCATCCGCCAACGTGGTCGCCAACTGGCATCCGCGCATGACGAAAGATCCAAGGCATATCTGGCTGCGCAGTAAGCTCATGGCCTATGGCGGCGGCAACAGTTGAGAGGTTGGTAGCCGAAGCAGAGAGAGCATCCAGGCTTCGGAGAGAGATCATCGGCGATTTGGGCTCAGATTGCCTGAGGCTAGGATCGATGAGGGGAGATCACGGCGACAGAGACGCCATGCGGATACGATCGGACAGTTTGCGGGTGTGCTCGGTGCCCAACGCCCGCTGAGGAAGCGTCGAATAACCGCGAGTTTGGCCTCGCGTCCAACATCACAAACTCCAGAAAGTAGAACATCCACGCAATGACCAATTTCAGAGACATGGACTAGGGTCAGGCCTTTTGCGATGAGGATCAGAGCTTCGGGCGAGAGATCTCCGTCGCGGTGATCGATCTGAACAAGCCTGAGAACCAGCAGGTGACGTTTGTGGACGTTCAGGTAGCCTTCAAGGCCGTTCTAGGGATTGCGTGGTTCCCGCCGCCGCGGATCTAACCTTCAGGATCATTTGATGGCTTTCTTAAGTTTCCTGAGCTGAGTGGCCCAAGGCGTACCAAAGTCGATCCTTATCGATTGCCGCTTTGTAAAATGGGTCTTCGCGGGGCCTGAAGCATCCGCGTTCAAAACCGCAGATTGAGGTTCTCAAAGGTTAGGATAATGGTCGAGGGTTTCGGTGATTGCTCCGATTGGCTCCTGCGATTGTGGTTTTGACATTCGCGGCAAGCTCCAATCGTGTTTAGCCTATCGTGGATTGAACGGCGGTTTCCTTTGATTCCGGGCATTCTCGTCTAAGCCGTCTCTCGTGGTTTGGAGCTGCGGGGCAAAAGTTCCCAGAATGCGCCGCTACTTAAAAGAGCGATTGATCAATAAGCGCGGCGAGCACGAAAACTTACCGTGCGCTTGGTCTTCGAAACGCTAAACTGACCGCTCGGATGGGGCTGCTAGGGAGCAGCTTGAGAGCTCAGTCCTACGGATCGAGGAGATCTGGCAACAGCTCTTGAGCAGCATCAAGCACCGCTGCGACCCGTGCAATGTTCCGCATGCCTGGACGGAACGTGAGATAGACCGGCGTCTCTGCTGACGCCCAATCCGGCAAACATCTGATCAACGATCCCGCATCCAGATCACTTTCCAACATGAATGCGGGCAAAAAGCCGAAGCCCTGACCAGAACGGACAAGCTCCTGCAAGATGTTGAAACTCCGCACCGAGATTGGCCCATCGACATCGACGGCCACCCCCTTGGCGCCGTTTACAAAGCGCCAGGTGGCGCCGGTTCGGTCACCCCGTAAAGTCAGGCATGGATGGTCGACCAATGCCTCTGGATGCTGAAGCGAGGCCTCCTGAGCCATATGCGGTGCTGCGACGAGTATACGACGAAATGTACCAAGGCGGCGCGCCACAAGTCGATCATCATTGATGCTCCCCACACGTATGGCAAGGTCAGTGCCCGGGTCTTGCAGATCTTCGAACCCGTATTCCGCCCGCATGATGAGCTTCAGGTCTGGATGACGCTCACGCAGTTTGGGAAACAGATGTTTGGCAACAAGCGCCCCAAAATCCGGGGTCGCTGCAAGCGTGACCTGACCAATGATACCGCTTCGTTCTTCACCAGCAATATCACGCAGTAAGTCCACCTCGGCCAGGATGGACCGAATACGGTCGTCGAGGCGTCGCCCGACCGGGGTTAGTCGAACAGATCGTGCGCCGCGCTCCAGCAGGCGCACGCCAAACTGATCTTCGAGTTTTGCAATGTGCCGACTGACGCCGGATTTTGCCATGCCAAGCTCTGCGGCGGCCGCGCTGATGCCGCCAAGGCGCGCAACAGTGTGAAAGCTCATCAAAGCAGGCAATCCTATCGTTCTAATATTAGCAACCATAAGTTCAATATTATCAGTCTGTTCTGATTTTTGAAGAACTATTACCTGTGCCTCATCACAGCGCCAGGGCGGCGCAATCAGAGGGAGATGAAAATGAACATTCTCATCACAGGCGCCAATAGCGGTTTTGGGCAATTGATCGTGAACGATCTTTTGCAAGCGGGTCACAGGGTGGTTGGCTCGATGCGCGATGTTGCAGGACGAAACGCAGACGTAGCCCGGTCACTGCAGGCCATTGGGGCCGAGATTGTGGAGATCGATGTGACGGAGGACGATTCCGTCGCGCAAGGCGTCACTCAGGCTCGCGCAAAGCTTGGACAGATCGACGCCCTGATCAACAACGCAGGCGTTGGCGCGCATGGGTTGCAGGAGAACTTCTCGCCCGAGGACTTCCGAAGTCTCTTTGAGATCAACCTCTTTGGCGTACAGCGGATGATCCGTGCGGTTGCACCGAAAATGCGCGAGCGGGGCGAAGGTCTGATCCTCAACATCTCCAGTTTGTTGGGCCGCGTAGCGCTTCCGTTCTATGGCCCCTACAACGCGACTAAGTGGGCGTTGGAGGCGATGTCCGAGAACTACCGGGCGGAACTCAGCGCCTTCGGTGTCGAGGTCGCGCTGGTAGAACCCGGCGGCTTTCCAACCGGTTTCATGGCCAACCTGATGCAGCCTTCATCTCGGGATCGCGACGCGGGCTACGGCGAGATGGCAGGTGCGCCGGAAAGCAGTCTTACCGGGTTTGAGGCCTTCCTTGCAGATAACCCGCAGCAAGCGCCACAAATCGTCTCAGATGCGGTCGTTGCCGTTATCGGCATGCCCCATGGCGGCCGACCCTTCCGGACAGAAGTGGATAAGATCGGGATGGGTGAACCAGTAAAGGGGTACAATGACCACCTCGCCGAGGTCACCAAAGGGCTTTTCGGCAATCTCGGGATCGAAGGACTTCTCGCGGTACAGAACCGGGAGACCGATGCGGCCTGACGCAGCCAGAGCCCCGGGATTAGGGCGAAGTCACGCGCTCTAGGAGTTAGCTAAGGGCTGTCTGACCACCCCAAGACTTGCTTTAGAAGTTGACCAGAGCGCGCCAACGGAGTGCTCATGCTCATTTGGTGAGAAAGCGCTGTGAGATTGCGAACTCATGGCAGTTGATAAGGCAAGTCGGGACGCAGATCATCTTTGCAGTTGTGCCGCTGCAAGATCCTATGGGCCGGGTTCAGTCAGCCGGCCCATGATGCCCGGTGTGTCGGTTTCGAATTGGCCGCCCCGTGGTGCCAGAATGGATACCCAAGTCTCGCCTGAAGTAGATCCAGCCATCATCGTCATCGGCTTCACGATACTCGCTTAGATACGCACCGACCCATCCACGCCAAGATGTCGGTTGATCTAATCATCCTCAACTTCGACAGGGCCGATGTGGTAGAGTGCGGTGCAATCGAAGGCAGCCTCCAAGAACGCGACCGCTTCTTCAAGGTCGGGCGCGGTGAGCCCGAGATGATCAACGCCGCAGATCATTGCTCTTGCGAGGCGCCCCATTGCATGGGTTTTGAAACAAAAGGTCCGTTGAACGTCTGAGAGAGGTTCTATTGGATCTACGTAGCCAAAACTGACCGACCGGCACAATAACGCGACTAATCAGACCGCGCCGCCAATGACTCGGGCTGTATCCGAGCGATCACCTCAGAACGTGTGTTCAGTCCCCGCGCGGCGAGCATCTGTTCAGCCAGCAATTCCTCGTCCTTCTCGGCGGAATGCTCGACAGCCTCGGATGCTTCGGTTTCTGTGTACCCAAGCGCAACCAAGGTCGCGCGCCCCATCTCGAGAGATGCGGCCTTGGTTTCCCGGACGATCACATCACACCCCCCTTCGCTTAGGCGAACGGCATGAACGCGGTCAAAGGCCCGCAGCACCAATCGCGCGCGGGGGAACTCCTTGCGGACCAAATTCGCGATAGACTGGGTAGTATCCGGGTCATCGGTGGCGACGACAATTACCTGAGTTGCTTCGGCACCGGCAGATCTAAGCACATCCGATCGAGTGCCGTCACCAAAGTGGACGCGAGCGCCGAAACGGGCGGCCTCTCTCACCCGGTCTGCATCGTTGTCGAGAAGCGTCAGAGGGACCGATTGCAATAGAAGTGATTGTGCAGCCATCTGCCCGACGCGGCCAAACCCGATGATCAGGACCTGCCCGGAGGCGTCGGAATAGTCTTCGTCAATCTCTTCACGGTCATCGACCCGAGTAAACAAGGACAGAAGTTTGTCCGACTGCGACGACAGCGCCATGGACAAGGTGACGATCGAGATCGCAATCGCGCTGGTCTCTGTATCCAGGACACCGGCAGCGGCAGCGGCGGCAAAGAGAACAAATCCGAACTCGCCGTGTTGAGACAGCCCAAGCGCGAGCCGCAAGGAGTTCGGATGTCCGGTCCGGAAAACCCGCGACACGCAGTAGATGACCGCGCCCTTAACACAGATCAGGATCGGTACGGCGAGCAGGATGAGCCCCGCGTTCTGCAGAACGATGCGAAGATCCAGGGTCAGGCCGACGGCTATGAAAAAGAGCCCCAGGAAGAGAGCTCGGAACGGTTCGATATCGGCTTCGACCTCGTGTCGATAGGCGGAGGATGCCAACATGACACCGGCAATGAATGCGCCCAGGGCATAGGAAAGCCCGACCGCGGCCATCAGCAATGATGCGGCGATCACCACCCCAAGGGCACTTGCCGTCATCAGTTCTGGCGTTCTCGTGCGTGCCACAATGTCGAAGACCGGATTGAGCAGATATCGTCCGATCAGAATGAGTGCGACAATCGCCAGTACACCGAGGCCGAGGCTCAAAACTGTTTCGGCGGTCGACGTCACCTCGGACACAGGAGCGAGGAGGGCCACGAGCATCAGCAGCGGCACGATCGCCAGGTCCTCGAACAGCAATACCGATATCGCCGTTTGGCCGTAGTAGGAATGGCGTTCGTTCTTGGCGTCGATGTCTTGCATCACCAATGCGGTGGACGAGAGCGCCAGTCCAAGACCGACAATCACACTTGCACGCCAGTCGAGACCGTAGACATAAGCCGCTGCCCCCAAAGCGGCGCCGGTCGCCAAGACCTGGACGAATCCCCGGCCAAGAATGGTGCCGCGGAGCTCCCACAATCTTGCCGGGCGAAACTCCAAGCCGATGACAAAGAGAAAGAGCACAATCCCGAACTCAGCAAAGTGCAGCAGCTCTTCTGGATGTGCGGAAAATGACAGTGACAGCGCAGTCCCGACAAAGACGCCGGCAACGAGATATCCGATGACCGTGCCAAACCCGAAGCGGTTTGAGAGTGGAACGAACACGCAGGCAGCTACGATGAGAGCAAGCGTTTCAAAGAACATTGTCTCGAGCGGGTTGAAGCCCAGTGGACCGGTCTCACCTCCTGCAGCTTGGGCAGGCAGGGCGGATCCGATTGGTAGAGCAAGCGCCACTACAATGCCCAAACCAGCTCGATAGAGGGAGTACCCGCTAGCCATTCAATTGCCCTCTCAGGAATGAGATCTCCTGCTCAACGATACCGTGCCCTTGGCCAGGATAGATCTGTGTCGTTACGTCGCCGCCCATCGCCTGAAAAACGCGCGCCGTCTCGTGGACGCGAAAGAGCGGAATGTGTGGATCGTGCTGGTGGCAACCGAGGAAGACCGTGACGCCGTCCAATCGACCCGGATAGTCAAAGCCCTTTCGCGCGTACCCATAAAGCTCGTCCGTAGGCGGCCCGCCTTCGTCGCGGGTGCCCAAAAGACCCCCGGAAAGGCCTATGACGGTAAGATAGTTGCGAGCCGTCCGTGCGGCGTGTTCCAACGCCAGACAGGCACCTTGGCTGAAACCTGCGACGACGATGCGCTCAGCTGGAATGCCTTGCCCGATGATGCCATCCACGGTGTCGTTGAACGCGGAGAGCGCGGAACCCAACCAGGGCTCGTTCTCCTCCAACGGAGCGAGGAACGATTGTGGCCACCAGGACCGACCCGCGGCCGCTGGCGCGACATAGGCGATATCTACGATGCCCAGATGCGCCCCGAGATTGAGCATGTCTTCTGGCGATCCGCCCCGCCCATGGGCAAGGACCACGACCAGCCGCGCAGTGCTGAGCGATGGTCCGCTGGTGCGGACTGGTTGACCAATATGAGGGCTTGGTCGAACGCTCATATTGTTGGAACTTTGACTTCGGGAAGGATCTCCTCGATCCGTTCGCGCCGGCTTTCATACTGCGGGGGCAGCATCAGTTCTGAACCCATCGTCTCGACAGGCTCGTCGACGGCGAACCCTGGCGGATCGGTCGCGATCTCGAACAGCACACCGCCTGGTTCCCTGAAGTAGATCGCGTTGAAGTACTGGCGGTCGATCACGGGCGTGACGTCAAATCCGGCATTGCGCAGCTTCTCTTGCCAATGAGCTTGGATCTCGTCACTCTCGGCGCGGAAGGCGATGTGGTGGATCGAACCTGCTCCCTGTCGGCCAATCGATGCCTTGTCTGATTGCAAGAGATCAATGACAGCGCCACGGGTGCCGTCGGGGGACTGAAACCGTGTCCGCGCGCCATCTTCGGTCTTTTCGTGGCCGACCTCCTGATACCCAAACAGGTCGGTCAATAGCCGGGACGTCGCATCGATTTGGTCCAGCCAAAGGGTGACGGAATGAAATCCCGTATCCTGTGCATCAGAAGGATCAGCGTTCGCAGGCTCCACAAGTTCGATCCGAAGACCGTGGGGATCCGTCAGAGCGATGACATGCTCTCTGAAACGGGTGAACGGACCCTCGAAATCGATAGCGTCTTCGGCGAGACCATCCATCCACCGATCAAGCCCACCCAAAGGGACGCCGTAGGCGACTGCGCTCGCCATACCCTTACCGGCGCGCCCGGGTGCCGCATCGACGAACGGAAAGAACGTAAGGATCGTCCCGGGTGACCCGGCCACGTCACCATAGTAGAGGTGATAAGTCCCCGGATCGTCGAAGTTCACGGTCTTCTTGATCAGACGCTGGCCCAGAGTCTTCACGTAGAAGTCGATGTTCTCCTGTGGAGCGCCCGATATGGCCGTCACATGGTGCAGGCCGGGAATGATTTTTTCCGTCATGGGTCAAATCTTTGCTGTCGTCGTTTTGTCTCAAGCACCGCCAGTAGCCTTGCGGGGGGTGCCAGCGTTCTCGGGCAGTGGAATGAATTCCTCCTCATCTCCAGGTACGGTCTCAAACCGGCCCCGCGCCCACTCCTCCTTCGCCTGCTCAATTCTTTCGAGCCGCGAGGAGACAAAGTTCCACCAGATGTAGCGCGGCCCCTCCATCGGTGCGCCACCGAAGAGCATGAACCGAGATGCCTCAGAGGCCAGAACAGTGATGTGGTCGCCCGCCCGTAAGATCAGGAGCTGCCCTGGCTCGAAGCGGTCACCAGCAACCTCGATCGCACCGGAGATCGTGTAGAGCGCCCGTTCTTCAACCGTCGGGTCGATTGGAACAGTCTTGCCAGCTTCAAGCTTGATGTCAGCGTAGAGGGTTTCAGAAGGCGCAACCAACGGCGACCGAGCGCCAAAGACTTCTCCAGTGATTAGGTGGGCCTTGATCCCGTCCGCCTCGACCATCGGCAGGTCCGCGGCGGCATAGTGCGCGAAGGCGGGCGCGCATTCTTCCTGATCGAGCGGTGACGCCATCCAGGTTTGCAAACCGAATAGCTTCTGCCCGCTGGCCTTCTTGTCGTCCCGGGTACGCTCGGAATGCACAATGCCGCGGCCAGCATTCATCCAATTCACCGCACCAGGCTCGATCGCGATCTCAGTTCCGAGCGAGTCTCGATGCAGGATTTGCCCCTCGAAGAGGTAAGTGAGCGTCGAAAGGTTGATGTGCGGGTGAGGTCGGACGTCGATCCCTTCGTTGGTCAGAAACTCAGCGGGTCCCATCTGATCGAAGAAGATGAACGGCCCGACCATCTGCCGTTTTACAGACGGCAATGCCCGGCGCACCGTCATCTCTCCAAGGTCGACAGCACGCGGAACGATGAGTGTTTCGATCGCATTGATCGTTTCCCGCTGACCGGGCACGGGGTCAGGACATGGGCTCCAAGACATCTGGTCGGCCTCCTTTCTTTGTTAGCACGGATCCGTTGAAAGGTTGGGTGGCAGGCCACGCTGACCGACTGGGCGTTCCAATGCGCTGGAGTCCCACTCGCCGGTTGTAGCCGCGGCCTGGTACGTCGATTGCAGGAAAGACAACAGCGTTGCCTCTGGGTCAGGCGCCGTTCTGACGGCCTCGTATGGCAGCAGAAACTCTCCGAGATCCGCGCTCCAGAACGCGGCCTCCGTTTGGACGGGTGCGTCCTTCATGGCGTCCGGCGTAGGGTAGGCATACGAATAGAACATCGCCTCGCCATATCCGTTGCCTGGCCAAAAACCGGCCGATGACACTTCATGGCTGTAGGCTTCGCGTGTGACCCTATCGGGCAGGAACGGGACGCCACCCGGATGCGTCGGCGCCGTCCGCCCGGAGAAGCGCGTGACCGCCAGATCGAACGACCCCCAGAAGAGATGGGCCGGGGACACCTTGCCCTGAAAGCCTGTTCGGAACTGATCGAAGGCCCCTTGAGCACACAGCAAAGCCTGATGGAAGCCCTGGACGGCATCGCGATCATAGGGGCGTCGTGCCGTGTCGGCCTGAAAGGGAATGGGGTCAGCAAGCTCGTTCGGCCGCCCATGAATCTCGCACTCGCCACCAAGGTCTTCCACCGCCCTCTTAAATCGCTGAAAGAACTCTGCCACGCTCATCGGGGTCAATTCGAACGACGTCGTTTGCCCGCCGGCAGCATCTACAATCAGATTGTGCTCACAGAAGTCGAAGGAAACCGTGGTCGGTACCTGCGGGTCTGAGACCAATCCCGTTGTTAGTCCACGAGGCGTCACATACAGTGTCGCATGCCAAGAATGGTTGACCCAATGGGTATGCCGAAGACGGTACTTTCCCACAATCTGGCACCAAAGATGCAGAGCGCTGCATGTCGCTTCCCATTCCTCGAAAGGTATGGCGGGCCATTGAAACTCTTCGTTCACGTCACGTCTCCATTCCTCGTCTTCGGACTTTGAGAAGCACGTCTCTGGGTGCTCGCTAATCAGTCTGGCATCGGTCTATGTCGTGGCGTTTGATCTGGGTCTTCAGGTCATCTTTCCTCGACGGCGGGCACTTGCTGGGTCATGCAGTGAATTGCGCCGCCCTGCTTCGGGGCAGCGCGCATCTGAACCGCGATCACCTCACGATTGGGAAAATATGTCTGTAAGGCTGCCTGTGCATCAGTGTCGGCTTCGGGATCTTCGCCTGCTATGGGCATGATGACCGCGCCGTTGCAGATATAGAAGTTCATGTATGGTGCGATGTAGTGGTGCGCGTCTTCGATAAATCCCGACATATGTCGGAAATCGTTCACTTCGATGCCTGCGTCTTCCAGAATAGTACGGCTCTTCGCAAGCGTGCTGGCATTGGGGTTATCGTCCGGGACAGACAGCATGAGCACGCGGTTCGGGCCGATGAAGCACATGAACAAATCAATATGTCCATCGGTACCATAGTACATCCGCTCGGGATCGCGTTGCTGATCCTCGGCAAGGCCCTCGGGCAGCCAGACAACACGATCCACCCCTAACGCCTCTTTCAGGCCGCGCTCGACCGATGACTTGGTTAGGTGCCAGTTTCGCGAGGGGCGCATAACGCACGCTTCGGGTGCAATCAGCGTTCCTGCCCCGTCTAGGGTGATCGCGCCGCCTTCCAGCACGATGTCGATGGAGGTGACTGGCAGACCCAGATGCTCCGCCAAGGATCGGCCGAGGCGCGCATCGCGGTCCCGATCAGCATGTCGTTCACCCCACGCATTGAACCGGAAGCGGCGTGCCTGCAACCAGGTGCCATCCGTGACGAAGAGCGGCCCATTATCGCGTAGCCACGAGCCGTCCATTGGTCGGGTCAGAATCTCGACACCTTCGGTCAACCGTGTTCGCGCGACTCTAGCCTGCGCTTCGTCAGTGCAAACCATCGTGACAGGCTCTAACGCTGCGATGGTGTTTGCAACGTCGGCAAACTCGTCGCGTCCCTGCTCTAGGCTCTCCCCCCAAGACGATGCGCGGCACGGCCAGCCCATGAAGGTACTAGCATGCGGCTCCCACTCTGCCGGCATGCGAAAACGGCTCATTGCCGAGCGCTTTCTGTACCTTTGACGATAAGTTCACGGGTGAAGGAGAGGTGCCGCGCCAGGGCATCACATGCCTCGTTCGATTGTCTTGCCAGCGCCAGCTCCATCAGCTCTTGATGCTCGGCGTCAACATCCCGCTTGACTGTTTCGTAGGGCATCGACCAGCGACGATAAAGCTCTGCAGACGCCCGCAAGCCGTCCGCGATAGCTATCAAACGCGTGTTCGGAGCAGCGCTGAGCAGAGCAAAGTGAAAAACCTGATGCGCCTGCGCCCAATCATCCGTCACCGTGTTTTCGTCGCCATTGATGTGCTTTTCGGTACGCGTCATGCGGTGATACGCCGAGACGATATCGCTTTCCCAATCCAGCTCGCCGTAAGCGACTGCCTCGCGCAAGGCGGCTGTCTCGATCAGAACCCGCACGTTCGTCAGGTCGTTGAGATCTTTCAGAGATACCTCAACAACGCGGAATCCTTGCTGTGCTCGGCTAGTGGCCAGTCCTTCGGCAGTGAGGCGGGTCAGGGCCTCGCGCAGCACTCCCATGCTTGCAGCATAAGTTTCACGCAACTGAGCAAACTGCAGCGCCGATCCCGGTTGGAGATTCCCATTGAGGATGTCAGCACGCAGCCGGTGATAGGTAAGCTCAGTTTGTGTCTCAGAAGCCGTCATGTTGATACTAATATCATATCTCCGACAATTCAGAAAATATCGAAAATATTCTGACAAGTCGATATTTTGAATGAAACTGGTGAGTGAGGACGGGCTGCAAATCCCTTGGTGCGAGGCCGGACGAAAGGCGAGGAATTAAACTCTCGGATGCGCGACAGTCCGACATTGCGTCTCAACTCCACAGTGCCATAGGGACGGGGGCGGGTATCACGCCGCCGAGTGAGAGCATCGATTGCACGTTCGATGACGCTTACTGTATCCGCCGTAAGCTGGTGGACCTGTTGATTGCAGACGGCGACAGACCGGCTGGGCACAAGATCGGCTTCACGTCCGTTACCATGCAGAAGATGTACGGGATGACCGGCCCGCATTTCGGCATTCTGATGGATCGTATGTTTCTGGAGGCAGGTATGCCGGTACCGATCGGTCATCTCAGTGACACCCGCGCGGAGCCGGAATTGGCGTTTGAATTGGGCAGGTCTTTGTCTGGCCCTGGCGTCACGCTCGCCGACGCGTTGCGGGCCAAGGCGAACGACTCGCTCGCCGACAACGCTGGGGCAGGTTACGTTGTCTTTGGAGAGGCGGCTCTCGACCCCAACGATCTGGACCTGGCCTCGATCAATCTGAGCATGGATGTCGACGGCATCTTGCAATCGGCCCCTGCTGGCGACGTTATGGGAAACCCAGCGGAACCGCTCGCCTGGCTTGCAAACAAACTGCCAGAGCTTGGTGGCCTTGGCGGAGCGCTCGCTGCTGGCGATATCGTCATCACCGGGGCACCCGTGAAGTCCGTCGCCGTCAAGCCCGGAAGCCAGCTCACGAGCGACTTTGGATCGTTTGGCAGGATAGACATCCACTTCACGTAGCACCGAGCTTCGTACCAAAGCGCTCACAGCTGTCGGCTCAGGAAGTCGAACGTGAGATCGGCAGCCGCAGACACGATGGCGGGATCGTCGTGACCGAGCCGGTCTTCTCATACCGTTCCCGCGCTGCCACGCCCTGAGCCACCTTCTCAAAGAACCGGTCGGGGTCGGCTGCACGCATGGCTGGGACGTCCCGGTAGTATGCCGCGATTGCCACGAACGCCTTTATCCTTGGCAAGTCCCAAATCGCGTGCGCCAGGTAACCCGAACCCAGACACACACCGACAGCACCTATGCGGGTTTCATCGACTTCCGGTTGGGCTGAGAGTGCCTCAATTCCGGCTCTCAGATCATCGATCTTGTGCGGATAGTACTCCTACTGGCGCGGCGTTCCCTCACTTTCCCCACAGTGCCGATGGTCAACGGCCAGCGGCCCAATGCGATTTGGTGCGTTGCGGCGCCTCATCGAAGGCGTTTCTCAGAAGATGCTCACAAAGACGCTGAGGAAGCTGGAGGGTGATGGGCTGGTGCATCGTCAGGTCTATGACGAAATGCCGTTGCGAGTTGAACATACACTCACCCCGTTAGGCCAAGAGTGCGCGCGCCTCGTGAACAAGATCGAATTGTGGGCCGAAGAGAACATGGATGAGATCGGGCGTGCCAACAACTCGGGGGACGAAACGAGACCGCTTTGAACCTCTGACTGCTCGTAATCGATGCTGCTGGCTTCGATCGCGCCCATATAGGTTGAGATCTGTCTCAACAGTGTCTGCGTGGACAGGTCCGCCACAGATTGTGGCAGATCTTGCGACTCTACAGTACTGGCAGCAACCGTCAGCGTTCCGGGGCAGACCTGCGGACGCCACTCGAAGACGAGACAAGGATTGTTCGGTGCGTCTGCTTAAGCCGTGGTCTCGCGGCGGCAAGTGAGGCGTCCGAAGATGGCGCTCCTCGGACATTGTGCGTTATGCAGTGTTCGGCAGGATGGGCTGAAAGCAGGTGTCTGCTAAAGTGCTTCGATAAGGCCCGATCCAACCATCTGCGAGGAACGCCAATTTTGCGCTTTCTTTCCCGCTAGTCGCCATTCGCGGTGAATGCGAAGTTATCTGAGCCGGGTGAAGTCGTCTCCCCCGAACATTCCCGGGCTCGCACAAGGTTCGTTTTCGGTCATTGACGTACTTCAGGCTATCCACTCAAAGACGTATCCCGCGCCGAGCGATCCCAGGAGTGCAAGCAGCAGATAGAGCAGGAATGGCTTCAGTTTCAGAACAGGTGCAATGGCCATCGCGCCCCAGATGCTCACCACGCCGCCAGAGATCAGGAAAGCCATCGCTGCGCCTTTGGACATTCCATTATCGATCAGCCCGCGTGTGAGCGGGAGTGCTGCATAGCCATCAATATAGGCTGGAGCGCCAACGAAGACGGCTGCGGGTATGGCCCACCAGTTATCCTCGCCCACATAGGCAGCAAGCGTCCCCGGCTCTAGCGACGCGTTCAAGGCATACTCGGCCGCGAATGCTGGGATCAGGCAAATCAGGATCAGCCGTGTGGTCGCCCAGAACTGTTTGCTGAACGACCGCCGGCGTGCTTCGGATCGCCAAACCCATGGATCGAAGGGGCGATCCTCGCCGCATCTCGCAGCGCTCAGTTGGCGCGCAAGGCCGTTGTCCCGAAGCGCGCTTTTCGCCCAGGGTGACTCGGCGAACAGGCCGGTGATCGCGCCGCCGAAGAGACCCAGGCTAAAAGCTGCCAGCGTTTTTCCGATCGCAAAGCTCACACCCAGCGTCGCAGCGGTTGTCGCCAGCATTGCCGGGTCCGTCACGGGCGAGGACAGCCAGAAGGCCATGATCGGAGCCAGCGGCACGCCTGCTGCCAGCAATCCGGCCATCAGTGGCAACACTGTCACGCCGCAGACGGGCGTGATCGCCCCGATCAGCGATGCTGCCACCACCGTATGCAGTGTCCTGCCTTCGAAGGCGCCCGCGATGTGACTGTCAGCACCACTGGCGATGATCCAGGCCGCAAGCACGAGTCCCGGAATGACGATTGGAGCGACGACGACCAGACCCCAAACGACAAACTTTGCAGCACTCACAGCATGTTCCGGCCACGCGAAAATGACGCCTGCGAGCAGCACGAGGGGAAGGCCCCAGAGCAGGGACTTCCGGTTTGACAATCGGTGGGCAACAGTTTGATCGGACATCGCATTCTCCTCTGGCCTTGAAAATTAACGCCCTATGAAGCATCTGTGAAACGGGTAGTTCAAATTTCAGGTATTGGAAAAATTGATGGAAAACTTGGAGAGTGATCTTCTGCGAACCTTCGTTGCCGTCGCCGAGGCGGGGAGCGTCACGGATGGTGCGGCCCGCATTCACCGCTCCCAATCAGCCACGAGTCTTCAGATCAAACGCCTCGAATCCATCGTGGGTCATCCTGTCTTCAACCGTCATGGTCGCGGCGTTGTCCTGAGCGAGACGGGACGAACGCTGCTGCCCGTTGCGAAAGAGGTGGCGGCACGCCTGGACGCGGTGCTGCGAGACATCTCCCAAGATGCGGTCAGTGGGAAGCTGCGCCTGGGCATACCCGACGATCACGGACGGGCCAAACTCGCAGGGATCATCGCAGCGTTCACCAGCCACCATCCAAAAGTCGAGTTGGATGTCACGTGCTCTCTGAGCACTTATTTTCCCGCAGCCCTTGAAGCAGGATCCTTGGATCTCGCGGTCTATGAGGTCGAGAGCCCATCCAGCCACGAAGAGGTCATTTATGAAGACCCAACCTGCTGGGTCTCATCGGCACTTCGGAGTTTTCCGGCCGATGAAAGCCTTCCGGTGGCCTTGTTCGATCATGCGTGTTGGTGGCGCGACGTGGCTGTCACCTCCCTGAATGCCCGTAAAAAGCCGTATCGCATCGTCTATTCGAGCCAGAGCGTCTCTGGCGTGATCGCAGCGGTCGAGGCGGGCATTGCCGTTGGTCTGCTCGGTCGCTCATCGCTGCACTCAGGTCTTTCGGTGGTGCATGACACATTGGGCTTCGAGAGCACGCCCTCATCGAAGCTAGTGATGGCTTCGAGCTCACCGAGGCAAGCTGGACCAAAGGAAGCTATGAAAGACGCAATTCGAGCTGCGTTCTTCACGAAGTCATGAAGGAAAGCAGCCTCCCCTTTCAGCGCAGCACGGGTTCCTTAAGGCTCACAACCCTCAACTGCAGCGCAGTGCTTACTAGCCCTTTTGTGGACGTTGGCGAGCTGGGCCCGACTTCGCAGGTGCTTTCTCGATCATCATCACTCGCGGCGCGCGCGAAACGGAACTAGGATATGTAGTTCAGCAGTCCGCGACACACCGTTCATCTTGGACCTTGGGACCAACACCTGCTGTTCGTACAGAGCGGCTCTTTCAATCCAAGGTGACCTGCTTCCATGTGCTGGTCATAACAGCGTTAAAGATTTGATCCCGCAAGTTGCTGACGCGAGCTCGTCCCGATCGCGAAAAACTGGGTTGATCCGGCTGGGTTTGTCACCCGCTTCCGTCGCCACGCCCTTTGGAGGCCGGTAGCTTTCCAGCTTGCGGTGAAATTTGCGTGCGATGATTTCGTGTGCGTGACTGTAGCTGATGAAAGCGCGGTAGCGCTTCGGAGCGCCATCGTTTGAGGGCATCGTCTTCTTCTCTCCAGAAATCACTGAGAGGGATGTGTCAAATCACAGGACCTCTCATCTTGGCAAGTATGACACTACGCCATTCGAACAATCTAATTCCACCAGAAGCGCCCGGCTAATTTGTGTCATTTTGGCCGTATCGGTTTAGAGTTGAGTGATGTCGGCAAGCTGGGTGACCGTGAGGAGGAACGCTTCGAACTTTTCAGCCCAGAAATCTAGCAGCCTGGCGGTAATCCCAATATTTGCAGTGCACCGGCACCAGCCTCCCGCAGAATTGTAGTGGTTGAGCCTGCCGCAACGTCCTGTGTCTTTGGCGATGCGGCCACTTTCCGATTACCTGACATTTATAGCCTTTGTGAGCAGGTGCGCGCATTCAAGGGAAGCCGTCAAAACCTGAGAGAACCGCGATTTTCTGTCAGACTGGAAAGGTACTTGCCGTCCAAACCGAAGTTTTTTCCGCCACGGTGGGTCCGTTTAACGATGCGGAACCGTCACTTTTTAAACCACGGATGCAAGACGCCGCTTTGCGTCGTTAAGACTTGCGAACAGTTGGAACCTTAGTCTCTTGAGCCGACATGGCGTATCTGGCGCGGCCCTAGCTCTGAGGTCGTTGAGAGCGGCTCAGCTTGCCTCTCGCAATCTATGAGTTTGAGGAGATACGATGATGAAACGCTGCGTCGGCTTAGATGTATCGCAGGATCAGACAGCGCTCTGCATCCTGGATGGAGAGGGCAGGATCCTGGTCGAAGGGTCGTGC
>JBCDAQ010000058.1:0-19447 GCA_039185285.1 Pseudomonadota bacterium
AACGTGACCACATTCAAGCAATGAAGCTGACTACATCTATCATCGGAAATACCGCACTTCCCGCTACTCGAGCGCAAAACACCGCAAAACCTAAGATGCCGATATCCGAACAGTCCAGTCGCCGTAACGACACAAAACCGCCCGCATATCCCTTCTATACATCATCACAATCTCAAAGAGCGGCTTCCAGTCTCGAACCCGAGGGCCTTGGCCCGGAAGCAATCGGCGGCGAAGCACTGAGCACCTCGCCGCCGGTGAGCGCGGGGTCTAAGCAGATTCTATTTTGCTGGCAACACCCTTTTTTCGCCGATCTCAAAGTTTTTTTGACGAGGATCCAAGCCTCTGAAATCGCTCGAATTCCACCTTGGATTCAATCAATCGGCGCTGCCAACCGCCGATCGCCCTGATCCCAATCCGCATCCAGATTGACCGAACGCAACCGTTCATCCACATCATCGGCGAAACCAGCGCCAGCTTCGCCAAAGAGATCAAGCGCGAAGTTCGCTCCCGCGGCCCGAAGCCGTTCGACCTCATCCGGATAACGCGCCATTGCCGCTATGTAACCCGTGAAGCCCTGACCTCGGATCTGCTCTAATGCGTAGAGGTTCGCCCGATGCTCGGGCATCGCCAACAGCACCGCGCGCGCGGTGGCGCCAGTTCGACTGGCACGGTACCAGAAGTCGCTATCGGTCGCGTCGCCATGCATCACGTTCCAACCACGCGCTTGCAAATCAGTCACCCTCTGCGGGTCTGTCTCAACCCCCACCAGGTTGTCGCCATGGCTGGCATGGAGGCGCCGGTAGATCGACTGGCCAAGCCGCCCCATGCCGAAGATTACAATCGAGGCATCACCGGTCCTGAGCCGCTCATCGTCGGCATCGACATTACGATACTCAAACCGGCGCAAACGCCGGGTCAGCTTTGCATAGATCGAATGGCCCATCGCGTTCACGGGTGAGAGCACCAGGAAGGACATTGCCACCGCCAGCGCAATGGTTGTCAGCCAATCTGGATGCAAAAGCCCATCCTTCACTGCGACATCCCCAACGATCAGCCCAAACTCTGAGTAGGTCGACAAACCCAAGGCGCCAAGCAGGGCCGTGCGTGCCCTCAGGTGGAACAAAACCAAGAGGAAGAAAAAGCCAAAGCATTTGACCAAAAGCAGCCCCATCAGCGCGAAGGCGGTGATCAGCAAGTCCCAAGACGGCACGCCCTGCAGCCCGATTTGCAAGAAGAAGCCGATCAGGAAGAGCTCTTTGAAGCCAAAGAGGCTGTCTGCAACCTCTGGTGCTCGTCTGTGATCTGCCAGCATCATGCCCAGCACCAGTGCACCCAGATCCGGTTTCAGACCAACCAGCTTGAAGCTCGCCACACCCAAGACGATGAGGGCGAAAAAGCCAAAAAGGGGCAGCATCTCGCCATGCCCAATACGATTTAGGACCGCGAACAGGACTGGGCGCAGGACAAGCAGGGCGATCAGCGCAAAGGCCCAGAGCGAAGGCATCTGCCCGCCTGCCGCTGTCAAAAAAATCGCCGCTGCGATGTCTTGGAAGATCAGAACCCCGACCGCAGTACGGCCATGGACTGAGCCGAGCTCCCCCTTCTCATCGAAAATCTTCACGGCGAAGACAGTCGAGGAGAAACTGAGCGCGAAGGCCAAAATCGCTACCTGCGCCCAATCAAGCCCGGCATACCGGCCCACTCCAACAACCGCGATCAAGAAGAACAGAGTTCCGACGATCAGAACCCAGACGCCCATATGGATCGTCGCCGTGCCAATAATCGGCCATTTGAAGAGCGAGCGGATCTGCAACTTGAGCCCAATGGTGAAAAGAAGCAGCAACACGCCCATATCCGCGATGTGCTCCAGGCGTTGGTCGCTCTCTACGCCCAATGCCGCCAGCACAAAGCCCGCGAGTAGAAATCCCACCATCGGCGGCATGGTCACCATTCGCGCGCCGAGGCCGAGAGTGAACGCCACAGCCAACGAAATCGTCAGGGAATCAACGCCGAGTATGTCTTGCATATAGGATCACTCTCACCGAAGCCGTGCCTCGGACGCAAGACAAGGCAGAGAGATCAGTGTCTTTCTTCAGGAAATCGTCTCGTCTCGGCCCAAGAGCTTGCCGATCAAAGCCAAAGCTGCCCCCAAGGCACACATCGCAATTGGGAACATGGTGAAAAGACCAAAGCCAAAACCATAGTAGATGCCAAAGGCAGCGCCTGCCATCAGCACGGCGGCGGCCACGGGCTGGCTTGCGGCCATCGCCCCGCCCGCAATCGCGAGAATTGGCGCGCCGAGGCCGATCAGCTTCGCCTCCTGGCGCTCTTCATCGGTGCCCACATATTCCTGACCGACCCCGGTCTCGGTCACGAACCAGTTGCCAAGCTCTGCCCAGCCATAGGCGAAAAAGCCAACAAACATGCCCACGATTCCACCGATGATGCCAAGAACCAGCGCCGCGTTCCGCATGACTTCCCTCCCTCAGGACTTTGGCTCTCCTTACACAGGCGAGCCGGAGCTGTCATCCAAGCGTTCCTTCGCAAAACAGTTGCGCAGGAAAATTTCGTTTCCATGAGGCGGAATGTGGAGCTATCGACAAAATTGGTAAAATCAACGAACCAATTCGCAACTCAGGGAGGACACGATGTCTCAAAACTTCAACATTCTAATCCTTGGCGCGTCCTATGGTTCACTCTTGGGCACCAAGCTCGCAATGGCAGGCCACAATGTCCGCCTGATCTGCTTGCCCGAGGAGGTTGAGCGCTTCAACGCAGATGGCGCCATCATCCGCATGCCGATCCGCGGCCACCGCGTGCCGGTGATCCTGCGCAGCAGCGACGCACCTGGCAAGCTCGATGCCGCTGGACCGGCAGAGGTCGATCCGGCTGACTACGATCTAATCGCACTCGCCATGCAAGAGCCGCAGTACAGCGCCCCCCCGGTCAAAGAGCTGATGACCCGGGTCGCGGCATCCGGCAAGCCCGTCATGTCGATCATGAACATGCCGCCACTGCCTTTCCTCGCCCGGCTGCCTGGCGCTGATGTCACAGCCCTGCGGGCTTGCTTTACCGAGCCCGAGGTTTGGGACGCGTTCGACCCCGCTTGCTTCACCCTGGCGAGCCCGGATCCACAAGCTTTCCGTCCGCCCGAAGAGCCCGTCAATCTGCTGCAGGTCAGCCTGCCCACGAACTTCAAAGTAGCGGCTTTCGATACGCCAGAGCATACGCAAATCCTCCGCCAGCTCGAGGCCGACATCCAAGCGATCCGCTTCGGGCCAGATGCGCTCGAGATCCCGGTTAAACTCAAACTTCACGACTCGGTTTTTGTGCCTCTGGCCAAATGGGCGATGCTGATCACAGGCAACTACCGCTGCGTGATCGAAGGCGCACCCCGAGCGATCGCTCAAGCAGTTCATGACGACCCTGCCCTTTCGGCTCATGTCTACGAAGCCGTCAATGCCCTCTGCGCCGCATTGGGCGCGGATACGAGCGACATGGTACCCTTTGAGAAATACGCGAATGCTGCAAAAGGGCTTGCGAAACCCTCCTCCGCCGCGCGCGCTCTGGCTGCGGGTGCGCCCCGGATCGAACGGGTGGACAGGATCGTGCAAACTCTGGCACGTGGTGCTGGCATCACAATCCCGACGCTGAACCGAACAGTCTCGCTGGTCGATTCAAAGCTAGAGGCCAATCGCAGCCAAAGCGCGGCGTGACGCCAAAGGCGGCGCTAGAGCAGCGCCGCCTGTACGACCTTGGTCCAGCCAACATAAACCTGATCATCTGAGACAATGACCGGCCGCTTCATAAGGGTTGGATTGGCCTGAAGCAGGGCCAAAGCGCCATCAGCGCTGCCTGCCTGCGCGCGCTGTTGATCATCGAGCCCCCGCCATGTCGTCGAGCGGGTGTTCACCAGAATCCCAGGGCCAAGATCCGCGAGCCAGTCGGCCATCACGGCCTCAGGTACCCCGTCCGCACGGACGTCGAGAACCTCAGGCGCACGACCCGCAGCCTCAAGCGCCTTCAGTGCCTTTTTGCACGTATCGCAAGTCTTCAATCCATAGAAGATCATCAGCCCCTCGTTCGTTAACGCGAAAGTGTTGAACCCACCGAACGCTCATGCCACAAGCGCCTTATGAATAACCAATGGATTTTAACACCGCAGTTCTTCGAGATCCCCGAAAGCGCTATTGCCTCTGCCACGCCCTCCGACGCGGTGAAGAATGCGCATGAGATCGCAGACCGCAGCCATGAGAGCCTCGCGAAAGTCCATCGACCAATCGCGACGTTCGTGCACGAAGCAGCTAAGGCCGGCGAACGCCCTGTCTCGGTCGCGGGCGATTGCTGCGCCTCGGTGCCGGTTCTCGCCGGATTACGCTCGGCTGGTATCGAGCCGACGCTGATCTGGATCGACGCCCATGGCGATTTCAACACGCCCGAGACGTCACCCAGCCAGTTCTTGGGCGGCATGCCGCTGGCCATGATGGTCGGCCGTGGGCCGCAATGGATGTGCGAGGCGGTTGGCCTCTCGCCTTTCCCCGAGGATAGGGTCTGGCTGGTAGATGGACGTGATCTTGATCCGCTGGAGCGTGAGGCCGTCGGCAATTCAGGTCTTCACCACATCGATATCGAAGCATTGGCGGAGCTGAAAATTGATGGCCCTGTCTATGTCCATCTGGATGTCGACGTGCTCTCCGCCGATGAGGTAGCAGCCTTCAACTATCCGGTCCCTGGCGGCCCAAGCGTCGCCGTCACCGTCGCGGGATGCCGCCGGTTTGCTGCCGCCAACGACATCATCGCGCTCTCTGTCTCAGGTTGGACGGGCAAGCTCGATCGCGATGGGCGCACAGGGGCTGCGTGCCGCGAGGTGATCCGCTCTCTCCTCGGACCTCATCCAGCCTGCACAGATTAATCGTGGCTGACGACGACCCGGCGATCGTCTGACTGATCCTCGGGCAAAAGGCCAAAGAAGGTGAACGCAGCCTCCTGCGTGGCAACTTGGATGTTTTCCTTGGCGACGCCTTTATCCCTCAGGAAACGCACAACGCCGTTGGCCCGAGCCTCCGAGACTTTGCGGTTCGCTTCTTCCGAACCGGTCTTGTCGACCTGTGCGAAGACACAGATCTCCGCGCGTTCCTTTGCGGTCTCGGCAAATCTCGCCAGCCGCTCCTGCTGATCCTTCGGCACCGTGACACCGTTGATCGGATAGCCCTTGATTGTGATGGTCGCAGCTTCCGAGAACCCGCAAGGGTTGGCAGCAGCAGTACCTGCCACAAACGCCACAAGGCCCGCCGCGCAAAACGATCGGATCATGTCAAAGCCCCCCTTCTTCTATTCAACAGATGGCTGGTCCGGAGGATGACGCGTCCAGCTATCCTGATCAAGGGCGGGTTCGGCCAGCACCGCTGTAACGGCATCCAGCAATTCCTGATTGCTCATCGGTTTCGCCAGAAGCCGAGTGTCGGCTGGCAAGGGGCACTGGTTGCCGACCGAGGATCTTGGATAGCCCGACATCAGCATTGTGCGGATCCCAGGATACAATTGCCGTGCCTGATAAAGCAGTTCAGGCCCCTGAAACTCACCCGACATGACCACATCGCTCAGGATCAAGCTGATGGAGGGATCATTTCGAAGGAGATCCAGCGCCTCCGCACCCGCCATTGCGTCAGAGACGCGGTATCCTTCACGCTCCAATTGGCGACGAATAACTGCGCGCACATCATCTGTATCCTCGACCACCAGGATATGCGCCGTCTCAGGTGCTGCTTCTAATCCAGCTTTGTTCCGAGGTGCGCTGGTGCGTCGCTCGATAAACCCAGGAAAGCACAGACGTACGGTTGTCCCATTATTCAATGCACTATCGATGGTGAAATGGCCGCTCGATTGCATCGTGAAACCATGAACCATGGATAGACCCAGTCCAGACCCTTGCCCCACTTCTTTGGTCGTAAAAAACGGCTCGCGCGCTTTCTCTTGAAGCGCAGAAGACATGCCAATACCCGAATCGATAACCGAGACCGAGACGTGCTCGTCCTCCATAACCGGCAGATCAGGTCCATTCCCGCAGGGAATTCCCCCGCTCCGGTTCTCCGCTAAAATGACGAGGTTCCCACCTTTGGGCATCGCATCACAGGCGTTCTCAACCAGGTTGGTCAAGGCAACCTCGAACTGTCCCGGATCCATCCACGCGCTCAAGAGGTTGTCGCCCAGAATGAATTCCAGGTTGATCGACCGCGGAACGACTTGACGCAACCGCGGCTCGATCCCCCGGATCACCTCCGCGATCTGGATCAATTGCGGTGACAGTTTCGCTTCCCCGCTAAAGCTCAACAGCTGCCCGGTCAGGTCCGCGCCCCGCTCCGTCGCGCGCTGAGCCATCCCGATCAAGTCATGCGCCTCTTTCGACGTTGGGTCCGCCTTCAACAGCTCCAGGCTGCCCAAAATCACTTCCATCAGATTGTTGAAGTCATGGGCAATACCTGCCGTGAGATGCCCCATCGCTTCGATCCGTTGGGTCTGCAACAGCCGATCACGAAGGCGCCGTTGCTCCGAGACATCGATGAAATAGAACAGGATCGATCCATCCGGCAGCGGATTTGATCTGATCTCATAGCTCCCACCCATCAAGTGACGCTCGACCGTGCTGGGGCCCTGGACGATCTGCCTCAGACGGTCCGAGATAAAGACATCCTCATCCTGATCGGCGGTATCCACAAAGCCGAGTTGGATGCCCTTGCGGATAAAATCCGCCATCGACGACCCGATTTTGACATCCGGCATCACAGCTTCGACAAAATCCCAGAGCGCCGCATTGGCCAACTGGATGCGCAGATCCTGATCCAGCATCATCATGCCGAACGGGGCTGAGTGCAGCAGCATCGCCAACTGATTGCGTCGCTCCCAAGTGGTGACAAACTCCGTCAGGTCGCTGCCCGCGCCCCGATAACCGGTGAATCGCCCGTCGGCATCAAAACTGGGCACACCGCTTGAGCGGACCCAAACCTCTCGCCCGTTCTCGCACCGCCGTTTAAACACGAGATCCCTGAAGGGTTTGTTCTCGGCGATATCCGCGAGGATCTTCTCAGCCGCTGCCGGATCCAGGTATCGCTCGACCGTCTCTTCGCGTGTCATACCCAGAAAATAGTCTGGATCGTCGCCACAGACGTCTTGGTATTGCTCAGAGATGTAGGTGAAGCGGCCTTCGGCGTCTGTTTTCCACAGCCAATCCCGGGCCGATTTGGCAAAATCTTCCCATTCGCGGATCTGATCTTCGAGCCGCGCTTCTACCTCACTACCCGAGACGGGTGGAGATGCTTGATCTTTTTCAATCACACCCAACCCAAAGGCCAACAAGACTCCGGAACGTCTCTACACTACCACAATTTTGCGACAAATGGACTGAAATGTTGAAAAGCTGACAAGTCATCAAGCATCTTCCATGCCCTGCATCACGGTCATCTCGCCCTCGGGAAGCCAGCTCTTGCGCTCGCCTGCATACTCAGGGCCCGCATTGCCCATCACCGTGCAACGCCACATCTCGCGGGGCTGTGCTTGAGCATCATACCAAGTCGCACAATGGAGAAGACAGCGATTGTCTGCGATCACCAGATCTCCTGCTTGCCATTCATGCGCGTAGACGAATTTGGGCTGGGTGAGATGACGAAGCAGTCTCTCGAGCAACTCGGCCCCTTCGCTATCCGGCCCGGTGCCCAGGGCTGGGATTGGCCCGTCGACGAAATCCATTTGCTCGGCCTGACAGAGGTAAAGCGCCGGGCGCCCTGTGACGGGATGGATCCGAACCAACGGTTGTGGCTGGGGTCTTTGATGCGTCAGGAGAGCGCGTGGCTCCCGCCCAGCACGAACATCCTCGGGCGAGCGTCCAATCCAGCGGGCCGCGTGTAAACCGGTCAATCCGCGCAACCGTTCCTGCTCCTGCACCGGCAAAGCCGCGAAGCCTGCGGTGCAATCGGCAAACAAGGTCTGACCTTGATCCGGCGGCGGGCAAGTCACGCCGTAGAGCAGCGTTATATCCGGTGGCGGGCGGCGATAGCTCTGATCGGTATGCCAGTTCGTCTGTTGAGGATGGCGCACGTCCAACTGACCATCGCTCAACCGGGGCGGCGCTGGCGGTGGCGCATAACTCACTGGCGGCTTGTTGGAGAGCTTTAGGATGCAAGGATGATCGGGATGGAAGTAACGCTCCGCCGTCAGGGTCTCTCGGATATTCTCAACTTCCGGGCCGAACAGCGTCGCAAGACGCACCAATGCATCAGGCTTTTCAGAAATCTCTCGCAAGCCTCGAACGACCAGCAGACCACCCGCCTCATCAAAGATTTCCCTGAGGCGCTGCTCCGAACGAAGCAAAGGACGAACTCCGGTCCCCGTGATGAGACCACCAAAACCAGCGCCTGGCAGCGGTTCAAGAGTAAAATCCAATTCAGGCATATCGGCGGGCTCCTCGACAATCTGAGCGAAGCGTAACGTCACATCTGGTTGCTGACCAGAGATGTCAGACGAAGCGGCCGCGCCAGAAAGTCGGCCCAAACATGAATAAGATCAGACCCGACGCCCCCAATCCCGCTTGCAGCATGAAAAAGCCAACAGGGCTGTACGGATCGGCATTCACAATCCGCTCCATGCCCGTCTCGCTCAAAACGAACTCGACCCGGATCCGGTTGCCGACCTCTTTTTCGTCATAGACCTCTTTTGAGACCTCATAGGTGAACTTCTTTGGACCCGCCGGACTGAGGTAGGAGACCGTCATCATCCGCCTCGGCGGGCGTTCTACCTCGAACAGAATCAGGTCGAGGCTACGCTCCTGCAAGAAACGCTCCTCAACCAAACCGTTCGTCCGCTCTCCCCGCGAGGCAAAAATCCGATCTTTTGGCGCGAAAGTGACGGCCGTGTTGACCGCAAGGATCGTCGCGATCATTACAAGTACCGCGCCCACAAACCGCGCTGAGAACAACATCGGCTTGCTACCCGATCGGCGCGACCTGCGCCGCCTGCGCTTTTGAGCTCCACCTCGCGAAGCATCACGTTGCTTTTTGAGCTCACGCTCGCGCTCGCGCATTTCCTCAAGCTTACTCATCGCCTCTCTCACTCATTCCATTGCTCCATATGGCCGAGTGTTCCCGTTGCGCAAGATCCTTATGCGATTGTGACGATCATCGCAGCGGCACAATCGTTAATAGGGGACTATCTCCGCGATGACGCGCAAACCTGACCAAAGGAAGGACGAGATGACGAAGGCCACCTGCCAAAGCTGCGGAAACGCATCGACCGTGATGTGCAGCGGCAAATTCCAACCCCATGCACCGACATCTCTGAAGAGCTGGGGCAAGACACCGGTTTGCCCCCTCTGCGGCCCGATCGTCCATTGGACGTGCGAGCATTGCGGCACGCGGCAGGCGTTCATGCCAGGGTCACTCGTGATCGAAACCCAGCTGGGTAAACCTGCGCGAAAAACTGCGGCCTGATAAACGGCCGCCCATCCTTCCTCATTGCGCCCGTGCCGCCTTACCGATCAATCCGGGCATCGCCAACTAGTCGTTCCTGACCCGCCGCCGCGCCACGCCGAGAAAGCCCAGCCCCACCGAAAGCATCAAAGGCAAACCGCCCGGCACGGGGATCGCAGTTGCCGTCGCGAAGGAGATGTCATCGACATCGGCTGTCTGAAAGAAGAACGGGACCGCGACGGTAGTGAAAGGTGTCTCCAGGTCGAAGATGCCCACAAAGTTGAAATCCCCGGACCCACTTGGCAAAACCACCGAGCCAGCAGGCTGTCCGTCGACCTGAATATCGGACGTCACGCCCTCGTCTTCAGCGATCAGAAAACTCACAGCATTTACGGGCTCATCGAAGGTGAGCGAGAAGCCAAAACTGACAAAGGAGATACATCTATTGCCGCCACAGTCCCCAACGCTCGCCGTGTCCGAGGCGGAGGCGTCTGCAAGATTGTCTCTAAACACGAAAGGCCCGAAATCAGCCTAGAAGAAGTTGAACTGATCGGGCTGGGTCTCGAAATCTTCGGTTTGGAAGACCAGACCGGTTGTCGCCGCATTGAACGCCGTCTAATCCGTCGTGACACTCGCCCCGAAGGCCTTTGATGCAAAGAGCAGCATCGCAAAAGCGCAAACTAGAGAGGTGAGATTTGCTTTAACCCGTGTCATGCCGTCGGACATGGTGCCTCCCAATATCCATCCTGCCTTGAAAGCTGGGGCACCTAACAAAACAGCCTAGAGGCTAGCATCAGAAGCACTTAGCACCAACGCTGGACCGGCGGATTAAGGAACGAATTCGACCAATGCGGTAAGCATCTCGCCCGGTTCGCGAGCGGAGCCCTCATCGCTCACCCTTTTAGTGCTGCTTCGAACTCCCGCCATTCCCCGGCGCTCATGCCCGATTTCTCAGCATCCATCTCCTCGCCCGCCAGCATCCGACGCAGTGCGGCAACCCCCTTGCCCGAGAACTGGACCGCGCCCAACCGGTAATCCTCGAACGCGCCATAGGCGGCTGGGACCCAATCCTTGACCATCTCGCAGATCGCATCGGCATAAACCCGGATCTCGTATTGCGCATGGGCGTCCGCCCGCAGGCGCAGGAAATGGAAGAGATTGTGCAGATCCACCTTCCAGTACCATTGCGTATAGATGTTCATCGGCAGGTTCATCCGCGCCAGCTCACGCGCCAGCCCGTCCTGGCCATCGGTCGAGAGCATCGCTTCGTAATGATCGTATGACCGCCCCGCATCGGTCTTGAGCATCTCCAGAACCCGCACGGCCTCCGCGCCCTCCAGCACATCGCCGCGGCCCTGGTTGTTGACCTTGGACTGGGCCGCCAGATGCTCGGGCTCAGGGATGTAGAACTCCCGATCCAGGATCGAGTAACGGGCTGAGTACTCATTCACATTCGCCGTGCGATGCCGGATCCATTGCCGCGCCACGAAAACCGGCAGCTTCACATGCAGCTTCAGCTCGCACATCTCAAACGGAGTCGAGTGCCAGTGGCGCATCAGATACCGGATCAGGCCGCTGTCATCCCGCGCCTTCTTGGTTCCCTGCCCGTATGACACGCGCGCTGCCTGCACGATCGCGGCATCATCGCCCATGTAATCAATCGCCCGGACAAACCCGTGGTCCAGCACCGAAACGGCCTTATAGAGCCACTCCTCCATGCCCGGCGCCACGGCGCGGCGGGTCGGAAGCTTCTGCGCCCGCAAGGCGTCAATCTCGGCCTGTTGTTCGTCGGTCAAAGGCATCTTATTGTTCCTCCTGGGCCGCGCCCGCGCGCGACAAGAATGTGTCCCACGACTGTGGGTCCAATTCGCCGAAATCGATTAGCATATCCCCCGGCACACCACCGCGATATGTCTCTGGCGCCTCAACGCCAGCGCCAACCAATCGTCGAGCGATCGCGACTAACCGATCACCTTCCCAAATCGGCGCAGATGCGATCATACGCATCTCGTCATAGAGGTCCTGACCATGGCCACCTTTCACCTGGGTCTGCAAACCCAGAACCAATTGGTCATAGTTCGCGGGCATCCAACGGCGATGGTGACCTGGACGCCAGTCCGGGTTCTCAGCGGCGGGCAGACGCGCCAAAAACGGATCCGTCAAAGCGCAACTATCAATCAAGTAGTGACCAGGTGGCAGGATCAGTCTTCGAAGGCCGATAATGCCACAGCCTGTCCAAGCGGTATGTGGCCGGTCGGGCTCGGCCTCATCAAGTGCGAGGTTCATCCAAACCGCATTGGGCGAGTGCGCGCCGAACAAGTCGAAGTAAAATCCCCGCTCATCAGCGATCCCACGCACGGATGTCCGGTTTTGATAGGTTGGACTCAGATCTGGCGGTGCGGCGATCAACAAGCCCAATCCAAACGCCGCCGGGCCGACCCATCTGGTCGGTGCACCCCATGATCTGCCCGCTAACAGCATCACGGCAAGCACCGCTGGCAAAGCCAAGAACCGACCCCGCATAAAGTCGCCGCCAACATAACAGATGTATCCGCCGAAAAGGACCAGCCCAATCGCCATCGGCCAAAACGTGCGCGAACAACCTGCAGCAACGATTCCAGCGCCGATCAGCACAAGGGTGAAAGGCGTCTCGGCAATGGCATCTTCGAAATAGATCACCCCTCGGGCGAGCCGCTCATCAAACGGATAGCCTGCCGCGGCTTTTGCAAAGTACGTGTTCGGCATCGGTGAGCCGAAATAGAGCGTGGCAAACACCATCCAAGCCAGTAACAGCAACACCCCAGGGATCAGCGCGCCAATTCGGCCTTTCATCAACAAGGGCCAGGCCGCCACCAGCGCCAACGGTAAAAACAGCACGGCGTTGTCAAACCGATTGAGGACCAAAAGCGCGAGCACAATCCAGAACAGCGCACCCCTCTCACCGCCCGCGTAGAGGCGCAGCGCAAGGACGGCTAGAAAAAAGCTTAACCCGTTCTCCAAACCGGAAGTCGCGAAGTCGACGACGCCGGGACAAAACAGCAGAGTAGCAACCAAGGCTGCCCCGGTAATCCCATAGCGATCTTCCGGATGCTGTGCGCGTGCAAAGTTGCAGATCATCAGGACAGAAATCACCGTCAGGATCAGCCCGGCGATGATGGCCGGCCAGTAAAGCTGCTCAGTGAGCGCGTAGAGAGCGGTGAGAATGCCGAACCAGGCGGGATGGGTGAAGGCCTGCACACGGACACCAGGGTTCCACGTGATCCCCTCGCCTTCGACGGTCATAACAACCTGTCGAAAGGTGATCATTGCGTCATCTGAAATCCAGGCCGTGCGCCAAATCACCCACGCGAAAAGCACCGCCACCGAGAGGCGGACCAAACCTGCCGCCAGATCTGCCACTGCTCGATTGTCCGATGTCCCCGCTCTCATGCCATCTCTTTCTCGTGAGTCGCGTTCGTACCATATCTGGTCAGGCCAAGATCCTAAACCACAATATGCAGAAAGTATCGGCGGAATCCTTCGCTCCATTGCTAAGGCTATGTCGACTGAGACCGGCTCGGCCCCTCTAACATCTCCACCAGCGACATTGCTTGGGCTTGCGGCTCCCGCATGCGCGTGTTTCTCTAGGTCCTTGCTGACAACGCTGGTCACCGCGCCAGCGCAAACCAGTCCAGCCAGGAACGCCGGGCCCAGAGGACGGGCCAAACCGCAAGAAGGAGCGCATTTCCATGACCGTCAAGTATCTGCACACCATGGTCCGGGTAAAGGACATCGAGGCATCGAAGAAATTCTACTGCGACCTTCTCGGGCTTGAGGAAATCCGCCGCTATGACAGCGAGGCGGGCAAGTTCACCCTCGTCTTCCTCGCCCCTCCCGGCCAGCATGATGCACCGGTGGAGCTGACCTATAACTGGGGTTCGGACGAGGAATATGACGAAGGCCGCAACTTTGGCCACCTCGCCTATGAGGTCGATAACGTCTATGAGACCTGCGAGAAACTCCAGGCCGCCGGCGTCACAATCAACCGCCCCCCGCGCGAGGGGCGCATGGCCTTCGTGCGCTCACCCGACGGGATCTCGGTCGAGCTTTTGCAGAAGGGCGAGAACCTGCCGGTCCAGGAACCCTGGGCCAGCATGGAGAACACCGGCCACTGGTGATGCCCCCCGCCCGGCTCTACGATTGCTTTCCCTTCTTCTGCGAGCTCGATCTCCTCGAGATCCGGCTCGCGGAGCTTGCCCCCCACGTTCATCGCTTTGTGCTGGTCGAGGCGGCATGGGATTTCAACGGCAATCCAAAGCCGCTGCACTACGCCGAGAACGCGGCCCGCTTCAGCGCCTATCACGACAAGATCATCCACGTCGCGCTACACGACCGCGCACCGAATGAGAGCCAGCGCTGGGCCCGGCAACGCTGGCAGCGCGACCAGATCCGACAGGGCCTGCGGGACGCAGCGCCAGACGATCTGATCATGATCAGCGATCTCGATGAGATCCCAAACCTCGACGCCCTCACTCAGGCCCGAAATCGCCTGGAGAGACAGGGCGCCGTCGTGGTCTTCCGAATGGACCAGCACGAATTCGCCCTCGATCTCAGACATAAAAGCGCACACCCCGCCTGCTCTCGCATGGTGCGCCTTCGGGATCTGCGCGTGCCGCATCTCGTCCGCCAGATCAAGTTTTGCTACTGGAAGGGGTATCCGGACTGGCTCGACCAGATCCCCGTGCTCTTCCACACGGCATCGGCCTGCGGGCGCCCCCTGCCTCGGGTCACGCTCAACCAGGCGGGATGGCATCTGACTTTCATTGGCGATCTCGACTTCACCAGGCAGAAGTTCGCGGCCTATGCCGATGACGAGCAAGTCGACCCCGCAACGCATCACACCGTGAAACGGGCAGAACAGGTCGCCGAACGCACGCTTCCTGGCATCCTCGAGCAGGTGTCCCTCGGCGAGCTTCCCGCAGCAATTGCCAAAGACCCAGCACGCTATGCGCATCTCTTCTACAACCAGCAAGTCGAGGCGCATTCGTGAGGCGGCTCAGATGGTCAGTAGCGGCATTTATGCTGGGGATCCTGCCTGCAAACATCGCTTCGGCCTGCGGGCTGGAACTGGTGCTTGCCATGGATGTCTCCCGCTCGGTCATCAATGCGGAGTTTGATCTGCAGATGGGCGGGCTTGCCACCGCCTTCCGCGACCCAGCGGTGATCGAGGCGATCACCTGGACCGATGGCGGGATCATGGCGACTGTCACTCAATGGTCGGGCGCTGAAGCACAGGCCCAGTCGGTCCCCTGGACCCATCTCCAAACGCCTGAGGACGCCGAACGCTTCGCTCAGATGATCGAGAACCAAGAACGCAGTTTCTTTGCCGCCTTCACCGCGATTGGTGAGGCACTGGCCCATGCCGCCAGCCTCACCGCCACCAATCCCCTGCGATGCGCGCGACGGGTGATCGACGTCTCGGGCGACGGCGCGTCGAACCGCGGCCGCTTGCCCCGTCCTCTGGCCGAAACGCTGGCCTCCCAAGGGATCACGATCAACGCGCTGGTGATCGATGGCGCGAAGGACGATCCCGTCGCCTTCTACCAACGCCAGGTCGTGCGCGGCCCGGGCGCCTTCCTCGAAGTCGCGGACGGGTTCGACGATTATGCCCGCGCCATCCGCGAGAAACTCCTGCGCGAAATCCGACCCCAGATTGCGAGCAACCCATGATCCGAGCCCTCGCCTTTCTCTCAGCCCTCCTGATCGCCCAACCGGCAGCGGCCTTTTGCAAACTGGCACTGGCGCTGGGGATGGACATCTCCTCCAGCGTCAACGCGTTGGAGTATCGCCTGCAGATCGAAGGACTCGCCTACGCGCTGGAGAAAGAAGAAGTAATCGAGGCGATCCTCACCCCCGAAGGCGCGCATATCGCCGCCACCGCATATGAATGGTCAGGCTACCAACAACAGGACGTGGTGATCGACTGGACCATTCTCGACAGCCCCGCCGCGATCCGCGCCTTTGCCCAACGCCTGCGCAACCACAAACGCCCCTATGCCGAGTTCCCAACCGCCATCGGCAAGGCGCTGGAGTTTGGCGCCAAACGCTTTAACACCGCCCCCCCTTGCGGGCGCCAGGTGATCGATCTCTCCGGTGATGGAGAGAACAACGTCGGCGTCGACCCCGATTTCTTCCGCGCCCAGGGTCTTTTTGATGGGATCACGATCAACGGACTTGTGATTCTCGGCGCCTTCCCGAACCCTGCAATCTATTACAGAACACAGGTGATGCAGGGGCCGGATGCCTTTGTCGCCATTGCCCGGGATTTTGAGGAGTATCGCTACGTCATGACCGGCAAACTGCTCCGCGAGATCAATACGCAAACGATCATAGGCGCCAGATGAAGTGGCTTGTGCTGACAGCGCTGTTGCCGGGGCCGGCGCTAGCTTGCGCACTCGAGCTTATCCTGGCGACGGACGTTTCCGGCTCGATCGACCAGCAGGAATATGCGTTGCAAGCGGGCGGGCTGGCGGATGCTTTCCGCGATAAGCGTATGTTCGAAGCGATCGAGTCGCTGGAAGGGGGCATGCTGATCACCCACATGCAATGGTCCGGTCGGTCGCGCCAACGCCAGGTGACGCCATGGCGCTATCTGACCGATGCGTCCTCAACATTCGCCTATGGCGAGGAGCTCCTGAACTCGCGGCGTGTTTGGAGAAACTACTCAACAGCGATCGGTGAAGCGCTGGTCTTCGCCGAACAAATCAGCATTGAGGCGCCTCAAACCTGTGACCGCCGTGTGATCGACGTCTCCGGCGATGGCGTCTCAAACGAGGGCCGCGCGCCACATGAGATTGCAGAGCGCCTTGCAGCCCAGGGCTATGTCATCAACGGGCTGGTCATCAAAGGCGCGAAACCCGACCCGGAGTCGCATTTCATCTCCGACGTGATCGCCGGCGACGGTGCTTTCGTCGAGGTTGCCCAAGGCTTCGAGGACTATCCCGAAGCAATCCTCCGCAAGCTCCTGCGGGAGATCAATCCCCCTCTCCTGGTCTCTGAAGCCCCGCGATGACGGTTGCGGCGCGCCCGCGCCCGTGAGAGCATCAGTGGCAATCCGAAACAGGGACTTCTCATGACCGACCAACCACCGTCGCTCGATCAAGCGGCAGACGCCATGCGCGCCGCATTACGCGCCACCGTTGCGAAGAACTCAACGCTCTTCCTGATCCAGGCGGCGCTGATGATCCTCGCCGGGCTCGCCGCACTCATCTCACCGCTCCTGATCACGGCCACCCTTGTGCTGTTCCTCGGCTGGCTTTTGATCTTCTCCGGCGGGCTCCAGGTCATCAGCCTGATCGGCGCAACCCATGTGCCGCATTTCTGGCTGCAGCTCCTCTCCGCCGTGCTCTCCGTCCTGATCGGCTACCTGTTCGTGAAAAACCCAGGCGCAGGCATTGGCACGCTCGCGCTCCTGATGATCGTCTTCTTCATGATCGAGGGGATGGCAAAGGTCGTCTTCTCCCTTTCGGTCCGCCCGCTCGCCAATTGGGGCTGGGTGCTCGGCTCGGGCGTGCTCGGGATCGTGATCTCGCTCTACCTGATCACAAACCCGGCCCTGTCGGTCTTCCTCCTCGGCATCCTGATCGGCCTGCAGCTGATCACCCAAGGGGTGGCGATCGGCTACATGGCCTGGCAGGTGAAAAAGGCAGGCTAGAGCCGCGGGATCTCCGCATCCCCATAGCGCTCCAGCCGATAGAGCCGATCGCGCCGCCAAACGCCAGCAACCACATCGCTGCGCCGGATGATCCGCTGGATTACCTCCTCCCGCAGGTCCGGGGTCTTGGTCGGCATACTGTCGTCAAACTGGATGGGTGCGTGGTGGGTCATCTCATCCTCCATGTCCTGTTCTGAGACATAGTATGGGGGCAACAGCGCTCACCTTCACATCAAGAACGTGAGACGCCCCGTGAACACCCGCCTCGTGAACGCCCGCCCCTGAACGCGGCCCAGTCGCTCCTCCCCTTCCGCCCGGTGGATACCACCGGGCAGCGACCGACCTTCCCCCGGAGGGCGCTTTGGCGATACCACAAGAAGCACGCGCGGCACTGATGCTTCGATGCGCGGCCGAGCCCAAACGAGGCAACAGCGCCCTCCAGGTTGGCCGCTGCCCTCCGCGCGCCAGATCGCCCGACTTCCGCGTTTTTCCCGTTTTCTCCGAATTAACGGGAAATTTGTCCCGTTTTGTCATGCTCCCGTTAACCCCCTTCAGAGCTTCAACTTTGTCACCCGAAATCGCGGGAGATCGCGCATGTCCGACCCAAGCCCAACCACCCCCGTCACCCAGCTCCTCACGGGTCTGATCGGCCAGTTGCAGGCCGAGAAGACCTATCTCGACGATCTGCGATGCGAGATCCGGGGGCAGGAGGGTAAGGTGCTCCGCCTCTACGAGGCTGCACGCACCACCTATCTCACCCTCTCGATGGAGGAGCGGCGCGATCACCGTTTCGACATGCTGGACCTGAAGGCCGCCATCCATTACGGCCCCCGCTCGACCGAGCGTTACCTGGGCCGCGAGCGGGCGATAATCGACTTCCTCGCCATGAACCGGCGAAGGGTCATCAAGGTCTCGGAGGTGCAGGCCCACCTGGCCGAGCTCGGCTACTCCCTGCCCCGCGGCTATGCCTCAAACGCGCTCACCAAACTCGAACGCCACGGCCTCTGCGACAAGGTCCGCTACGCCCGCTACAAGGCGAACGAGATGCACCCGGAGATTGTAGGGAGAGATTAGCTGTTTTTTGTCTTACCAAGTGCCTTTCGCGCCTCAACGATGTACGAAACCGGATTCGTAGAAAGGATGTCTGAAGCTTGGGATCTCATCTCCCTGACTTTCAGCGAGTAGCGAATAAGCTCGACCCCAGCACCTGTAATAGCAGTTACTGCTGCCATACCAGTGGCCCCAGATAGTAGCGCAATAAGTGTTCCAGCGCCGCTGGTGGGGAGAGTCTTTGAGTTAACAATTGCCCCTAAGGCAGCGTCTCTTGTTTTGAATCCCCACCTTCTGGCTTCATTTTCGTAGTCATAGATGCTCAGCTCGAGTTTCTCCGTGACTTCCTTTTCGCTCATTCCTCTGAAATCTTGATTCAGGAAAAGTCTAAGCCGTCTGAGCGCCATGACTGACTCTTGCCTCTCTCGGAATTCCAAGATTTGCTCTAGTGTCGCGTCAGATGCATCAATCATCTTTAATCCAGAAAGGCTTACATCTACCGCGTCTTCTCCTCCCAAAACTTGAGTCCGATCGCTTAATACGGTGTGATAATCCTTTGTAGGGATCCGCTGAAGGAAGGCTTTACTTAATGCAGACAACTTTGAACTGGTTGAATTAAATTCATTCAATTCAACCCCAAATAATTGACGTGAAATCCTTTCTGTTTGTTCTAGAAAATTTTTCGAATCCTCGAATTTTTTGCTGTCAGGATCAAAAAACCTAACCCGATATTTCAATTTACTTTCAAGTATAATGTAGTTCGTAATTGAAATATAAACGTATGGAAGAAACTTGAGATCATCATTATTCATTTCTACAGGAAGAAAATCCAGAATCTTAATCAAAATAGAGTTATCGCCTTTTTTCATTTCCAAATCGGTATTTATCTCTTTCGCAAATACTGGGTCGTCAACGAAGTCATGCACTAAAGCACAAGGAATAATATTCTCAAAGTAAAGGAGGTTCTCTTTTAGATTTGAAAAGACTAATGCCGTTTTCATATCTTACGCCCTGAATCAAAATCAATCTCCTGACACAGTTTCTACAAAACATACCTCGAAACATCCACCGCCTTGGCCAGATCGCCCAGCGATCCCTGCACCATCGCGGCGTCGATCAGCACTGTGTCGCCCTCGCGATCGGGGGCGGTGAAGCTGAGTTCTTCGAAGACTTTTTCCATCACGGTGTAGAGCCGGCGGGCGCCGATATTCTCGACCTGGGCGTTTACCTCGGCCGCGATCTTGGC
>JBCDAQ010000059.1:0-19444 GCA_039185285.1 Pseudomonadota bacterium
CGGATATTGACTGGATCAGAGATCACACAAGGATCTCGGGCCTGGCGTTGCGTTGGGATGCTGAGGGGCGCCCGAAGAGATTACTTCCCCGCGGCCAGGAAGTTGAGAAGCTCGAGGAATGGCGCGACTCTCGCCCAACAGGTGCCCCAGAAGTGTTGCCGCTTCAGGCCGCCTACCTCGCAGCGGCCCGCAGTGCCTCGGCACAGCGTCAACGCGCTTGGTTCGTCGGTGGCGCTGTAACCGTTGCGCTCGTCAGCGCGTTGGCGATTTTCGCCTATTTTCAAGCGCTCGAAGCGGACGAGCAGCGGGTGGTGGCGGAGAATTACGCCGTCGAGGCAGAGAACCAACGAGACCAGGCAGAAGAAGAGCGCGCCGCCGCCGTTGTCGCCCGAGAGCAGGCCGAGACAGAGCGAAACGCAGCATTGCTAAACCAGTCGAGGTTCCTGGCGGGGCTTTCGGATCAAATGCTGGAAGAAGGGCGTGCCCGTGAAGCCCTCGCGCTTGCCTACCAGGCGCTTCCACACGATCGGACAAGTCCCGAGAGGCCCTTTTCAGCGACGGCGTTTCGCTCGTTACGCCATGCCAGGCACGCGCTCAGAGAGATGGCCGAGCTTGAAGGTCAAGAACGTATCGGAATAGCCAGATACTCCCCAAACGGGCTCGGTCTGGCGACGGGCGATCTTCAGGGTCAGGTATTCGTACGCGATGCGCAGAGCGGGGAGCCTTTGCTCGAGTTCGACGCCCATCCACCTGGCTTTGTTTCGATGGCGTTTGGGGCAAATAGCGGTTTTCTACTGACGGCTGGGGCCGATTGGACCCCACGGCTTTGGGGCATGGACGGAAACAAGATTTCCGACATTTTCGGTATGCAGGGGATCGTGACGGCTGTCGCCGTGTCCGAAGATATGAGCCGGGTTGCCGCCGCGGATTTCGAAGGCCGGGTGCACATGTGGGATACGGCAACCGGCAATGGGATTGGGCCGCTTGCTTCGATGGCCGGCGGTGTTGGTCGCCTCGAATTCTCGAAGGACAGCAAAGTCCTCGTCGCAAACTCTCGCGGCGATGATCTGCAGATTTGGTCAGCCGAGGATGGTGCGGAGATTGCTTATCTTAACGGCGCTGACGGTCGGATCACGACCTTCGCCCTGCGGCCTTATGGTAGCGAGCTCGCCTTGGGTCGGGAGAACGGCGACATCGAGCTTCGATCGACCCGTGATGGCAGCCTTCAAGCCAAGGTTACGGGGCAGCACGGCGCTGCGATTACGCACCTCGTGTACAGCCCGGATGGGTGGACGATTGGTTCCACGGACCTTTTGGCGAGCTATGCCGTGCTCACCCGTGCCGAGGTTGGAACACCCTTGTTTGCGCTTCTTGGGCATAATGAGCGGCTGGTTGATATCGCCTTTAGCCATGACAGCGCCTATGTGCTTACCGGTGCTTTCGAAGGAGCAGCGCGTCTTTGGGATGCAGAACGCGGGCAGACGATCGCGCTTCTTGGCGGACACCGTGAAGGCGTATCGAGTGTCGGTTTCAATCCGGTCGGGGAGAGTGCCTTCACGATTTCAGGGGACGGCACGGTGCGGTTGTGGTCCACCGCCAATGCTCAGGTTGGACAGGTCTATGATGGCAGCGACTGGAACACGGTCGCGACCGCTTTGGGCGAGAATTCAGAGGCATTGGTTGTCTGGCGCAACAAAGCAGCGCGGCTGAACCAGGATGCTGAGAGCTCTGCAGTGTTCGAGCATAATTTGGAGGCTGAAATCGCCGCCATTTCTGCCGAGAACACCCATTTCGCTGTGGCCGATGAGGCGGGAACTGTCGCGCTCTTCTCCTTTGAGGATGGGTCAGAGGTTGCTCGGACGACACTCCCAGATTCGGTTCAAATGCTGCGGTTTGCGCCTGATGCTGGTGGACTGCTGATCGGTTTGATAAGCGGCCGCCTTCTGCGTTGGGTTTGGGCGTCGGGCCGCATCGAAACGATTTACGAAGGCGAAGGGCTTGTCGCTGACGTGGCCGTTGATGGAGAGCGCCTGGGTATCCTGAGTGCTGGAGGCTACACCGTTCTCGGCCCCGAAGGAGAGGTCGAAACCCAGTCGGTGGCCAAAGCGGGGGTTACCTTTGTGGGCAGTGTTTCTCCGGACCTCTCCAAATATGCCAAGATGGAAACCGCAGGCGAGGTTAGCGTGCGTGCGCCGAACGGCGATGAGCTGAATGTCTTGCGGACACCTTACAAGTCCTTTCGCCTGATCCGGTTCTCCGACGATGGCAGCATGATCTTCGTTGGTGGAGGCAGCGGCGGAGTTTCAGCCTTCGACGCAAGTTCGGCCAGGTTGATTGCAGAGCTTCACGGTCACTTGGACGGTGTTTCGAGCGTGGCGCTCCGCGACGGGGAACTCCTTTCCGGTGACACGGGTGGCCAAGTTCGCCGCCGACCGTTGTTCCTTGAGCCATGGCAGGCAATCGAGGAAACGGCCGAGATACTCGAGACGCTGCCGCCGTTATCGCCGGAAGAACGCTGTGGCTTCTTCTTGGCGGCAGCGGAGGACTGCTAGGCCGGTAGAATACGGATCAGCGAGTACATCGGGAAGGCGCCATACCCCTTCGCGAGAGGTACTTCACCGACATAGTCACACCGATAGGCATCTGGGCAATCCACCGCCAATGCGGCGGCTGCGGCATCGGTTACATAGACCTCGCCTTCGGGTGTGATCGGTTCAACCCGCGCGGCCCGGCTTACATGGAAGCCGAAATAGTTCATTCGGTCGAGAACGGGATCACGGGTTTCAAACACTGGGCCGTAATGCAGCCCCAGTCTTAAACCCAGTGATTGTGGCAGCCCCACCTCGGCATAGGGGAGGGCTGAGATCTTTTCGCGCAATGTAAACGCGCAATCGGCTGCTGCGGCCAAGTCATCGAAAACGAGAAAAAGCCCATCTCCCCAAGTGTTTCGAAACATCAGGCTTTCGTCGAACTGATCGAAAACCTCGGCACATGCGCCGAGAACGGTCTCGACATAAATGGGCAACTGCTGGTCGGATAGCTTGCTAAAGCCTTTGAGGTCTCCGAAGACCATCACGCGTCTCTGGCGTTCTCCGGTCGAAGGCTCGAACGCCACATCTTCGGGGCTCGCGGCCTCTGACCGCGACGCGATAATGTGTTGTTGAAGACCGATCTGCTTTCCCTTCGCGATGTCGAACGCGGTTCCGGCAAGGTCTTGCGGGCGGGGAGGCTGGCCGTCCCACACAGCCACCTGGCAGAGCTCTGCGCCCAGCCGTTGGGCATGCAGGCGGGCATGACCGATCGCGAGATGAGAGGTGTAATTGAAAAGCTCGTCATGGCCGAGGTAAGCATCTTCGGTGACGAAGTGGACTTTGGACGCTCTCGAGAGAACTTGCTCGAACCTATCTACCCATTCCGCACCGTTCGGGCGGACAGAGACGGCGAGAAACTCGTCCCGGTCGAAGGGTAGCACGACCTCTAATTCCCCTCGCTGGTCGAGGATCGCCTCAGCAATCATCAAATCAGCGCCCGCTGCCAGCGAGCCAAATCCGTATCCAATCCGCTCCCGAGAAACGATTGCCCTGATCTCCGATGCCACTCGATCAATCTCTGACTGCGGGAAGCGGCCGTTTTGTCCGGCGGCGGCTGGCCTGTGGCCGCAAAAGTGCGCCACTTTGGGGGGGATCAGCGGGTCGAGGATCGACGCATCGTAGCCCCGATCCTCGATCAGCCTCGTCAACTGCCGACGGGTTGTCGACTTTGCTGCCACGCCAGCGCCCGGAGCGGCACAAGCCTCGAGCAGAGCCGATGCGGCCTTATCCGGAGCAGCAAGAATAACGTAGGCTTCGGCCACGGTTGCCTGGGCAAAGTAGCTGTCTTCTGACCGGGCAAGTTCGAGAGCCTTCTTCGCCCAAACCTCGGCGCTTTCTTGATCGCCGGCGAGGTATCTTAGGCTCGCAACATTGATGGCCGGGAAATACCCACCTTGAGCCGCGAACGCACGTTCATAGGCGCCCGCGGCGGATGCCCAAGCTTCTTTTCGTTCCGCTGGAGGGGTTGATGATGCTCGATCCTTTAGAAGACGCGCCCAAAGCGCGAGCACTTCCTCATCGTCATCAATGTCGTCCAAATTCCAGTCATTGAAAAGCGCCTGCGCGCGTTCCGTCGCTCCCATTCTTGCCATGGCGAGCACACCGGCATGTCTCAGGCCGATGTGGTCGGGGTGAGTTGCAACACCCTGACGCGTCAGATCGAACGCCCTTAGATAATCGGATTGGCCGAGGAGGGTCTGCACCCTGGTGAGAAGCTGCTCGAGCTCAGTCTCTTTTTTCGAGTTCATATTGCCAGTTACATGATTTCTCTGCGTGGCTAAAAGTAAGTTTTTTCGACCAGGTCAGGCGAGCCCGACCCGCCGCGGTGGTGCAGGCAACCAGTGCTCTGGTCGGTTTTCGTCATGTTTCGCTTGGCTTAAATCTCTCCCTATAGGCGCTTGGTGAGACGCCCAAGACACGCGAGAAGGCGCGCCGCATTCGGCTTTCGGTGCCGTAGCCGCATTTGGAGGCGATTGTCTTGATGCTGGCGTCTGTTGTCTCGAGCATATCGCGAGCGGCCTCGGTTCGGATCGCCTCGACCGCGCGGGCGGGCGTGATGCCCATCGTCGCTTGATACTGCCTGTAAAAGTTCCTCAGGCTCATGTTCTGATGGCTTGCGAGGGCTTCAACGCTGAGGTCCCGTTTTAGGTTTTCCGCGATCCATCCGTGAAGCTCTTCGAACTTGCCGGAGTGATCTAAGCTTTGACGCTCCAGCACTGGGCTGAACTGCGACTGGCCACCGGGCCGAACCATGTAAGTGACCAGGGCCCTTGCGCGTTCGAGGGCGGCCTCGCGCCCCCAATCCTCGGCGACGAGGGCCAGCGCCATATCGGTGCCTGCCGTGACGCCGGCGGATGTCCAGATGTTCCCATCTTTGATGAAGATCGGATCGAGCTCTAGTCGAACTTCTGGAAAATCCCTCTCTAGAATTTCCGCGTCTTGCCAATGGGTAACGGCCCGGCGCCCAGCGAGAAGACCTGCCGCGGCGAGCAGGTAAGCGCCTGAGCAGATTGAGCAAACCCGGTCCGATCTTGCGGCGAACCTGGCGATGCTCTCGACCAAGCCGCGATCTTCTGCTGCTGTGTATACGCCGTCTCCGCCAACGATGATCAGCGTGTCAATTCGGGTTTTGGCGAGGCTGTGGATCGGGTCGCTGTCGATCGACACCAAGGAGTCACTCTGGATTCTGCCACCCTCGGCAGAGACGATGGAGATGTCATAGACCCGCGTCTTGGTTCCTGGCCACCACGTCCCGGCAAACACCTGTAGTGGGCCTGCGAGATCGAGCAGCGCGATCTCGGGATAAATCACAAAGACGAGTCGATGGGGTGCTGGGGCCCCATTGGCGGTTTTGGCAGAAAGCGTACTCATAATGGCATACATGCCACCGCGGTTGCTCTTAGTCTATGAGGCTTGGTGCGACAGCATCCCAATTTTGCCCCGAGGAGGCTCTGATGAAATCACTTGCTGTGTTTGTTTTTCCTGGCATCCAAACCTTGGACTTGTTTGGGCCGATCGAGCTGTTGGGCGGGTTCCGCGACAAGATCGCTTTGACCCTTGTGGCAGAGACTGAAGCGCCCATTGCGACCCGACATGGACAGCGGATCATTCCGGACAGAACCATCGCTGATCAGGCGGCCTATGACCTGCTGTTGATCCCGGGTGGAGACAGCGCGATCGATGTTGCCGAAAGCCCAAAGGTGATGGACTGGTTGCGCCAGACGGCTGACCAAGCAGAGCTCGTCATGACTGTCTGCACAGGCAGTATCTTGCTCGCGATGACGGGCAAATTGGACGGGGTGAAGGCGACGACGAACAAGCAGGATTTTCTGGGAACAGTGCCTCTAGGCCCCAACGTCGATTGGGTGAAGAAGGCACGCTGGGTTCAGGATGGCAAATTCTTCACCTCGTCGGGTGTCTCCGCCGGCATGGACATGGCGCTTGCCGCGGCCGCGCATCTCTTTGGCCAAGAGGCAGCAGAGTGGGTGGCCGAGGGAACAGAGTATGAGTGGCATCGGGATTCTGATTGGGACCCATTCGCGGTGAGCTCTGGTCTTGTCCCTTCGTGAACCCCCTCCTACCGTCTGAACATGGCCAATCCAGATGCGACGTCCGACGCGGAGGACCACCAGCTCAGCAACCTGCTGACCTGGCTCATGACCGCTGTTTCCCAGCAGTTCTTTCATATGCTGATCCTGGGAAGAAGCGGGCGGAAGGATCTGGTTGCCCGCGTTAGGGAGGTCGACGACCAGGACTTCCCAAACGCGATGCAGATCATCGATTTGATGCTGAAAACGGGGGCTAGCGTATCGATCGCGCCCCATCGCGTTGCACCTGCCAACAGCGCGCCGGTCATCCTCAGAACAGAGCTGGCGTTCGAACAGCGCCTCCAGACTTTCCTGGCGTCTTGTGAGATTGAGAGTGTGCCTGGACGCGAGAGATTGGCCGTGGCCCGCGCTCCCAGAGATGACTATCGGGCATGGTTGGCCAGCATGATCCAAGGCGTGGGAGCGGAGTTGCCCGAGAGTGGAGGCAAAACAGCTGTCCCAGATCTTTACCCATTGTTGCTGCAGCTCATGGAGCAAACGCTCCTGCATGCATTCGCGAACTGGCATGAAGGCCAGACGGCCGAGGCGTCTACGTCTTGGCAAATCAGTGGGGCGGCGATGCTGTATCTGACCGCATTGGCGCCATTTGTTGGCTCTGATGATCCGATGGCGCCTGGCCTCGATGTCCCCGGCTCGACGATTGTTGAGAGGGAGAAGCGCTTTGAGGTCGATCTGCAACTCACTCGCAGATGTGCCCAGTCTGCGGGTCGGCTCAGTGAGGCGAGTGAGGACGCGAAACTAAGGCGCATCAGCCGCTCGATTGCGGAGGATTGCGAACGCCTGATGCGCACAAAGAACGGCGGATCCATTGAAGCGACACTTGGGAGCAGCAAGGTCTTTCAAGACTTCCGCCGCGCCCGCAATCGCATGGAAAGCTGATCGAGGGCAGGCAATCCCCTGACCGAGCTTGCCAATCTGCATTCGCTGCTGCTGCATGGCGATCTATCTGTATCAGCGAGCCTGAAGAGACTTTAGATCGCCATAGACTGTCGCTCGGCTCACGCCGATTGCGCGCGCGATGGCTTCGGCTGCTTTGGGGCGATCGAAAACACCTTCGTCCATCAACGCGGCAATCAATGACTGGCGGCATTCAACGGATAAGGCGCCGTCAACCAGCCCGCGTTTCACGCGCCAATTCGCGATGAACTCATGGAGTGGTTCTAGCCAGTCACGCGCCAAGGGGTTTTGTTGGTTCTCCGCCGAGACCGAGGTGAAATGGGACAGGGCAACCTGGGCCGCGTCGAAGCGCGACACGTCCATGTTGAGGCAGAGCAGGTGTTTGGGGTCGCCCGCCGTGTCGCGCATTAGAATGCTGATCGATTTGATTTGCCGCCCGTCAGGATTGGTTTTGCGATAAGGGCCGATCACGGGACCGGTGCTCTCCGGAAGAGCGATCTCATCCATGAAGGATGGATCGCCGATCTCTCGGTGAGATAGCCGCCCCGCGATGTAGAGGATCTTTTGCTCGACCCAATCGTGAAGGACGACCTCGCCAAATGGATCCAGCAGACTGACCATTGCGTTGCAGATTGCCTCGAGATGTGCGGGCACCTGGGGGCTGCTGGATGGATCAGGTTCCGTCACAAATCGCTCGGTGTCTGAGAAAGAACGTTCTGCATCTTCGCTGTGTCGAAGTTGGAGCCGCATAAGATCACGACCGAGGTCAGATCGCCGTACGTCTCCTGCACCGCGAAGTAGCCCGCGAGTGCAAGGGCGGCGGCCCCCTCGACCAGCAACTTCTCAGTCCAGGCGAGATGGCACAAGGCCTGGGCGATTTCATCTTCTGAGCAAGAGACCACTTCGTCCACGATCTCGTGGGCGATCGGAAATGTCAGCGTGTCGTCGTCCACACCGCCCGCGCATCCGTCGGCCAGCGTATCGAGGTGTTCGGTCTCGACGATACGGCCTGCGGCCAGGCTCGCGGCGAACGCGCCCGAGTTGTCCGCGCTAACGCCGACAATTCGCGTTTGCGGTGAGAACGCTTTCACCGCGGCGCCGATGCCCGCGATCAAACCGCCACCTCCCATTGAGATGAAGACAGCGTCGATCACGGGCATTTGCTCTAGGAGTTCAATGCCGATCGTGCCTTGGCCCGCCATGATCGTGTGGTCGTTGTAGGGGGAGACGTAGATTGCCTCCCCGGTCTCGCTCATCCGCCTGGCCTCGCGCTCCGCCTGTCCGGAGTCTCCGGGCACGAGGATGGTCTTGGTGCCGAGGGCCTCAATCTGGGCGCGCTTTGTCGCCGCTACCGATTCGGGCAGGACCACCGTTAGTGAATGTCCCGTCATCTTGGCCGCATGGCTACACGCGATGCCATGGTTTCCCGACGACGCCGTGATAATCGGTGTTCCTTTGGCGATGCCCGAGATCTTGTTCGTCGCACCGCGGATCTTGAACGATCCGGTGACTTGGAGGTTTTCGCATTTGTAGAATAGCCCCTCGGAGGAGCGGGAAGGGATGCAGGGCGTCTGCCGGACGGTCTCCCTTAGTCGGCGTGACGAAGCCATAGATTGGGCCGCGAGACTTGCGACCGGCGCCGATACGGTCATGGGGCCAAGTCTCTCACGTTCTGTGCCGGGCCAGCGAAAGGCTCAGCCAGGGCCCCGCGGCAGTCGATTTCCGATTTGGTGGGCACGATCAGCTCCTAATTTCAGGATTGACGGATTTGTCCAGAATTGGAAGATTAAGTCTAATTCGTCAAGAAACGAGTCGACTTGGCAGGGTTTCTGATGGGCTTTGTGGGTCTCGCAAGCTCCGGATAGGCAGCCTTTGCTTGCGGCATTGAATGTCGGCTTCGCAGCTGCACGGAAGAATGATCGGAGACGAGGTATGGACGCCGCTGATAGATCGAGTTGGACTGGGCCAGACCTGCAAGAAATCGAGCAAGCGAGAGATTTTCTTGCTGATCATCTGATCGTCACGCCGACCGTCCCTCTGACATCTGAGCGCATTCGCTCGAGGTTGCCGGAGCGAGCCACGGTTACCGCAAAGCTTGAGCTCTTTCAGCAAGCTGGGTCGTTCAAAGCACGCGGCGCCTTGCTGAGCATTCAGGCACTGACTGCTGAGGAGCGTCGTCGTGGTATTGTGACTGCGAGCGCGGGCAATCACGCTCTCGCCGTCTCTTGGGCCGCAAAACATGCTGGTGTCGCTGCGACGGTCGTTATGCCCAAATCCGCCGATCCAAGCAGAGTTGAAGAATGCAAGCACCTGGGTGCTTCGGTGGTCTTTGCCGAGGATATTATGAGTGTCTTCGCGCGTATGGATCAGTTGGTCGAAGAAGATGGCCTCGTGCCCGTGCACCCGTATGAGGGGCGACGGATGACACTCGGTGCCGCGACCTGTGGGTTGGAGCTTATCCGGCAGGCGCCAGATCTCGATGTCGTTGTGGTGCCTATTGGCGGAGGCGGATTGATCGGTGGAATTGCCTCGGGGGTGCAGCAGATATCTCCTGCATGCCAGGTCATTGGCGTCGAGCCGATGGGGGCTGATCTGCTTTGTAAAAGCCTTGCCGCGGATCAGCCGGTTTCGCTGGAGAAGGTCTCGACAATTGCGGACAGTCTGGGGGCGCCGGTCTCGCTTCCCATCTCTTTTGGTATTGTGAAAGCGCGCGTCGATAAGGTCGTGCGTGTCACCGATGATCAGCTGCTTCAATCCATGGCATTGCTTTACGATGCACTGAAGCTGGCGCCCGAGCCCGCCTGCGCGGCCTCTTTGGCGGCAGTCTGCGGCCCCCTTCGGGATGAGATGGTAGGCAAACGTGTTGGCATTGTCGCTTGTGGTTCGAACATCGCGGAAAGCCGAATGGCAAACTTCGTAAGCCAGGGACGGGCGTTGTTGGCCAGTAATCCCGTCGTTTGATGGAAGTCTCAACGCTGAGGATTAGGTCCAGCCTCGCTTCGATCGCTCTTTCAGAAAATCGACAAATAGCCGGAGGCATTCCACACGCCGATTCTGTTTGGGAAAGTAGATGAAGAATGAGGGCAGATCAGTCACATAGGGATCGAGGAGTGTTTCAAGTTCGCCTGATTTGAGGTGATCCCGCATTGATGCCAGCATTGACCAACCAACACCGTGCCCTTCTCGCGCGGCTTGGATGACGCCCGCTGCTGAATCGAAGATCAGCCGAGCCGGCGGGTTGAGCTTCTTTTCCTGGCCGTCCTCTGTCACCCGCCAGTCGCGCAAGGTCCCCGATGTCGGTAGGCGGTGCCTGATAGAGCGGTGTTGCAGCAGATCTCGCGGGCTTTCCGGTCGACCATTGGCCAATAGGTAGGAAGGTGACGCGAAGAAGGCAGATTTGATGGGTGGTGTGATCGGAACCGCGATCATGTCATCGTCAAGAACATCTCCCATCCGAATGCCGCCATGAAACCCTTTCCGAACGATGTCGACCAGTTCTTCGTTCCATGAAATGTCCAGGGAGATGCCCGGATGCGCGCTCAGAAAATCGCTCAGAGATGGGGCGAGCGCTTCGAGATAGGCGCCACGCGACATGCTCAATCTCAATGTGCCGGTGGTGGATTGCGCCATCTCACGCGTTTTCTTGATGGCGTACTCCAGATCGCGATGCGCCGGAGCTGCTGCATTGAAAAGTGCGCGCCCAGCATCTGTCATCTCCAAGCTGCGTGTCGTTCGATGCAGCAGGTCAACGCCGAGCTGTCGCTCGAGGGATTTCAGCTGCAAAGTGACGGCTGATGGGCCCACCCCCAACGCTTCCGCCGCAGCGCGCATCGACCCTTCTCGAATGATTGCGAGAAAGACTTCGATGCCGTGAACAGGTATGCGAGACATAATTTAGTTAAATCAAATAATCAGTTCACAAGCCAATAGATACTCAAACAACCCAAAGAGTGGCATGGATGGGATACGAACGTCCTAGCTGGAAAGAACCTGTGAAAACCGCCTCTCATCAACCACCGCACAAGATCCTCTTGGGTGTTTTGCTGATTGTCGCCACGGCCTTCACCATCTCGGCCCAAGATGTTGTCTTCAAGTTGTTCAGCAGCGAGATGACCCTTTGGCAGATCTTTGCCCTACGAGGCTGCCTCGCGGTGCCCATTTTGCTGGGTCTGGGTTTTTTCCACAGCTCTTCGATGGCTGTTGCGAAAGCCGCCCTTGGGCGCTGGCTTCTGCTCCGCTCGCTTTTTATTACCGGCACGTTCTTGGCGTTCTATGCGGCAATTCCTTTCCTCAGCCTGTCGACAGTCGGAGCTGCGAATTACATCGCGCCAGTCTTTGTTGCGCTGTTATCTGCCTATGTGATCAAGGAGCCGGTGACGCTCCTCGGCTGGGTGGGGGTGTTTGTCGGTTTTGCTGGGGTCATCGTGCTGCTTCGACCTGGCACTGATGCGTTCTCTCCCTGGGCGGTTCTTCCTGTGATTGGCGCTGGTTTCTATGCGCTCGCTCACATTATCACGCGCACAAAGTGCCAAGCTGTCCCTCTCTCGGCGATCGCGCTGTCGCAGAACATCGTCATGCTGATCGCCGGAGCGGTGGTCAGTCTTGCGCTGGTTTTCGCGCGGCCAGAGGACGCTCTGATCGCGGGCTATCCATACATTTTTGACACCTGGTCGATGATCGATATGCAAGACGCGATGGCGTTGTTGGTGTTGGCTGGATTTGCCGTGGTTTTATCGATGATGTTGGCAGCCGCCTACCAGGTGGCACCACCGGCTATCGTGTCGACGTTTGAATACAGCTACCTCGTCTTCGTCGTGATCTGGGATGTCTTCTTCTTTGGCGTTGCCCTGAGCGTTTGGACCGTGATCGGCATGAGTATGATTGCGCTCGCCGGTCTGCTGGTGCTGCGTGGTCAGTCGTGGAAGTGAGCGGTTCTCGGAACGGTTCCCATCCCCGAGCGCTCTATGATCATGGGATCAGGCTTCGCCAGTCAGGATGTTGCTTTTTGGCGAACCGACGACTTCGGCGACGTGCCGGTCTTGCGCTCGAAGGTCGGTCGACTCAGCATCATCCTGTCGCAGATCATCAAGGCCCGGACCTCTCCCGTGATCGAAGGAGCTGATCTGCTGGATCTTTGGATTGGTTCGCCGCTGCGCTTAGGAAAATGAAAATGGCCGCGACCCTTTCGGATCGCGGCCCCGGCCTTTGCTCGATGGTGCTGGCCTGGTCCCTCTTCTTACTCCCTTAGCGCTCGATACCCAGGCGGAAGCCGTCGGTCGAGATCTCCAGACCGAAGCGGGGGCCGTTCTCGATATAGACGACTTCTGGCTCTGGCGCGGGCAGCGGATAGGCCTGTTGCTCCAACCGGGCGATGCGTCGGTTATTGCGTGCCTCGATCCGCGAGAGGTCCGACCGCAGCGCCTGGATATCCGTCAGGTTGCGCCGTGCCTTGCGCCCACGGTGCTTGTAGGTGCGATACTCCAACCGATCCAGCTTGTCTTGCAGGCGCTGGATCTCCTGATCTCGGCGGTAGGGGCCACGCACATCCCGCAGGGAGTAGATGTCCTGGGCGACGTTATCGAGAGCTCTGGAGACCTTGTGCGAGCGCGGTCCGGCTTCGGCGACTTCGGGCAGAGCGCTTGCGGCGACACCCAGGATAATGGCGCTGCCCAGGATGGCGCTCTTCAGGCTCAGGGCGGGTTTCTCGAAAGTCATGTTGAACTCCATGGTTGGATCTGGGGCGCCGCCTGTCCGTCAGGCGGCGCTAAATTTCGTCACTCTCAGTAGCGCCAGCGGTATCCCTTCCGGTACGCGCGGTTCTCAAAACGCTCGGACTTGCGATAGAAACGGTCGGAGCGGCGATCGAGGCGGTAGGCTTTGCGGTCAAACCGGTTCGCAGCACCATAGCGGCCCCGGTCACGGAGGCGGTCTGCCTTGCGGCTGTACCTGTCAGCCTTGCGGTCGATCCGGCGAGCCTTGCGCTCGAAGCGCTCTGACTTGTGGTTCCAAGCGCCTTTCCGGCGGTCATAGCGCCGGTCATACCGGACTTGGCGTTGGTCAGCGCGGCGATCTCCGCGGACGTCGCGGCGATCGGCCCGGCGATCCTGACGAGCATCACGCCGGTCGCTCCGATTGTCTTGGCGCGCTTCGCGGCGGTCTCCCCGATCGTTCTGGCGCGCTTCGCGGCGATCTCCGCGGTCGTTCTGGCGGGCCTCGCGGCGGTCTTGGCGGTTATCGGTGCGTTCTGCCCGGCGTTCAGAACGGTCGCTTGACTGAGCGTCGGCTGGCGCCGGGGCCCAAAGCAAGAGGCCGCCGACGGGTAGGACGAGGGCCATCCGGATCCAGTGCTTCATCTGACTTCTCCCAAGTTGTCTCTGTTGCAATCGGTATCGGAGACAACAACGGGATCCGTTGCGAGCATGCGGGGGGTGCGCATCGTCTGATGAACCTGGCACCGGATCCCGTTGAAGCTCCGATGCAGTGACCTTGGCCGGATCGGACCTTAAATTTGCATGCCTCGGCTGTTATGGGATTTTAATGTTGGAAAATGCGAGACTTGTCGCTCTGGGATCTGGGGTTGTGATGCGAATGCGTGCCATTGGCGTTTTTGTTATGCTTGCGGTTTTCCTGGCTGCTCAGCCGGGGGCCGCAGGCGTGCGCGCGGTTGAGGCCTTTCACCCCATCCCGTTGGCGGATCCGGGGAGCGAAGCGGTTCTTCTTGCCCAAAACACACAGCGCGATGCCAATCGGCGCGACGGCGAACGCGTTCCCGCCCGCAGCCTGCAACGAGTGATCAAGAGCAAGCCGAAATACAAGAACGCCCGGATCACCAATGTCTATATCCGCAAACCGGCGCGGACGAAATCCGGCTTCATGTACGAGGTGTGGGTACGCCAGAAGAACGGCGCGGAGACGTTGGTCTATGTCGACCCGGATTCCAGGCGGATCCTCTACGAAGCGCCTGGACGGCGATAGAGCGAAGGAAGACCGATGCGCACGCTGATTGTCGAAGATGATCCGGATCTTGCGTCCCAGATCACCTCTCTGCTGGAGGGCGAGGGGTATGTCGTCGACTGGTCCGATGATGGGGAAGAGGCGCTCGAGCTTGGGCTGGAGAACCCGTACGCTGCCGTCGTGCTCGATCTTGGCTTGCCGGGGATGGATGGCCTGTCGGTCCTGCGCCGCTGGCGGGAAGCGGGGTGCGCGATGCCGGTGATCGTGCTGACAGCGACCCGCCAATCTGTCGCCGATATGCGCGACGGGGTAAGGGCAGGGGCGACAAACTATCTGCTGAAACCGGTGGATCTTGAGCTGCTGCTCGATTGGGTGCGGGGGGCGGTAAACTCCTCCGGCCCCAACGTCTCGACCCCGGTGCTAGAGGCGGGTGCGATCCGGATGGACACACGGGCCTTGCGGGTCTGGGTCGATGGTGACCCGCTCAAGCTGACCCCGACAGAATTCAGGCTTCTCCATTGCCTGATCGTGAGTGCGGAGCGTCCAAGCTCGGCGAATGAGCTGGCTGAGCGTGCCTTTGACAATGCCTCCGCTAAGACCGGGGGCGAGGTGCCGGTCTATATTGGCCGCCTCCGCGACAAGCTCGGCAAAGACATGATCGAGACGGTACGTGGCTATGGCTACCGCCTCGCCCAACTGGCGGAGAAATGACATTCCTGCCCAAAGGGTTGAGCCAACAGCTGCTGATCGTGGCGGCGGTTCTCTATGCCTTGGTCTGTGCGCTGGCCTGGCTGATCATCGAGACGGCGGTCGAGCGCCCATCCCGACGGGCGGTCGAGAGCCAGATGGAGACCCTCGCCCGCGAGCTTCGAGGTCGATGGACCACGGCGCAGATTACGGGTGTGTTCCCAACCGACCTCGCGAGCGGAGAGCTCTATTGGAGCGTCACCGATGAGAACGGCGGCATCTTCCGATCGGATGTTTTCGACGCGGAAGCATTCGCCCCACCCGATCTGGTCGGCACGGGAGAAGAGGCTTTGATGGAGGTTATCGCCTCCCCGATCGGAGATCTCGCCGCGCTCCAGCAAAGGCGGGCAGAGACCCTACCAGTGACACCGGGGACCGAGGCTCTGGCGCCGGTTTCGGTGACCTACACCGTCGCGATGAGTGCGGCGCGCTTCGAAGAATTGGTTGCCGAACGGGCCGATGCGCTGCGGCAAGCTGCCCTCAGAGGGTTCGCTCTTTTCGGTGCGCTCATGCTGGGTCTGATCATCGTGCTCGTCGCCCTGGTGCTGAGGCCGCTCCAGCGGTTGGACCGCGCAGCCGAGCGCTATGGCGAGGGCGAGAGTGCTACGATCGAAGGCGCGTTTCCCTCGGAGATTCAGGCGGTTGTCGAGAATCTGAATGCCTCGATCGACCGGAACTCCAAGCTGGTCGAGCGCACGCGGCGCTATATCGGCAAGATCGCCCACGACCTGAAACATCCGCTTGCGGTCACGCAAAACGCTCTCTCCCATGGTGGTGATCCAGAGATGGCGAAGTCGCGGCTAAACTCGATGGGCGCGATCCTCGACCGATACGCCCAACTGGCGACGTCAATTGGGCCCGATGGGCCGCATCCAACGCTGGCTGTTCGCCCGTTTCTGGAGGATGCGCGCGAAGGCTTCTTGCTGCTCTATCGCTCGGCGCCGCTGGCCATTGATCTCGACTGCGATACCGAGCTTACGCTGCGGATCGCGGAAAGCGATTTCGACGCGATTGTGGCCAATCTGATGACCAATGCGCATCGTCATGCAAACGCCCGTATCCGGGTCACCGCCGAAATTCAGGGTGGGGCGTTTATCTTGACGATCGAGGATGATGGAAAGGGTCTCGATGACGAGGCGATGAAGCGGGCGATGTCCTGGGGTGAGCGGCTCGATACCTCGGCCCCTGGTTCCGGCTTTGGCCTTGCCATCGTCTCGGATCTCGCTGGGCTCTATGGCGGTGGGCTGAACTTGGAACGATCTGAAATGCTGGGCGGGCTTCGGGCGACGATCAATCTCGGTGCACCTGAATGAGGGCCGGTCGATAACGCGGCGCTTAACACAGATCGTTTCCTCGTTTGCTCACTCTGACGCCGGATCCGGGCACGGGTCATCGAGCAAGCTTAGGTCTGATCGGTCGAACGCGGTTAGGCTGCGACCCGTCTCTTTGAGCCTCTGACTTCGGAGAAGACGATGAACAGCCCTCCGCCAACGATCAAGGCGCTTCCGAAAACGGTCCAGATGGTCGGAAGTGAGCCCCAAAACATCCATCCCCAAAGGACGGCAAAAGGGAGGGAGCTGTACTCAAACGGCGCCATTCGGTTGGCATGGCCAAAGCGATAGGCCTGGCTGATACAATAGAACCCGATCGTGCCAGTTAAGCCGACTGCGAGCAGAAGGCCGGTCTGCGCAACGCTCGGCACAGTCCAAGCGCGAAACAGATAGGCAGCACTCGGATGCTCGAATTGATCCATCCAACCGGTTCCAAAAACCAATCCCGTCAGCCCGCTGAAAAGAACGAACATGAGCGTGAGGTAGAACGTCATGCCCAAAGCGCTCTCGGTAGAGCCGAGGCGCCTTGTTAGGAGTATCTGAGCGCTATACGCAATCGCAGATATGACGGCCAAGATCATCGCGGGCTCGATCCCGTCGGCGCTGGGTCGGGCAACGAGAACGACGCCGATAAAGCCCAAGATCACCGCGATCCAAACCCGCAAGCCGACCGTTTCGCCCAAAAAAGGCCCAGCGAAGACCACGACAAAAAGCGGTGCGGTGTAATAGAGCGGCATCGCGTCCGCCAAGGGGAGCACGGCGAGCGACATCGAGAATGAGGAAAAACAAATGAAGGAGAAAAAGCCGCGGAGGCAGTTTAGGAACGGCCGTTCTGTGGCAAACCCACCAAGACCTTGCGTCGCGTACAATGCGGCGCTGATCAGGGCGAGGGTCACCATACCCCGCGCGAAGATGACCTCCTGCACGGCTAACTGATCGCTGAAAAACTTCATGATTACGTCTTGGATCGAGAACACGAACAATCCCAAGATCAGCAATCCGATCCCAGTCACTGTGCTGTCGATGCCAGTATATTTGGTTTTGGTTTGCGGCAGGGTTCTAGACTTTCAACGCTCAGGTCATCGCCCGTTTGAGGCATCGGAAGCTTTAAATGGATAGAACGGGCTCATTTCATCAGATGCCTCGGGTCGACCGCTCCCGCGCGCGCCCCTGTGATGCGCGGTTAAACTGAAGACCGTCTTGTAATCGGGATTATGTGGGTTCGCCAAGCGAAGTCTCAATTTCGGCATGGACCGATGACCCCTTTTCCCGCCATGTTACCCGCGCATATCAACTGGTGGAGGAGGGGTATACCGTCCCGATTGGGAAATCCATCAACCACGAGTGCTGAGCAGTCTGACTGCGATCAAGATCGCCCTAATCGAAATCGAAGCTTACCCACATTTCGAATGCCCGCAATCGCGGCAGACCTCGCAGCCTTCTTTGATTTCCAGGTTGAAGCTCCCGCAATTGGGGCAGGCGGCGGGGGTGGCGCCGCCGACCACCATCCGTTCGGCGGCCGGGTCAGTGCTCAGCCCCATGCCTTCGCCTTCGATAAAGCTGATCTCGATCAGGTGGCGCTCGATCACGCCGCCGATCGCCGCCAGAATCGAGGGGACGTACTCTGACCGCCCGCCTTTGGCCGGGTTGGGCAGCCAAGCACCGCCGCGGGGGTCGAAGATGGCTTTAAGCTCCTCGACCACAAAGCTCACATCCCCGCCGCGGCGGAACACGGCAGAGATCATCCGGGTCAGCGCGAGGGTCCAGGCGTAATGCTCCATGTTCTTCGAGTTGATGAACATCTCAAAGGGCCGCCGATGCCCGCCTACGATTGCATCGTTCATGGTGACATAGATCGCATGCGGGCTTTCGGGCCATTTCAGCTTGTAGGTCCGTCCCTCCAGCGCTTCCGGGCGCTTGAGCGGTTCGGCGATATAGACCACCTCGCCCTCGGTCGAGGGGAGGGGGGCGGGTGCCTCCTCGGCAACGGTCAGGACCGATCCAGTGACCGCATTCGGCCGGTAAGTAGTGCAACCCTTGCACCCGCTCTCATAGGCCGCTTCATACACATCCTTGAACGCCTCGAACGAGATGTCCTCTGGGCAGTTGATCGTCTTGGAGATCGAGCTGTCGATGTGCTTTTGCGCCACCGCCTGCATCTTCACGTGATCGAGCGGGTCCAGCGTCTGGGCGGAGACGAAGTAGTCAGGCAGATCCACATCCCCGTGGATCTCGCGGAACTTGGCGACCGCGTAGTCGACCACGTCCTCTTCCGTCCGCGAGCCGTCCTTTTGCAGCACTTTGCGGGTGTAGCTATAGGCAAAGACCGGCTCGATCCCTGACGACACGTTCCCGGCAAAAAGCGAAATCGTCCCCGTCGGCGCGATTGAGGTCAGGAGCGCATTGCGAATGCCATGCTGGGCGATCCCGGCGCGGATCGGCTCGGCCAGGCGTTGAATATGCGCGCCCGCGAGGTACTGATCGCCGTCGAAGAGGGGGAAGGGCCCCTTCTCCTCCGCCAGCTTGATCGAGGCCGCATAAGCCGCCTCCTCGATCAGCGCCATCCAGCGCGCCGTTTGCGCCGCCGCTTCGTCCGAGCCATAGCGCAAGCGGCACATCAGGAGCGCATCGGCCAGCCCTGTGACCCCCAGCCCGATCCGGCGCTTGGCCTCGGCTTCACGCGCCTGCGCCTCCAGCGGAAAACGCGAGGCATCCACCACATTGTCCATCATCCGGATCGCGGTGGCGACGAGATCCGCCAGATCGGTCTCGTCGATCTCCGCGTCCTGATCGAACGGGTCGCGCACCAATGCCGCGAGATTGATCGACCCCAAAAGACACGCACCATAAGGCGGCAGAGGCTGCTCCCCACAAGGGTTCGTCGCCGCAATCGTCTCCGCATAATGGAGGTTGTTCTCAGTCCGCATCCGGCGCGGTTCGGGTGGCCGGGTATCTGGCATGCGCCGGGTCGGCCCAGATCTCGGACGGATCGACCGCGGCTTTCTGCGTGTCGAACGGCAGCGCCAAGTGGACCGCGCCAGGCCGCCCGGTGGTCATGGCGCGAAACGCCTGGCGCATCGCCGACGGCAGCCGAGCGGCCTGATCGAGCGACGTGTTCCACTTCGTCAAAGGCCGCATCAGCGCGACCTGGTCGAGCTCGGTCAGCGGGTAGCGCCCCCGCGAGGTCGTAGCCACGTCGGTGGTGATCGCCAGGATCGGAACTGAGCTTTCGGTGGCCTCGACCAGACCGGGCAGGATGTAGGTCGCGCCACCGCCCGAGGGGCCTTCGCAGATGCCCGGCTTGCCGGTCACGCGC